>CAZVDN010000363.1:0-3618 GCA_964625665.1 uncultured Streptomyces sp. | reverse complement strand
CCAGGTGAGTGAAAGCGCCTTCGCCGTTGGAGCCGAAGCTCACGCGGTGGGGATTGGCGCGCGCGTAGTTGATCAGGTCGCGAACGCCTCTGAACGGCACGCTCGGGTGCACGACCATGCCGAGAAAGTTGGTGGTCGAAACGGCGATCAGCGCGTAATCGCGCAACGGGTCGTAGGGAATTTTCCGGTAGGTATGCGGCATCACCACCATGCTGCCGCCCTGCCCGGCCGTCAGCGTATAACCGTCGGGCGCAGCGCGCGCGCCGTATTCCATGGCGATTTGTCCGTTGCCGCCGACGCGGTTCTCTACGATGATGTTTTGCCCGAGGCGCTCGGTGAGTTTGGGCGCGATGAGGCGCGACATCACGTCGACGGTGTTGCCCGGCGGAAACGGAATGACGATGCGGATGGGTTTCGACGGATAGGTCTGTGCGGTGGCGGCACAGGCGGTCAACAGCAGGCCCAGTGCGAGCAGGTTTGTTTTTGCGGTATTCATCGGTTCACGGTTTCCGTACGGGAATGAAATCCGGATGCCAGAGCAGGTCCAGCGTGAGTTGATCGATCGAGCAGACGCCGGTGAGGGCGAGCACGCGGTCGATTTCGGCGCGCAGGATGTTCAGCGCGTGTTTGGCGCCCGCTTCGCCGCCGGCGGAAATGCCGTAGAGCAGCGGCCGGCCGAGAAACGCCATGTCGGCACCGAGCGCCACCGCCTTGATGATATCGGAGCCGCGGCGGAAACCGCCGTCGGCCATCACCATGAAGTTATCGCCGGTCGCGGCGCGGATTTCCGGGATGGCTTCCATCGGCGAGATGATGCCGTCGAGCTGGCGGCCGCCGTGGTTGGAGACGAACACGCCGTCGGCACCGAGCTGTTTGGCCTTCAGCGCATCGTCGCCGCGCACGATGCCCTTGATGAACAGTTTGCGCGGCCAGAATTCGCGCAGCCAGCGGAAATCTTCCCAGTTCACCTCTTCGCGGCGTTCCTGGAACTCGGCGACCGGTTTGTCGATGATGCGATCATTGCCGTCGCGGCTGACGTTCTGGTAACGCGGCACGCCCGAATCGAGCAGGGTGCGCAGAAAGACGTCGAGCGCCCAGCGCGGATGCAGCGCGCCGTCGAGCAGATTGCGCAGGTTCAGTTTCAGCGGCGTCGAGAAGCCGTTGCGCCGGTTGTATTCGCGATTGCCGTTTTGCGCGACGTCGCTCGTCAGCACCAGCGCCTCGAAGCCGGCGTTCAGCGCGCGCGTGACGAGTTTTTCCACAGGCGCGCGGCTTTTCGCCATATAGAGCTGGAACCACAGCGTGCCGCCCGCGGCCGCCTTCGCCACGTCTTCGAGCGGTTCGAACGAGGCGGTGCTCAGGACAAACGGCAGGCCGGCATCCCGTGCCGCGCGCGCCATGGCCGAATCGGCCTTGAAACCGTAGAGGCCGGCCGCCCCGGTGGGCGCGATGCCGAAGGGCGCATTGAACGTCTTGCCGAAGATTTCGGTCTGCGCCGAACGCTTCGAGACGTCGATCATGGTATGCGGCCGGAAGCGGATGCGTTTGAAGACGTCGCGATTGTTGTCGAGCGTGAGGTTGTCCTCGGCGCCGCCGTCGAGAAAATCCCAGGCGATTTTCGGCAATCGCCCATGCGCGATCGCGCGCAACTCGTCGATGTTCAGTGCCTCGGTGAAATGCATGCCGCGCCTCCGTGCCGGTTCAGGGCTGGTATTTCTTTTTCAGTTCGTCGGGCGGCAGGTACTTTTCTTCCAGCGCCTTGATTTTCGGGAAGCCGGCGAATTCATTGCAGCTGCCCATCGGGTGATTGAGCAGTTTCTTTTCGTATTCGATTTCGGCCACGGCGCCGCGCTTTTTCAGGTCGGCGGCGTAGTCGAACATCGCCTGCATCGAGGTGCGCAGACCGGCCAGCGAGACGTGCATCATGTTGAAGCCTACGGCAGCCACGTCATCGAAGGTGGCGCCCGACTCGAACCACTTGAGGTTCGACGAATAATTGAAATAGAGCGGCAGCCCCGGATATTCCTTGTGCACTTCTTCGGCGAAGCGTTTGGGCATGGCCAGGTCCGAGTCCGGAAATTCCGGGAAGATCATGTCGGCACCGGCCTTTGCATAGGCCTTGGCGCGGCGGATGGCTTCATCGAGTCCGCCGCCGACCGCAGCCACCGCATCGGTGCGCGCGATGATGACGAAGTCCGGATCGCGCCGCGCGTCGCAGGCGGCGCGGATTTTGCCGGCGGCTTCTTCGAGCGCAATCACCTGCTTGCCGGCGACGTGGCCGCAGCGCTTCGGGCTGACCTGGTCTTCGATGTGGATCGCGGCGACGCCGGCGTTTTCGAAATCGCGCACGGTGCGCATGACGTTGATGGCGTTGCCATAGCCGGTGTCGGCATCGGCGATCACCGGGATGCCGACTGCGCGCGCGATATTGCCGGCGTTGGCGGCCATTTCCTGGCCGGTGATGAGGCCGACGTCGGGCAGGCCGAGCAGCGTGAGCGAGACGTCATAGCCGCCCATGTAGATGAACTCGAAGCCGGCCTTTTCGCAGATCATGGCGTGCAGCGGCGTCGTGATGCCCGGCGTGAAATGGTGTTTGCCGTCGCGCATCAGCGCGCGCAGTTGTTTGCCTTTGCTCATCGCAAATCCCTCATCAGTTTTCACCGGAACGCAGCCCGGAAGGAGTGCCGCGTATTCCGGGGACGGTGCTGCGTGTTTTTAATACTTCAGGCCGTGCAGAAAATCCGAACGCGCGCGGGCGCCGGCCATCAGGAAGCCCGTGTCGTTGCCCGAGAGTATGAAGCGCATGCCCATGTTGATGTATTTGTCCATCAGGGCGTGATCGACCACGCCGCCCATGCCCGGATGTTTTTTATGCTTGCGGCAGGCGGCGATCACGGTCTTGTAGGCGGCTTCGACTTTGGCGTCGCCGTATTGGCCCGGGATGCCCATCTCGGCGCACAGATCGTTGGTACCGATCATCACTACGTCAACGCCCGGCAGGGCGGCGATCGGATCGGCGAGTTCGATGGCGGCCGGCGTTTCGAGCATGATGACGACCAGGGTTTCGTTGTTGGCGAGCGTGGTGGCTTCGGTCAGCGGCAGCGATTTGAAGCCGAACTGCGGCAGCTGGCCGTAGATCGAGCGGTGGCCGATCGGCGGATATTTGCAGTAGGACACTGCGTTTTTCGCTTCCTGCAGCGAATCGACGTGCGGCACGACGATGCCCTGGGCGCCCGAATCGAGCAGGCGCGAGGCATGGTGGTGTTCCTTGCCCGGCACGCGCACCAGCGGGGAAATGCCGACCGGCAGGGCGGCCGAGGCGATCATCGAGGCATTGCCGATGTCGAGTGCCGAATGCTCCATGTCGATGAACAGCCAGTCATAGCCGCAGGTCTTGGCGATGGCGCCGATATCGGTGGTGCGCGACTGGTGCAGTCCCATGCCGATGGCAATCTTGCCGGCCTCGAGTTGTTGTTTGGTGTGGTTCGGATAGATCTTCATGGTCTCCCCCTGAGAATTGTTATGGCACCACGGCAAGTGCGCCGATCTGTTCGAGCAGCAGTTCGCGCGAGCTTTCGACGTGTTGTCGCGTCAGCGCGATGGCCGCGCGTTTGTCGC
>CAZVDN010000362.1:0-3619 GCA_964625665.1 uncultured Streptomyces sp. | reverse complement strand
ATGGTGCACGTGCCCTACAAAGGCAGTGTGCCGATGGTCACCGACCTCGTCGCCGGCCACGTCATGCTGAGCCTCGATTCGATGCAGTCGATCATGCCGGTGATCCGCGACCGCCGCGTCAAGCCGATCGGCATCGCCGCGGCGAAACGCTCGCCCGCCGCGCCCGAAATCCCGACCATGGCCGAATCGGGCCTCGCCGGTTTTGAAGTGGGTTCGTGGTACGGCCTGCTCGCACCCGCCGGCACGCCGCGCGAGATCATCACGCGCCTGCACGCGGAAGTGGTAAAGGCGGTCGGCTCCGCGGAAGTGCGCGAGCGTTTTCAGGGCTTCGGCAGCGAACCGGTCGGCAGCTCGCCTGATGAATTCGCCACGCAGATCAAAAACGACATCGCAAAGTGGGCGAAGGTGGCGAAGACGGCGAATGTGAGGGCGGATTGAGTGTTGCCGGGTTTTCGTATGGCGCAATGCGCTGAATTGCCTTGGTCCTGCAGCTGCAATTCGCACGATATCAGGGCGCGATCTGCATCATGGCATTGAAGCGGATTGGATTGGCCCTCGCGCTGCTCGCCTGGGCCGCCACGCTTCACGCCCAGGCGCCCCAGGTCGCCGACCCCCGCGTCATCATCAACCGCCTCGACGCGAATTACAGCCAGTTCAACGCCGTCGGCATCGTTTATCCGATTGCCAAGACCGACGGTGTGGTGGTGATGAGCAAATACCGCGGCACCGGGGTGCTGATTTCGCCCTGCCATCTGCTGACCAATTACCACGTCGCCTTCGAGGCAACGCGCAAGGAAGTGATGTTCGAGGTCGGCCAGCCGGCCAACAACATTGCCGCCTTTGCTTTGCGCGGCGTCGGCCGCATTCTCGATGCCGGGGCCTTCTGGGCGGAGGCCGATACGGTGGACGACTGGGCGCTGGTGAAGCTGATCGATCCGCAGAGCGGGCGCAGCAACAATCTGGGCGAACGCGTCGGTTATCTGCCGTTTGCGGCCGCGCCGCCGGACGCGATCCTCAATAAGCCGCTGACCTCGGCCGGCTACCCGGGCAGCATGAACGCGGGGCTGGTCGGCCACCTCGGGTGCCGGCTAGCGCGCATCGATCCCGACCGCCGCTGGCGCATGGCCTGTTCGATGACCGAGGGCCAGTCGGGCGGGCCGGTGACGCTGCGCACGGCCGACCGCGGCGAAGTGTTGATCGCGATCAATTCGGCCAAGCCTGAAGGGCGGTCGGGTCTTGTAAGCACCGAAGAGGTGCGTCTTGCCAACCTGAACTACGCCACGGCGATCACGCGTGCCTCGGAAACGCGCATCCGCCGCGGCATGGAAGCCAGCCGCTGCAACTGACGCCCCTAGGTTGCATTGCGGCATAAAAAAAGTTCGATGAAGGATAGCGAGTGTGCCCCAATGGGGTATACAATCTTTTGCAGAAGACGGGTCCACGTCCCAGCACGTTTTTAGGCCCGCCAGAGGCAAAAGAAAAATATGCGTTCAAACAAGAAAAAAACCGAGCTTCAACCCCTGCACCGTGACCTGATGCGTCGGGTCAGACCGAAAAAAACTGCCGCCACCCGCAAATCCGCGGTCAAGATTCCCGCCGTCGCCAGCGTGCGCAACGCCAGCGGCCTCAGTCAGGCGCAGTTTGCCGTGCTGCTCGGTGTTTCCGTGCGCACGCTGCAGAAGTGGGAGCAGGGCGCGCGCGCGCCCTCGGGGGCGGCAAAAAGCCTGATCCGAATCGCACAGCGGCATCCGGAAGTTCTCGCGGACGCCATCCAGTGAACATGAATACATACACGACGCGCGCTGCGTCGCGCACAACGTTTTTGATTTTGCATTTGATTCAAATCACGGCGCGCCCTGCGGCGCGCATTATTGTTACCAAGCGCGACTAAACGCGCGATTTGCGGGAGACTAAAAATATGAAACTCGACGACCCGATGCTGGCGATTCCGGACCAACAGGTCAGCATAGACGTTCTTCTTGAAAAATACGCCAAGGGTGGCGAGAAGACGGTCGACGAGGTACGAAAGCGGGTGGCCAGGGCGCTGGCCGCCATTGAAAAAGACCCGGCCCACTGGGAAGCGGAGTTTTTTCATGCGCTGCGCGGCGGCTTCATACCGGGCGGGCGCGTCAATTCGGCCGCCGGCACCGATCTGAAGGCCACGCTGATCAACTGCTTCGTGCAGCCGGTCGGCGACTCGGTCTCGAACATGGTGGACGGCAAGCCCGGCATCTATGTCGCGCTGATGGAGGCCGCGGAAACCATGCGGCGCGGCGGCGGCGTCGGTTACGACTTCTCGACCATCCGGCCGAAGGGCGCCTTTGTCAAAGGCACGCATTCCTCGGCGAGCGGCCCGATCTCTTATATGCGCGTGTTCGACCGCAGCTGCGAAACGGTGGAATCGGCCGGCGCGCGGCGCGGCGCGCAGATGGGCATCCTGCGCTGCGATCATCCGGACATCGAGGAATTCATCCACGCCAAGGACGGCGGCGACCTGAAGAACTTCAACGTCAGCGTGGCGGTGACCGACGCCTTCATGCGCGCGGTCGAGAGCGACGGCCCGTGGGAACTGGTGCACAAGGCCAAGCCGCGCGTTAAAGACCTCGAGCAGCCGAAGCAGCGTGCCGACGGCAACTGGGTTTACACGACGGCCAAGGCACGTGACCTCTGGCAACAGATCATGCAATCGACCTATCACCACGCCGAACCGGGCGTGGTCTTCATCGACCGCATGAACGAAGACGACAATCTGTCGTACTGCGAAAAAATCGAAGCGACCAATCCCTGCGGCGAGCAGCCGCTGCCGTCCTACGGCTGCTGCTGCCTCGGCAGCATCAACCTGACGCGATTTGTGGTGGACGCTTTCACGCCGAAAGCGCGATTCGATTTCGATGCCTTCGGCCGCGTCGTGCGTCCGTCGATCCGCATGCTCGACAACGTGCTCGACGTCACCGTCTGGCCGCTCGAGCTGCAGCACAAGGAAGCGCAGGCCAAGCGCCGCGTCGGTCTCGGCTTCACCGGTCTCGGCAACACGCTGATCATGCTCGGCCTCAAATACGACACCGAAGAAGCCCGCGTGATGGGCGCGAAGATCGCCGAAGCCATGCGCAATGAATCCTATGCGGCGTCGGTGGACATCGCCAAGGAGAAGGGCGCCTTCCCGCTGTTCGATGCCAAGCAGTATCTGGCCGAGCCGCGGTTTGCCTCGCGCCTGCCCGAAGCGCTGAAGAAAGAAATCGCGCGCCACGGCATGCGCAACAGCCACCTGTTGTCGATCGCGCCGACCGGCACGATCTCGCTGGCCTTTGCCGACAATGCGTCGAACGGCATCGAACCGCCGTATTCGTGGACCTATCAGCGCAAGAAACGCGAAGCCGACGGCTCGAAGAAGACCTACGACGTCGAGGACTACGCATGGCGCCTCTACAAACACCGCGGCGGCGATGTCGAGAAGCTGCCGCCGCAATTCGTCACCGCGCTGGAGATTTCCGCGCTCGATCACATGCGCATGGTTGCGGTGGTCGCGCCCTTCGTCGATTCGGCGATCAGCAAAACGGTGAACGTGCCCGAAGATTATCCCTACGAGCAGTTCCAGGACCTCTATATCGAAGCGTGGAAG
>CAZVDN010000361.1:1300-3633 GCA_964625665.1 uncultured Streptomyces sp. | reverse complement strand
CAAACAGAAAAAATTCACCACGACGCTGTCCCTGCCGCGCGGCAGCGAGGGCGTAACCTCTTCGCCCGACGGCCGGCACGTGGTTGCCGCCGACAATGCGAGCGGCGACCTGCATGTCATCGACACCGCCGCCGACCGCGTCGTTGCGCGCGTGCCGCTCGACGGCGTGCCGCCTTCGCACCCGAAACGCAGCCGGCTGATGCGGCCGCGCTTTTCGCCCGACGGACGATTTCTGATCGTCACCAATTACGCCTCGGCCACCGTCCATGTCATGGATACCGGCAACCTGCGCGACCAGCAGGTGCTCATCCTCGCCAAGGGCCCGATGGGCGCGGCGTTCGCGCAGGACAACCGCTCGGTGCTCATCGCCAGCCACGACAGCGGCATCGTCACCGCGGTCGATCTGGAAAAACGCGCCATCACCGGCTGGTTCGAAGGCGGCAACGGCATCGAAACGATTTCGTATTACTAGTTGCGGCCGCCTTTTCCCGGCCACGGGAGAAGAAAAAAGGCCGCGGCAGTCCACAACAAAAAAACGGAGGGGAAGTCATGCGTCTGTTCACGGTGTTGTGCATTGCCCTGCTGCTGCCGCCGCTCGCCGCCGCGCAGTCGCCCGATCGCATTCTCTACAACGGCAAGATCCTGACCGTCGATCAACAATCCTCGACCGCGCAGGCCATCGCCATCCGCGGCGAGCGCATCGTCGCCCTCGGCAGTGACGCAGCGATACGCAAACTCGCCGACAGCCGCACCGCGCAGACCGATCTCAAGGGCCGCACCGTCATTCCCGGCCTCATCGACAATCATCTGCATTACCTGCGCGGCTCCAATTTCATGCCCTACGAACTGCGGCTCGAAGGCGTGCTCTCGCGCAAAGAGGCGCTGGAAAAAATCGCCGCACGCGCGAAAGCGCTGGGCCCGGGCAGCGAATCAGGCAAATGGATTTTCGTGCTCGGCGGCTGGCATGAACAGCAGTTCGCTGACAAACCCGGCGGCTTTACACAGGAAGAACTCGACGCGGCAGCGCCCAACAATCCGGTCTACATCCAGAAAACCTATTCGGACTTTTACATGAACACGCCGGCGATCAAGCTGATCGCCCCGGCCATCGGCAACCTCTACAAGGGCTCGGCCCATGTGCGCACCAGCAACTTCGACGGCCGCAAGGTGCTCTATGCGGCGCTGAAGTACATGCCGCGCGCCGCCACCGAAGAAGCGGTCACCGGCAAGTCGGGCAGCGAGTACGACGGCATCGAGGAATGGGTGGTCAACGACATGCCGCGGCGCATGCGCGAGGTACAGGACTTCAATACGCAGTTGAATGCGCTGGGGCTGACCACGGTCTACGACATGGGCTACCTCGACGGCCCCTATGAGCCGCTCGAGCGCCTGCTGAAAAACAACGACCTGACGGTGCGCGTCTACTACCCGCTGCAGTACTACATCCGCACGCCGAAAGAAGTGCCGCGCGTGCTCGACATGATCCGCAGCGAAAAGCCGTTGAGCCGCAACCGCTGGCTGGGCGTGCTCGGCATGGGCGAGCATGTCTACGGCCCCCTCCATGATTCCGCATTCCTGCCCAAACAGGTTTTCGCCGAAGAACATTACGACCAGTTCCGCATCCTCGCCACGGCCGCCGCGCAATACGGCTGGCAGATCCACGAGCACACCGCTGTGGACACCACTATCCGCAAACTGCTCGACATGGGCGACGACATCGCCAAACAGTTTCCGATCCGCGATCTGCGCTGGGTGCTGGCCCATGTCGAATGGCTGACGCCGGACCTGCTCGAGCGTGCCAAACGCGCGGGTTGGGTGATCGCGCTGCACAACCATACGGTGAAGCCGAGAATGGTCGGTGCCGACCGGCCGCCGGCGCGCATGATTCAGGACAGCGGCATCCCCTGGGGCCTCGGCTCCGATGGCACCATCGTCGCCACCATCAACCCCTTCCACACCATCTGGGAATACGTGGCCGGCCGCATCTTCCCGTCGATCAAGGCCTATGATCAGTTGCTGACGCGCGAAGAGGCATTGATCGCGCACACCCGCTCGAACGCCTATCTGCTGTTCATGGAAAAGGAGCTCGGCACGCTGGAAGCCGGAAAACTCGCCGACCTGGTGGTGCTCGACCGCGATTACATGACGGTGCCGCTCGATGATATTCTCAACATCAAACCGGTGATGACCATGACCGGCGGCAAAATCGTCTACGAAGCCAGATAGGGGGCGGCCATGCGGCATCTGTTTTCGATCGTACTGTGCCTGTTCACAGCCGGCGCACTGGCCGCGGCGCCGGCACGGAGCTGGAACTCGCCCAGCCGCAGGCGACT
>CAZVDN010000361.1:0-1290 GCA_964625665.1 uncultured Streptomyces sp. | reverse complement strand
CGGCGCCGGCCGAAAAGTCCTTCGAGTTTGCCATCACCGGCGGCCAGGTAGCCAAAGAACAGCGCCTGATACGTGTCGACAAGGGCACACCGGTGAAGCTGCGCGTCACCAGCGACACGGCGGGCAGCCTGCATCTGCACGCCTACAAGATCGACGTGAAGCTGACGCCAGGCACGCCGGCCGAACTCGCCTTCAACGCGCGCGCCACCGGGCGCTTCCGCTTTGAGTGGCACGCCGACAACGCCAAGGCCAAGTCCGGCGATCATCACGGCCCGCCGCTGGCAACGCTCGAAGTCCGGCCGAAATGAAACCCGTCGGCGCTCGCGCATTGTTTGCCTGCGCGGCGCTGGCCTGCCTGCCGCTCACAGCGTTCGCGCACGCCTTCGGCGAACGCTACGACCTGCCGGCCCCATTGTCGTATTTCATGGTCGGCGGCGCGGCGGTCGTCGCGCTCTCCTTCGTCGCCGCCGCATTGTTTGCCCGCAGCCATGCACAACACTCGAATGCGGCCGCCTTTCGTCTTGCAACGGGCCCGCTGTTGCCGCTGCTGCATTTGCCGGCGCGTATCGGCGGATTGTTTTTGTTTGTGGTCACGCTCTTTGCCGGCCTCTACGGCTCGCGCAGTCCCGAAGCCAATCTCGCGCCGACGCTGGTCTGGTTGATCTGGTGGATCGGCCTCTCGCTGACCGTGGCCTGCGTCGGCAACGTCTGGCCGGCCTTCGATCCGTGGCGCACGCTCTTTGATCTCGTGGATGCGCTGGCACGGCGCTGCGGACGGCGCGACGGCCTCGCTCTCCATCTGCCTTACCCGGAGGCGCTCGGCGCATGGCCGGCGGCGCTTCTGCTGTTATCGTTTTCATGGTTTGAAATCATTTACCTGAAGGCGTCGATTCCGTCGCATATCGCCACCGTCGGCCTCTGCTGGAGCGCATTCACGCTTACCGGTATGGTTCTCTTCGGCCGCGACACCTGGCAGCGCAATGCCGACGTGTTCGCCGTTTATTTCGCCACGCTCGGCCGCTTCGCGCCGGTGGCCGCCGAATCCGGCAGCCGCACGATTGCCCTGCGCCCCTGGGGACGCGACCTGACCGGCACGGACGCACTACCCGCCGGCATGACCGCCTTCGTCATCGCCATGCTATCCACCGTGCTCTACGACGGCCTGCTCGGCGGACAACTGTGGTCCATCACCCAGCGCGCGCTGACTGCGCGTTTTCCGCAATGGGCCGACGACGGCGGTTACTTCACCGGCAGCATCGGCCTCGTCGGCACGTGGCTGCTGTTCATGAT
>CAZVDN010000360.1:0-3649 GCA_964625665.1 uncultured Streptomyces sp. | reverse complement strand
GCAAGGGCGAGTTCCGCAGCCGCCAGATTCGTTGAGTAACGCAGGGAACCCCCGTAGGGGGCGTCTCACCAGGGGTCGCCTTCTTTTGCTTACTTTTCTTGGCGAAGCAAGAAAAGTAAGTAGCCGCCGGGCTACCCCCGGCCAAAAGGAGACGCATTCGGAAAATAACGCAAAGGCACCCCTCTCCCTCAAGGGTAGGGAAAACCTGCTGACAATCCATCCCCATTCAAATACCGCCTGCTAATAGCAAGCAACTAGAAATACCCCTCGATGAAATGCGACACCCACGGCGGCATCTTCACATCCTCCATCCGGTCAAACGGCGGCATGTAAGGCTTGATGTCCAATACCGGCGTGCCATCCAGCGCATCGAGCGCGTGCACGCGCAGCACATTGCCCTCGATGCCCAGCAGCTTCACCGCCGTCACCGCCAGCGGATTAGGGCGGTATTTCGTGCGCTGCGCGAAAACACCGACCGGATCGAGGTCTTCCATGCCACGCGGACGGCGCAGCAACTGCTTGTTGATGTCGAAGTCCTGCGAGCGGTCGAGCAGGAACAGCACCAGGATATGCGAGAAGCCGGCCAGCCCCTGCAGGCCCGGCGCAAATTTTTGATCGAGATGGATTTCGGAATCGATCTTGCCCCAGCCGCCTTCGGACATGGTGTTGACCGCGCATTTGACGCGGCCGATCGGCGACATTTTGAATTCAATTTCAGCCATGACGTGTTCCCGGTGATTTGACCAGCCGCTATGGTATCTTCGCAGGCGCTGCGCGTCAGCAAACGCCGCAGACAATTCAAACCATCCTTGACCGCCATCATGAAAACCCTGCCACCCAATCCCTTCGCCAAACTTTCGCTCGCCGAATACGGCGCGCGCCTGCGCAAACGCGAAATCAGCGCCGAGTCGGCGACCGCCGCTCTGCTCGACCGCATCGATCTGCTGAATCCCAAACTAAACGCCTTTCATTACGTCGCGCGCACAACGGCAATGGCCGCGGCGCGTGAGATCGACCGCCAGCTGAAAGACGGCACCGACCTCGGGCCGTTGATGGGCGTGCCGGTGGCGGTGAAGGATTTGTATGTGGTCGATGGCATGCCGACCAACGCCGGCTCCAGCCTCGACGTGCGCGACGTCACGCCGCCCGAGGGCAGCTTCGTCAAGGCGCTGAAGCGCGCCGGCTGCATCATTCTCGGCAAAACGCGCACCAGCGAATTCGCGCTGGGCGGCATCAACTTCAAGCACCCGGTGCCATGGAACCCCTGCGATGCAAAAGTGCACCGCATGCCTGGCGGTTCGAGCCACGGTTCTGCAGTGGCGATGGCGGCAGGCCTCTGCGCGTTCTCGGCCGGCACCGACACCGGCGGATCGGTGCGACTGCCGGCGGCATTGTGCGGCGTGGTCGGTCACAAGTTTTCGAGCCGCGGCTTTTCCCTCGACGGCATTTTTCCGCTCTCGCCGACGCTCGACAGCGTCGGCACCTTCACCATGTCGGTGGCGGATTCGGCACTGATCTACAACACGCTGACCGGCAAAAAAGTGCCGGCCGCACCGTCGCCGAAACAACTCAGGTTCGGCAAACCGCAGGAAGTCTTCTTCGACGATCTTGATGCCGAAGTCGCGCAGCGCATCGATGCGGCACTTGTCGCGTTGACCCAGGCCGGTGCGCAGATCACGGACGTCAGTGTGCCGGAGATTGCCGAATTCGATCCGGTCTTCGGCGGCATCGTGCCGGGTGAGCTGGTTGAAATCCTCGGCCGCGAGCGCATTGAGAAAAGCCATGATCTCTTTGACGACATCGCACAGTCGCGCGTCATCGCGGCAACAAAATACCCGCCGCAGCGTCTGGCCGACGCAAAAAAGCGTCAAGCCGAACTGCGCGATCTGGTCCGCGAAAAAATGAAAGGCCTCGATGGCTGGGTCGGCCCTGCCACACCGCTGGTGCCGGGCCCGCTCAAGGACGACTACACGCTGATGCCAGCGCTCGAATGGAACAAGCGCGCGCTGCGCAACACGCGCATCGGCAATGTGTTCGAACAATGCGGCGTATCGCTGCCGCTGCCGACCACTACCGGCCTGCCGGTGGGATTGCAGATTGCCTGCAACGGACTCGAAGACGCGAAACTGCTGTCGCTGGCGGCTGCGGTCGAGACCGTGCTGGGCAAAGCGGCGCGGCCCGACATGCAGGCATTTACTGCCTGACGCCGGAGCACAAAAACAAAAAAGGGGGCATTGCCCCCTTTTTGTTTTGATGCGGTCGACAGTGCCTGCATCAAGGCAGCAGCACGGTCGAGCCTGTGGTCTTGCGTCCTTCGAGATCGGCATGGGCAATTGCCGCATCCTTCAGCGCATAAGTCTGGTTGACCGAGATCCTGACCTTCTTGCTCTTGATCACGGCAAACAGATCGCGCGCCGCCGCCAGCAGATCGGCACGCGTGGCGACGTAATGAAACAGCGTTGGCCGCGTCAGAAACAGCGACCCCTTGGCGGCGAGAATGCCCGGATTGATCTGCGTCACCGGGCCCGAGGCATTGCCGAAGCTCACCATCATGCCGCGCGGCGACAGGCAATCCAGTGAGGCGTCCCAGGTGTCCTTGCCGATGCCGTCGTAGACCACCGGCACGCCTTTGCCCTTGGTGATTTCCTTGACGCGCGAAACGAGGTTTTCGCGCGACAACACGATGACATGCTTGCAACCGCATTTTTTCGCAATCGCCACCTTGCTGTCGCTGCCGACCGTGCCGATGACGGTGGCACCGAGGGCCTTCGCCCACTGGCAGAGAATCTGTCCGACGCCGCCGGCCGCCGCATGCACTACGATGGTGTCGCCCTTCTTCACTTTATAGGTGCGCTTGCACAGATACCAGGCCGTCATGCCCTTCAACATGATCGACGCGGCGACCTTGTCATCGACACCGGCAGGAATTTTCACCAGCCGCTCGGCCGGGCGCAGCAATACATCTGAGTAAGCGCCGATCGGATTGGCATAGGCCACGCGGTCGCCGACCTTGAAGTCTTTTACCTTCGGGCCGACCTTTTCGACCACGCCGGCGCCTTCCATGCCCAGCGTCAGCGGCAGCTGGTTCGGATAGAGGCCGGTGCGGTGATAGGTATCGATGAAATTGAGACCGATCGCCGTATTGCGCACACGCACCTCACCGGGGCCCGGATCGCCGACGTCAACCTCGGTCCATTGCATTTTTTCGATGCCGCCGAATTCGGTGATGCGGATTGCATGTGCCATGGCAGTTCTCCGTGAGTCAAAGTAACAATGATTGCAGAAGGGCGTTTATTGTAGCGTGCCAAGGGCGGTCATCGGCAATCCGTCCGCGCACCATTGACGCCGCGCCGGCGCCTGCCTTATAAGTAGGGAAAACAACGGCCGGCGACAATACACCGCGCGAACGGCCACCGCTTTCAACGCTTCCCCGTATCCAAAACCCCGCAACCCGAACCACCGGAGACCCGCATGGCCGCTGCTGCCCAGGTATCGCAACCGAAATATCCGAAATTCATCGTCGAAAAAGACGTGCAGATCCCGTTGCGCGACGGCACCCTGCTCTACGCCGACGTGTTCCGCCCCGATACCACGGACAAGGTGCCGGTCATCCTCAATACCAGCGTGTATCAGAAGGACAAGCTGTGGG
>CAZVDN010000359.1:0-3698 GCA_964625665.1 uncultured Streptomyces sp. | reverse complement strand
TACCGGCTGGTCTGCGGCATGTTCGCCGAAGAGTGCCGCAAGGTGGCGAAGGAATACCCGGACGTCAAATTCAATGAAGTGCTGGTCGATGGTTTTGCCATGAAAGTGGTGATGAACCCGCACCAGTTCGATGTCGTCGTCACCACCAACCAGTTCGGTGACATTCTGACCGACGAAGGTGCCGGTCTCGTCGGCGGCCTTGGTCTGGCGCCCGGCCTTTGCGTCGGCGCCAACAACGCGATGGCGCAGGCCACGCATGGTTCGGCACCGGACATCGCCGGCAAGAACATTGCCAATCCTTACGCGATGATCATGTCCGGCCAGATGCTGTTCGAATGGCTGGGCCGCAAGCGCAATGATCCGAAAGCCGCACTGGCCGCGCAATTGATCGACAAGGCCGTCGACAAGGTCATCGCCGAAGCCAAACACCTGACCGGCGACCTCGGCGGCAAGGCGTCGACTTCACAGATGGGCGACGCGATCGCGGCTGCGGTCTAACCGGCAGCGCTGCGCCTAGTGGCGCGCTTTCAGTTCGCTGTCGATGGCGGCCGTGGTTTCGAGAAGCCGCGGCAGAAATTTCCGGTGCAGCGCTTCCAGTGTCACGCGGGTTGAATACGAGCTGACGTTGACTGCGGCAATGATCCTGCCCGTTGCATCATGCAGCGGTGCGGCCAGCGAACGCACGCCTTCCTCGATTTCCTGATCGATCAGATACCAGCCCTGCGCGGTTGCGCGGCGCACTTCCTCGCGCAGTTTTTTCGCGCTGGTGATGGTTTTTGCGGTGAGCTTTTCAAATTTCGCGTCTTCCAGCCATGCATCGAGCGCATCGGTTGCAAGACCGCTCAGCAGCACGCGGCCTGCAGAGGTGCAGTAGGCGGGCAGCGTCGAACCGACCGAGAGTGAGGCGCCGACCAGGCGGCTGATGGTGGCGCGTACGACATACACGATCGACTGGCGGTCGAGAATCGTCACGGAACACGATTCGTCGAGGTCGTAGGCCAGCTTCTGGATGTGCGGATGGGCGATCTGCGGCAGGGCGTGCGACGACAGGTAGGCGTAACCGAGTTCGAGGGTTCGCGCGAGCAGGAAATAACCGTCATCGTTGTGTCCGACGTAGCCCAGCCGTTCGAGCGTCAGCAGAAAACGCCGTGCCGCAGCGCGCGTGATGCCGGCTTCCTTTGCCACTTCGGTGAGCGTGAGGGAAGGCGTGCCGCCGAGGCAGCGGATTACCGCGAGCCCGCGTTCAAGCGATTGAACGTGATCGCGTATCCACTCTTTTCCACGGGGCTCTTTTTTCAGGGCCAATGGGGGCTCCCGGGGTGCGGGTTGACGTACCGCGCGGTCGGTGGGTAAAGTCGCTCAGATGTTCGCATATCGCGCATAGTGTGCGCTATGCGCACAAACGTTGCAACCACTTTGCATGCGCATCGCAAAACCGTTGCAGGTCGTTTCATTCAGGGGAGGTTCAGGTGAGCAAGGAATATCCGTATCAGTACATCAAATACGACATCGACCGGACGGCGAAAATTGCCACCGTTACATTGAGCAATCCCGGCAAACGCAACGCTTCACCGTTCTGGGGCGAGGACCAGTTGCTGGAGGTCATCGACGACTGGGAGGGCAACGACGACGTCAAGGTGGTGATCATCAAGGGCGAGGGCGACCATTTTTGCGGCGGCCATGACCTCGAGGGTTATTTCGAAGGCTTCGGCACGCGCACCAAGACCGACCCCAAGGGGCAGCCGAACCGCCACCAGTTGCGCATGCAGCGACACTATCGCAACGTCTGGAAGCGCCTGTTCTTTTCGCTGAAGCCGACGATTGCGCAGATTTCCGGACACTGCATCGAACTCGGCAACCAGCTGCAGGCCTGCTGTGACATCTCGATTGCCGCAGAAGACGCACACATCGGCAATCTGGGCCAGGTCGGCGGCATTTCCGGCATCACGCTGATCCGACTCTACGCACATCTGATCGGCTACAAGCGCACGCGCGAAATGATGGTGTGTGGTCGCACCTGGAGCGGGCGCGAGGCTTCGCTGATCGGCCTGGTCAATCGCGCAGTGCCGAAAGACCAACTCAATGACGAAGTGATGAACGAGGCGCGCCGCATCGCCCTGTTGCCGATCGACGGCATTGTTTCCGGCAAGGCCTATACCCATCTTGTGTGGGAGGCGATGGGCATGGGACAGGCATTTACCGAACTCTATTTCGGCCACACGCTCGGCCTTAAGCTGCGTTTCGAAGAGGGCGAATTCGCCTTCTTCAAGGAGGTGCGCAGCAAGGGGGCTTCGGCGGCGGTTGCCAAGCGCCGCGAACTCTATGCGCCGTTGGGCGGTTTCGGCCCGGATGATGAACGGCCGATCATTCCAATGCGCGGCGGCGATTACCTGTAACGCGAATATGTCTGAAAAAACGCTTGAACAGGGGAGTTTGCCGCTCACCGGCGTGCGGGTGATCGACTTTACGCACCATGCGGCGGGGCCGATGTGCACCATGCTGCTCGGCGATTATGGCGCTGAAGTCATCAAGGTCGAACCGCCCCAAGGTGAGGCGTTTCGCACGTCGGGCACCGTGCGCGTGAAGGGGGAGCATGTCGGCTTTCTCGCGCTCAACCGCAACAAAAAAAGCGTTGTGCTTGATCTGAAATCGGCGGAAGGGCGTGCGGCCGTGCGCAAGCTGATTGCCTCGGCGCAGGTCATTGTCGAAAACTTCAGGCCCGATACGATGCGGCGGCTCGGGCTTGACTACGATAGCGTGCTGAAAATCAATCCGCAGATCGTCTATTGTTCGCTGTCGGCGTTTGGCGCGACGGGGCCGATGCGCGCGAAGCAGGGCCTGGGCGTTATATTGCAAGCGATGTCAGGACTGATGAGCATCACCGGTGAACCGGCGGGCGGCCCGCTGCCGGCGGGCGCGCCGATTGCTGACATTTCTTCCGGAGTGTTCGGCGCGCTCGGCGTGGTGCTTGCGGTGCTTGAGCAGCGCCGCAGCGGCAATCCGCAACGGGTCGAGATCGCCATGCTCGACTGCATGATTTCCATCCTCAACCTGCGTTACCAGCAAATGTTCGCCGATGGCAAGGAAATGAAGCGCCTCGGCGCGGCGCATCCGCAGGCTTCGCCTTGGGATGTGTTTCATGCGAGGGACGGCGCATTCGTGATCGCTGCGACGCGCGATGAATACTGGCGCGGGCTGTGCGAAGGCTTTGGTATTCCCGAAATGGCGGACGACCCGCGCTTCGCCACCATCAAGGCACGGGTCGCCAATCGCGTCGAAGTCAACGCCATGCTGGCGCAGATATTCGCGCAGCGCACGCGGGCGGAATGCCTGTCGCTGCTGGACAAGGGGCAAGTGCCCAACGGGCCGGTCAATACGCTGCAGGATGTCGCGGCCCACGACCAGGCGCGGGTCAATGGCACCTTCGAAGTGGTCGAGCATGCGCTGGGCGGTGACCTGCAAACCGTTGCGCCGCCGATTCGCATCAACGGTCCATGGCATGCGCGTTGCGGCCCGCCGGCGCTCGGTGCGGATACCGAAGCCGTTTTGTCCGCATTGCCGAGAGCATAGCCGGCGTGGAAAAACTGGTTACCACACGCATCACCGGGCTCTACGGCATCCGTCTGCCGGTGGTGGCGAGCGGCCTGATGTGGCTGTCCAATGCGGATTACGTCGCGGCTGCCGCGAACGCCGGCATC
>CAZVDN010000358.1:1156-3706 GCA_964625665.1 uncultured Streptomyces sp. | reverse complement strand
ATCCAGATCGAGAAGGAATTCGGCAAGGGGCTAGGTGTTGCCGAAGTGCAGCAGAAGTCGCGCGCCTATGCTGCCGTGCAGATCGAGCGCCAGAAGTCCGACTTCATCCGGCTCGGCGTGCTCGGTGAATGGGACCGTCCTTACCTGACGATGAATTTCAGGAACGAGGCCGACGAAATCCGCGCGCTTGGCAAGCTGATCGAGAAGGGCTACGTCTACCGCGGCCTGAAGCCGGTGAACTGGTGTTTCGACTGCGGTTCGGCACTGGCCGAGGCGGAGGTTGAATACATCGACCGCAAGGACACCGCGGTTGACGTCGGGTTTTCCTTTCACGACCGGGCTGCCATCGGCAAGGCCTTCGGCGGCATCGCGCTCAATGATTCACCGGGCTGGATCGTCATCTGGACCACCACGCCATGGACGCTGCCGGCTAACCAGGCGTTGAATGCACATCCGGAATTTGAATACAGCCTGATCGAAACGCCGAAGGGCTATCTGATTCTGGCGTCCGATCTCAAAGAGGCTTGCCTGCAGCGTTACGGCCTTGAAGGCAAAACGCTGGCGACCTGCAAAGGCAGTGCCCTCGAAAAAATCGCCTTCGGGCATCCCTTTTACGACCGCAGCTCGCCGGTCTATCTGGCTGAATACGTCACGCTCGAAACCGGCACCGGCATCGTGCATTGCGCGCCGTCCTACGGCATCGAAGACTTCAATTCCTGCCGTGCCAACGGCATGAAAGACGACGAGATTCTCACGCCGGTGCAGGGCAACGGCCGCTACAGCGAATCGCTGCCGCTCTTCGGCGGGCTCAATATCTGGAAGGCCAATCCGCAGATTGTCGAAACGCTGCGCGAGAAGGGCGCGCTGTTTCATGAAAAGGCAGAGCTGCACAGCTATATGCATTGCTGGCGGCACAAGTCGCCGATCATTTACCGTGCGACCACGCAGTGGTTTGCCGGCATGGAGGCGGTGCCCGGCTATCGCGGCGTGAAGCCGGAGGAAACCCTGCGCGCAACGGCGCTGCGCGGGGTTGAGGCGACGAAGTTCTATCCGGACTGGGGCAAGGCGCGCCTGCACGGCATGATAGCCAACCGCCCGGACTGGACGCTGTCGCGCCAGCGGCAGTGGGGCGTGCCGATGCCGCTGTTCATTCACAAGGAAACGCGCGAACTGCATCCGCGCACGCTCGAATTGCTGGAAACGATTGCCCAGCGCGTCGAGCAGTCCGGCATCGAGGCCTGGCAGCAGATCGACATCAACGAACTGCTCGGCGCCGATGCCGGGCAGTATGAAAAAATCCGCGATACGCTGGATGTCTGGTTCGACTCGGGCTCGACGCATGAAACCGTGCTGCGCGGTTCGCACAAGGATGTCTTGCAGTTTCCTGCCGATCTTTATCTTGAAGGATCGGACCAGCACCGCGGCTGGTTCCATTCGTCCCTGCTGGTGTCGTGCATGATCAATGGCGTCGCGCCTTATGGCGCCTTGTTGACGCATGGTTTTGTCGTCGACGGCAAGGGCCGCAAGATGTCGAAGTCGATGGGCAACGTGATCGCGCCGCAGAAGGTGCTCGACACGCTGGGCGCCGACATTCTGCGTTTGTGGGTCGGGCAGACCGATTATTCGGGCGAGTTGTCCATCTCGGATGAAATTCTCAAACGCGTCGTCGAGTCCTACCGCCGCATCCGCAATACGCTGCGTTTTCTGCTGGCGAACATCGCTGATTTCGATCCGAAAGCGCATGCGTTGCCGGTCGATGACTGGCTCGAGATCGACCGCTATGCGCTGGTGATGACGCAGGACCTGCAGGCCGAACTCGTGCCTTCCGAGCAGGGTGTGAAGGAACCGCAGTCGCAGGGCCATTACGGGCGCTATGAATTTCACCAGGTCGTGCAGAAGCTGCAGTCGTTCTGTTCCGAAGATCTCGGCGGGTTTTATCTCGATGTGCTGAAGGACCGCCTCTACACCGCGGGCGCCGACAGCCGTGCGCGCCGTTCGGCACAGAACGCGCTATATCACATGACGCAGACCCTGGTGCGCCTGATGGCGCCAGTACTGTCGTTCACTGCCAATGAGGTGTGGGAAACGGTCAACGGCACCGACGACAGCGTCTTTGCGCAGACCTGGTACAAGACTGCATCGCCGCGTGATGCCGACGCCTTGCGTGATCGCTGGGTCAAGGTGCGTGCCTTGCGCTCCAGTGTGCTGAAGCTGCTCGAAGACCTGCGTATTGCCGGCAAGATCGGTTCGTCGCTGGCCGGTGAGGTCGACTTGTATGCGGAAGGTGAAAATCATGCCCTGCTCGAATCGTTCGGCGACGATCTGCGTTTTCCGTTGATCACCTCGCGTGCCACCGTGCACCGCGGGCCCGATTCAACTGCGGTGGCGACGGCATTGCCCGGCGTCAGCGTCAAGGTCAGCGCTACCACCTACACCAAGTGCGAACGCTGCTGGCATTACCGTGCCGATGTTGGCGCCGACGCAGCGCATGCCGAGATCTGTGGCCGCTGCGTCGCCAACCTGTTCAGCGCGGGGGAACCGCGGCGGTTT
>CAZVDN010000358.1:0-1146 GCA_964625665.1 uncultured Streptomyces sp. | reverse complement strand
GCTGAGCAGCGGCACATGAAGCGCTGGCTCGGCATTGCAGCCGTCATCATCGTGCTTGATCAGGCGACGAAGTTCGCCGTCAGCGAATGGCTGGCCGGTGGACGTGTCGTCGAAGTGACTTCGTTTTTCAATTTCGTGCTCGCGCACAATGCCGGGGCGGCGTTCAGTTTTCTCGCCGGCGCAGCGGGCTGGCAGCGCCTGTTTTTCAGCACCATCGCCGTTATTGCCGCCGTCTGGATTGTCGTGTTGCTGCGGCGGCATGCGCATGAAACCCTGTTTTGCCTTGCGCTCAGCCTGATACTGGGCGGCGCGCTGGGCAATCTGATCGACCGCATCTGGCTGGGCGCGGTGGTCGATTTTCTCGATTTTCACGCGATGGGCTGGCATTGGCCGGCGTTCAATGTCGCCGATTCGGCGATTTCCTGCGGCGCAGTGCTGATCGTCATCGACAGCCTGCGCGCACAGGGCAAATCCTGAGCGTGGCACTGTCGGACAGCCGCCCGCAGTGCATCGGCTATAATCCCGCCCCATGCAAGTCCTACTCGCCAAACCCCGCGGATTCTGTGCCGGCGTAGACCGCGCGATTGAAATCGTCGAACGCGCGCTGTCGATCCATGGCGCGCCGATCTACGTGCGCCATGAAGTGGTGCACAACAAATTCGTCGTCGATGATCTGCGCGCCAAGGGCGCCGTATTTGTCGAAGACCTCGATGAAGTGCCCGCGGGCAATACGGTTATTTTCAGCGCCCACGGCGTTTCGCAGGCAGTGCGCCAGCATGCCGATGCGCGCGGCCTGCGTGTCTTTGATGCCACCTGCCCGCTGGTGACCAAGGTGCATGTCGAGGTTGCCAAGCTGCGCGAACAGGGCCGTGAAATCGTCATGATCGGCCACCACGGGCATCCTGAAGTGGAAGGCACGATGGGGCAGTCGAAGGGCGGCATGTATCTCGTTGAGAAGCCCGCCGATGTTGCCGCCTTGCGCGTCACGGACGAGAACAATCTGGCGTTCGTCACGCAGACCACGTTGTCGGTCGATGACGCAAGCCAGATCATCGCCGCCCTGCGCGCGCGCTTTCCGGCCATCACCGGGCCGCGCAAGGACGACATCTGCTACGCGACGCAAAACCGCCAGGACGCGATCAAGGC
>CAZVDN010000357.1:3058-3715 GCA_964625665.1 uncultured Streptomyces sp. | reverse complement strand
GGTTCAAATATTGCACCATGACGGCAGGCTGCGGCGATTCGGCATTGAGTGCGACCAGCACGCGTTCGGCGCGGCGGCAGGCCGTGCGCGCAATGTGCGCAACGGACGCGGCGCGCGTGCCGCCTGGCAGGATGAAATCTTTTAGCGGCGCAAGGTCCGCATTGAAGACGGCAATGGCGTCTTCGATGCGCGTGCAATGCGCTTCGCTCATCAGTGTGTGGCCGGGCACGCTCAGTTCGCCACCGAGGTCGAAGAGATCGTGCTGCACGCCGTCGAGGCAGGCGCGCAGCCGGTCAGGCATCGGTTCGGTCAGCAGCAAGCCGAGCACGCTGTTCAATTCATCCACGGCGCCCATGGTTTCCACGCGCAGCGCGGATTTCGACAGACGCGATCCATCGGCAAGCCCGGTGCTGCCGTCGTCGCCGGTGCGCGTCACGATTTTTGTCAGTCTGTTGGCCATGGCCGATTATACGGTGCACGGCGGCTGACTGCGTCGCTGTTCAACAACGTTTAGAATAGCGGCCTGTGCCGGGTGTGATGTGCGGCGCGATGAATTCATGAACCGAACCGCTGACCCCCTCCGCCGGCTTGCCATTTTTTCCGTCCTGCTCTGCTGGGCTCCGGCTGCATTTGCAGCCGAGCCGGCAGTGGTTGTCG
>CAZVDN010000357.1:0-3048 GCA_964625665.1 uncultured Streptomyces sp. | reverse complement strand
GTGGTGGATCTGGCCGCTGGCCTTGTTCGCGCTGTGTTTTGTGCTCGGCATGCTGGCCGTGCCGGCCGGCGTCGGCGGTGGCGTGTTGTTTGTGCCGATCGTCGGCGGATTTTTTCCGTTTCATCTCGATTTCGTGCGCAGCGCCGGTTTGCTGGTTGCGCTGGCCGGCGCGCTGGCGGCTGCGCCGGGATTGCTCAGGCTGGGTCTGGCCGATTTGCGGCTGGCATTGCCGCTGGCAGTGGTGGCATCGGCCACGTCGATCATCGGTGCGCTGATCGGCTTGGCCTTGCCGGTTGCCGTCGTGCAGACCGCGCTGGGCATGGCGATCCTGATGATCGTGATGATCATGTGGCGGGCGACGAAGTCCGAGTTTCCGCAAGTGGAGCAGGCGGACCGCTTGTCACAGGCGTTGCAGATCCACGGTATTTTTCATGACGCCGCGCACGGCCGCGATGTGGCATGGCGCGTGCATCGCACGCCGCTCGGCATTGTCCTGTTCGCCCTGATCGGGTTGCTCGCCGGCGTGTTCGGGCTGGGGGCCGGTTGGGCCAACGTGCCGGCACTGAATCTTGTCATGGGTGTGCCGCTGCGTCCGTCGGCGGGCAGCAGCGGACTGATTCTGTCGATCGTCGATACCTCTGCAGCGTGGATCTATATCAACAAGGGCGCGGTGCTTGCCGTTGTCGCGGCGCCCTCCGTGATCGGCATGATGCTGGGGGCGCGCATCGGTGTGAAGCTGCTGCAGATCGTTGATGCGGCCGTCATCCGGCGGCTGGTGATTGCCGTGCTGGTTTTTGCCGGTTTGCGTGCGCTGGGGCGCGGGCTGGGAGTGTGGACGTGAGCGATGCTGGCCTGAAAATTTCGTCCGAACAGCGGCAATTCGCCCGCGTGCTTGAAATCGGCATGCGCACAGGGTTGGCATTGCTGGTTTGCGGGTTCGCCGCATATATGTCGGGGTGGCTGCCCTCGACCGTCGCACCCGAAGCATTGCCCGAATTCTGGGGCCTGTCGGTAAACGAATTTCGCCGCGCAACCGGCGCGACCGATGGCTGGGGTTGGCTTGGCCGGCTCGGCTTCGGCGATACGCTGCCGCTGCTCGGTATCGTTGTTTTGTGCGCGACTACGCTGCTGGCCGTCGGTGTGCTGCTGGTTTCGTGTTTCAGGCGCGGTGACCGTCTTTATCTGGTGATTGCCGCGCTGGAGATTATGGTGCTCGTGCTGGCTGCCTCCGGCGTGCTGACCGCGCACTGACTGCGGCCTCCATGGGCGGCAAACGCCAGAATTTACGGTATAATTCCGCGGGTTTTTGCGAATTTCGGGGAATAAACGAATGAATACGCGAGCGATAGTGAGTGCGTCAGTGGCCGCGGCAGCCCTGGCCTTTGGCGTGACGGCCCATGCTGCCGGTGATGCGGCCGCAGGGAAACAGAAAACCGTCATGTGTGCCGGTTGCCATGGCATACCCGGTTACAAAACGGCATATCCTTCCGTCTATAACGTGCCGAAGCTCGGCGGCCAGCACGCCGGCTATATCGTCAAGGCGTTGCAGGGCTACAGGTCCGGCGAGCGCAGCCACCCGACGATGCGTGCAATTGCCGCTGGCTTGAGTGACCAGGACATGGCCGATCTCGCCGCATACTATTCGGCTGAATCTGCCAAAACCGCGGCCAAATAGGACTACGACCATGAACAAGATTATTCTGATTGCGATGGCGCTGGTTTTCAGTGCAACCGTTCACGCGGCTGATCCGGCCGCGGGCAAGGAGAAAGCCAAGGTCTGTGCCGCCTGCCACGGCGAAGGCGGCGCTGGCATGAGCGCGATGCAGGACTTTCCGAAACTGGCCGGACAGTACAACGATTACATCGTGCGCGCGCTGAAGGACTACCGTGCCGGTGTGCGCAAGAATGCCGTGATGGCGGACCAGGCGAAGAACCTGAAAGATGCCGACATTGCTGATCTCGCCGCCTGGTTTTCCAGTCAGTCTGCGCTGGTTGCCAAGCAATAAGCGGATTTCAGCGTCGTTCGACGCATGCAAAAAGCCGGACTTCAGTCCGGCTTTTTTTTCGCCGTCGTTCCGCGGGCCACCGTTGCTTTCACCTTGCCGCGGAATTCACAGAGATCGTTGATCAGACACGACGGGCATTCCGGGGCGCGCGCTTTGCAGACGTAACGGCCATGCAGGATCAGCCAGTGGTGCGCATGCAGTTTGAATTCATCGGGCACCACTTTCAGCAGTTTTTCCTCGACCGCGACGACATCCTTGCCCGGCGCGATGCCGGTGCGGTTTGAAATGCGGAAGATGTGGGTGTCGACTGCGATGGTCGGCTGCCCGAAAGCAATGTTGACCACGACGTTGGCGGTTTTGCGGCCGACGCCCGGCAGTTGTTCCAGTGCTTCGCGGCTGTGCGGCACGACGCCCTGATGGCGCTCGATCAGCAAGGCGCAGGTGGTAATGATGTTTTTGGCCTTGGTGCGATACAGCCCGATGCGTTTGATATAGGGTTCGAGACCCGCCGTGTCGAGCGCGAGGATAGCCTGCGGTGTATTCGCGGTTTTGTAAAGTTCGCGTGTGGCGAGGTTGACGCTTTTGTCGGTTGCCTGTGCCGACAGTATGACCGCGACCAGCAGTTCGAACGGCGAGCTGAATTCGAGTTCGCCTTTGGGTTCTGCATTGGCGGCGCGAAAGCGGCTGAATATTTCTGCGCGTTTGACTGGATTCATGGTCGGCTGCGTGATTCGTCGCGGAATGAAGTTGGGCGAGAGTAAACGGCGTCGTGCCTGCTGACAACTATTCCGACGGCATGACGAAATTGCGCGCACGGACGACCAGACTTCCACACACCGGTTTGCGCACTAGTTCACGAACGGGGCGTGGCCGGATTTTGTGGTGTTTGGTAAATCGTTGTTATTGAATGGTTAATTGAGGTCATCGACCGCTGGCACGGGAATTGCAGCCTTTTGACCGGGCGGGCGCACACCAAAAGCGCCTGGAGGCAGGGGAATACCGTGAGACGCAAAAGCAATCGAACCGCGCAAATCGGTTCGTA
>CAZVDN010000356.1:0-3733 GCA_964625665.1 uncultured Streptomyces sp. | reverse complement strand
GGTGGATCGAGTTCGGCAAAACGCACCTTGGCCATCACCGTTGCCTTGGTACGGTCCACCGTCGGCACCAGACGCAGCAAACGTCCGCGGAAACGCGCGTCCGGGATCGCGTCGAGTTGAATTTCGCAGGGCTGGTCAAGTTTGATTTTCGCAAGATTGGATTCCGACACATCGGCCTCGACCTCGAGCGTCGACATGTCTGCCATGGTCACAACCGCCGCCTGCGAACCAAGTGCCGATGAAAACGGCGTAATCACATCACCGACGTTGGCATTTTTCGTCAGCACCACGCCATCGAACGGCGCGCGAATCAAGGTCTGTTCGACTGCAACCTGTGCCGCGCGATGATTCGCCTGGGCCACCGCGATCGCAGCTCGATAGCCGCTCACCGCGGCGCGCGCCTTTTCAAGACGGCCGACTGCCGTATCGTGCGCCGCCTGCGAAACAAAATTTTTCGCCAGCAGATCGCGCGAGCGGTTGAAATTGCGCTCGACCTCGTTCAGTTCGGCCTCACCCTGTTCGAGATTCGCCTGGGTCACTTTGATGTTGGCCGCCGCCTGCTCCATCGAAGCGGTGACATCGCGGTTTTCAAGGCGCGCGAGCACCTCGTGCTGACGCACCACCGAACCTTCGCGCACGCCCAGCCACTCCAACCGCCCTGTTGCCTTGGACGCCACCGCGGCCTTGCGCTGTGCGACGACATAACCGGTCGCGTTCAACAGGGTAAACGACTGTGAACGGTAGGCGACCGACACCGTTGCGGTCTCGACCTCGACCGGCGCCATCATGGCGCGCGCAATCAACAGGCCCGCCACGGCGACGACGGCTGCGGACAGAAAGAAACGCCGCAGGCCGCGCCGGCGCGGTTTGATCTGCGTGCCGACGTTGTCGCGTGAAATTCGGAGTTTTGAAATATCGGCTTCGGACATTTGGCTTCGGCACGCGGAAGCGCGCCGGTTTCGCAGTACAATAACGGGCAATCTTATCAGGAGACTGCCGTGAGCGCCCCTTCATCTTCTGCCAAACCGACGTTCCAATGGGACGATGCGCTGCTGTTCGACGACCAGTTGAGCGAAGACGAGCGCATGGTGCGCGATTCGGCTCGCGCCTACTGCCAGGACAAACTGATGTCGCGCGTGCTCATGGCGCACCGTCACGAAACGTTCGATCGCAGCGTCTTCAATGAAATGGGCGAGATGGGTTTCCTCGGCCCGACGATCGAAGGCTACGGCTGCGCCGGCGTCAGCTATGTTTGTTACGGGCTGATTGCGCGTGAACTTGAGCGCGTCGATTCCGGCTATCGCTCGACGGCGGGCGTGCAATCGAGCCTTGTCATGTACCCGATCCACGCTTTCGGCAGCGAGGCGCAGCGCCAGAAGTACCTGCCGAAACTCGCCAGTGGTGACTGGGTGGGCTGTTTCGGCCTCACCGAACCCGACCATGGCTCCGACCCAATGGGCATGGTGACGCGCGCGAAAAAAACCGACGGCGGCTATCTGCTCAACGGCGCCAAAATGTGGATCTCCAACGCACCGGTCGCCGATGTGTTTGTGGTCTGGGCAAAAACAGACGATGGCGTCATACGCGGCTTCGTGCTGGAAAAAGGCATGAAAGGCCTGTCGGCACCCAAGATTGAAGGCAAATTCAGCCTGCGTGTTTCGATTACCGGCGAAGTCGTCATGGACAACGTTTTCGTTCCCGAAGAAAACATGCTCCCCGGCGTCAGCGGCATCAAGGGGCCGATGAGTTGCCTGAACCGCGCGCGCTACGGCATCGCCTGGGGCTCGATGGGGGCGGCTGAATTCTGCTGGCACGCCGCGCGCACCTATACGATGGCGCGCAAACAGTTCGGCAAGCCGCTCGCCGCCAACCAGTTGATACAGCTGAAGCTGGCCAACATGCAGACCGAAATCACGCTCGGTCTGCAGAGTGTGTTGCGCCTCGGCCGGTTGATGGACGAAGGACGCGCTGCGCCGGAAATGGTTTCACTGCTCAAACGCAACAATGCCGGCAAGGCATTGGAGATTTCGCGATTGGCGCGCGACATGCATGGCGGCAACGGCATCCATGATGAATTTCATGTCATCCGCCATCTCATGAACCTGGAAGTCGTCAATACCTACGAAGGCACGGCCGATATCCACGCGCTCATCCTTGGCCGCGCGCAGACAGGCATTTCGGCCTTCTAGCAACCCGCCTGCCGCCACCACCGTGGCGGTGCGCTCACCCCCGCCGAATGCACTAGCGCCTCCAATCCGCACCTGAGGCTGAGTCACTGTATCGCAATGATTTGGTGCAATGCACTATATTTTGTGCTATAGTTGTGCACGATTGTGTCGTATTAAATTACTAACACATTGATTATTTGAAATTAATATTTGGCACGGTTGTTGCTGATCGTATTGCAGCAACAACCCGATAAACAAGGACATACGATGCCTATCGAAACGCTGCATGAAGGAATATCGGTGGATTTTGCCGATGTGCTGTTGATCATCAATGTATTCGCCATTGCCATGCTGTTCGGCGTGCTCTACATCGATGAAATCGTGGCCTCGATCAGACGCGCAGTGACTGCGGTCAAGGTTCAAAGCCTGGCCCTGCGGTTGCGTTTCTGGCCCGCCGCCAGCCGTACGCCGGACTGAACAGACTTTGCGCTTAATCGTGCGCCGCCCAATCGGCGGCGCGCGAAAGTGCGCGGTGCCACTGCGCCCGCAACTGCCCGACCTGATCCCGCACCATGCGCGGTTCAAAAATGCGCTCCGCCTGCCACTGCGCATCGATCTCCTCCGCCCTCTTCCAGTACCCCACGCCCAACCCCGCCAGATAGGCCGCGCCCAATGCGGTGGTTTCGATGATTTTCGGCCGCACCACCGGTGTGCCGAGCACGTCGGCCTGAAACTGCATCAACAGATCATTCCGCGTGCCGCCGCCGTCAACGCGCAACTCTGCCAGCCGGATTCCCGAATCGGCCTGCATGGCATCGAGCAAATCGGCGACTTGATAGGCGATACTTTCAAGCGCCGCGCGCGCAATGTGCCCGGCGCTGCTGCCGCGGGTCATGCCTAGGATCGTGCCGCGCGCATACGGGTCCCAATGCGGTGCACCGAGGCCCGCAAATGCCGGCACCAGATAGACTCCTCCGTTGTCGCCCACCGACTTCGCCAGCGCTTCGACTTCGCCCGAGGTTTTGATCAACCCGAGTCCGTCTCGCAGCCACTGCACAACCGCGCCCGCGATAAACACGCTGCCTTCGAGTGCGTATTGATCACGGTTGCCGATGCGCCACGCGGTGGTCGTCAGCAGTTTGTGACGGGATTCGACCGGTGCTTCACCGGTTTGCATCAGCATGAAACAACCGGTGCCATAGGTATTCTTGGCAAGGCCCGGCGCGCTGCAACGCTGGCCGAACAATGCCGCCTGCTGGTCGCCGGCTATGCCGGCGACGGGAATCGCCGTACCGAAAATTCCACGCGCCGTTTCGGCAACCACGCCGCTGGAGGCCACCACCCGCGGCAGCACGGCACGCGGCACCTTGAGAATATCAAGCAATTCGTCATCCCAATCGCCGCGATGAATATCGAACATCAATGTGCGCGAAGCGTTGCTCGCGTCGGTTACATGCGCCGCGCCGCCGGAGAGTTTCCACACCAGCCAGCTGTCGATGGTGCCGAAGGCCAACCGGCCGGCTTCCGCCGCTGCCCGCGCGCCTTTGATGTTGTCGAGCATCCAC
>CAZVDN010000355.1:0-3743 GCA_964625665.1 uncultured Streptomyces sp. | reverse complement strand
GTGTTGAGCAGCGCGTCGCAGTCTGCAGCCTCTGCAAGGAACTCCTCGGGCTTCTTGGTTTGCAGCGCTACCAAATCCGCCAGTCCGGCGAGAGTCTTCTTTTCCACGTCGAGCGAATCCCAAACGTAGTCGGTGAGCACCACTTTTGCTTTTCCTGCCATTTCGATTGACTCCTGTTTGTATCGATTGATTCGAATTTCCACCGCTTTGTGCGGGCGGACGGCACCCCTGGCGGGTGCGGATTTTTGCCGGGAAAACCGACAGTTTAAGGCTTTTTATTCTGTCAGCGATACAGGGCGCTGTTCTGCGTTTGATCAAGCTTTGCGCGTATAGATTTCCGGATTCCAGCAATTCGGCGCAGGACGACCATTGATGACTTCGATGATGTTATCGACGGCCACCGCAGCCATGGCATCGCGCAGACTGTCTACGGCGCTACCCATGTGTGCGGTGACGACCACATTCGGCTTGCCGAGCAGTGCCGGATGGATGCCAGGCTCGTGTTCAAAGACATCGAGGCCCGCACCGCCAATGCGTTTTTCCTGCAGGGCCGCAATCAGCGCCGTTTCATCAATGATGGGGCCGCGGGCGGTGTTGATCACGCAGGCCGACGGTTTCATCAGTGCAAATTCGCGCGCGCCCATCAGATGGCGGGTTTTCGGTCCCAGATTGACGTGGATGGACAGGTAATCGACGCGCGCCAGCAGCTCATCAAACGGCAGCCAGCTCAGGCCCAGTGCGCTTTCTTCGGCCGCGTCGAGCCGGCGCGGGTCATGGTAATAGCGCGTCAGCGGAAAGCCTGTCGCACGCCTGGCCATTGCGCGGCCGACGCCGCCCACGCCGAGGATGCCGAGCGTTTTTCCGGAGATGCCCGGCGCCGACAGAAAATTCGATTGGGAGCCGGGAATGACGCCGGCGCGCGCCAGACGGTCGGCTTCGACGACGCGGCGGCCGACGGCGAACAAAAGTGCCCAGGCCAGGTCCGCCGTGGCATCGTCAAGGAGCACCGACGGAATGACCGTGACCGGGATGCCGTGCCGCGTCGCCTCGGCAATGTCGATGTCGGCTGGCGTAATGGTGGTCGAGGCAATTGCCTTGAGCTTAGGATTGGCGGCAATGACTTCGCGATCGATCCGGTCATGGAGCAGGCAGAACAAAATGTCATGGCTGCGCGCAGCCGCGATCATTTCATCCCGGGTGACGATGTGCAGCATGTCCGGATTCATCGTTACTTCGGCAACCGCACGCAGGCGCGCGACGGCCGGTGCAGACACCGGCTGGGTGATGAATACCCTCGGGCGCATTGCGGCTAGTTCATCCAGCGCACGACACCGGCAACGCCGTCCACCGCGACGGTCGAGCCGTCCGGGATACGTTGCGTGGCGTCGAGAACGCCCAATACCATCGGAATGCCGCGTTCGCGCGCCAGCGAGGCCATGTGCGAGGTGCTGCCGCCGCGTTCAGCGACCGGCAACCTTGGTCAGAATATGGCTGAGGGCAGGGCCGGCGACCTTGGTGACGAGAATGTCGCCGGGCGAAACCCGCGACAGTTCGCATTCGCAATTGATGACGCAGGCGCGGCCGGTACCCCAGCCGATGCCGGCGGCGTGGCCGTTGATGCGCGGCTGGCCTTCCCAGACCGCATCCGGAACAACGGATTCTTGCGTGTGCAAGGGGCGCGCCTGCAGCAGCTTGAATCCTGCCTCATCAACCGCCCATTCGATTTCGACGGGCATTTCCATGAACTGTTCTACGCGCAAAAGGATCTTGCCAAGTTCTTCGGCTTCGGCGGTGCTCAGGCAGGGCTTTTCCGCCATTTCTTTGGAGACCATGGTCGTCGTCGGTTCCGCCTTGTGCACGCAGCCGACCTGATGGTCCTTGCGGCCGGCCGTGATGCTGAGCACCGATGCATCGCGGCGCAATTCGTAGCGGTCCGGCGTGACTTCGCCCTGCGCAATCGCCGAGCCGAGGCCCCAGGTCGCGCTCAATATCATGCCGCCGTCGGCGGTGGCGCTGAGGCCGCCGCCCGAGGCGCGTGCCGACACCAGCGGTTGGATCAGCACGCCCATTGCCGTATCGGCGGGGTCAATGTTGTTGGTGGCCATGTAACGCAGCGCGCGGGTCATCCACAACGCGCCCCAGCACGACTTCACTGCAGTAATGAAATCGGTCTCCGATTCGATGCCGATAAAGCTTTCGAACTGGCCGGCGAAGCTTGAACCGAAACGGTCTTCGACCAGTGCCGAGGATCGTACGCAAAGCAGAGCACCGGTTTCGTCGATCAGCTTTTGCCGCGCGGCTAGTAACGGCTCGAGAATTTCGGTGGCGATCGGCTTGTCGAGCAGGCCCAGTTTCATGTTCAGCGCATGACGGCGCGCTTGCGGGCTTTCGGTCGCACCCATGACGCCGCGTGCATCGTCGTCGAGGCCCAGCGCGTGGATTTGCGCGCGGTAGGCGGCTGCATCGATACAGAAGCCGGGTGGCGTCGGCAGGCCGGCATTGGCCATGCGCGCCAGATTGGCGGCCTTGGGACCGAAGCGGTTCGGATCGGTCGCGGCCGGATCGGTGATCGGGAAAATGTATTGGGTCATGGCTAGCTTGCGGTTGAATCGATAACGATGCGCAGCACCTTGCCCGGATTGCGTTCGTATTCATCGAACGCCTCGGCGGCCTTGGCCAGCGGGTAGGTGGCTGAAACAAAGCCGGCCACGTCGATTTTGCCGGCGGCGACCAGATCGATCGACGGTGCCATGTCGGTCGGATTGAGTGCGCGCGAGCCGATGATGCTGATCTCCTTGTAGTAGAGCGGGAAGGTCGTGAACTGGGCGCAGCACTCGTGGCTGACCGCGTAGGGCGACAGGCGTCCGCCGGGGCACAGCATTTCGATCGAGGCCATCAGCGTGGCGGCACCGCCTGCAGTATCGATCACGACATCGGCGCCGCTGCCGCCGGTCAGGCGGAGAATTTCATCAACCGCTTTTTCCGCGCTGATGTCGAGAGCGTGTTTGGCGCCGAGACGGGTCGCCATGTCGAGTTTCCATTTGGTGCGCGAGACGGCGATGACGGTGGCGCCGGCCAGTACCGCGAGCCGCGTATGCAGCAGGCCCGTCGTGCCCTGTCCCAGCACGACCACGGATTCGCCGGCCTTGATGTTCAGGCGGTTCTGCGCGTGGCGTACAGTGGCAAGCGTTTCGATGATCGTCGCGTCGGCGAGCGACACGCTGTCGGGAAGCGCATGCAGGTAACGCGTCGGCAGATGCACGAACTCGCACATCGATCCTTCGACCTCGCGGCCGAACAGACCGGCATTGCGGCAGAGCTGTTGTTCGCCGCGTTTGCAGGAGTCGCAGTGGCCGCAGGCAATGATCGGATTGATGATGACATGCTGGCCGGCTTTCATGCCGCCGACGCCGTCGCCGATGCTTTCGATCGTGCCGGTCGATTCGTGTCCCAGCACCACCGGATATTTGACGCCGGGATGTTCGCCGGTGAAGATCGACAGGTCGGTGTGGCAGACCGCGGTGGATGAAATGCGCACAACCGCTTCGCCGGGCGCGGCGACCGGAGCGGGGCGGCTTACCAGATCAAAACGCCGGGGTGCTGAAAGCACCGCGGCGCGCGTGGACTGCTTCATGCTCTGCCTTTGGAAATCCGCAACGTGGTCGATCCGCGCGCGGCTTTCTCTCAAGTCGTGGGGAAAAAACAAGGGGGCATCGCCCCCTTGTTTCCGTAGTGCTTTACAG
>CAZVDN010000354.1:0-3747 GCA_964625665.1 uncultured Streptomyces sp. | reverse complement strand
CCGAAGCAAAAACCGGTAAAACCGGCGGCGGCGCCCGCAGCCAAGAAGCCTGCAGCAGCCAAACCGGCTGCGGCACCCGAGGCAGCGGCGGCACAACCGGCGGCAGCAGCGCCGGTTGTTGAAGAAAAGAAGTAGCAGCAACCAAGAAGTAGTTGTCCGGGTCCCCGAAGTCTTCCCGCAGGGAAGCACCTGGCGCTATGTTAGAAGAGGGAGCAGTCATGCCCAAGATGAAGTCGAAGAGCGGCGCCAAAAAGCGCTTCAGAGTGACCGGCAGCGGCCGCGTTAAACGCGGTGCGGCATATCGCCGTCACATCCTGACCAAGAAGACCACCAAGCGTAAGCGTCAGTTGCGCAGTGCGACCAGTGTGCATGAGAGCAACACCGGTTCCGTCCACGCAATGCTTCCGTACGCTTAAGGAGTCCGAACATGCCAAGAGTCAAACGTGGAGTTACCGCGCGCGCCAGCCACAAGAAAGTGCTCGCCCGCGCGAAGGGTTTTCGCGGCCGCCGTAATAACGTATTCCGCATTGCCAATGAAGCGGTCATGCGCGCCGGGCAGTATGCCTATCGCGACCGCCGCAATAAAAAGCGCGATTTCCGCAGCCTTTGGATTGCGCGTATCAACGCCGCTGTGCGTGAACACGGTCTTTCCTACAGCGTGTTCATGAACGGTTTGAAGAAAGCCGAGATCGTCGTTGACCGCAAGGTCCTCGCCGACATCGCGGTCATGGACAAGCCGGCGTTTTCGAAGTTTGTCGAGAAGGCCAAAGCCACCCTCGGCGTCTGAGCAAAATGGCCTGCAAAAAGGAGGCTGAACCAGCCTCCTTTTTTTTCGGCTGTGTGATGCGATATGGATAAGCTAGAGGACATCGTCAAGGAAGCGCTTGAGCTGTTCGCGGGGATCGACGACGCCGTCGAACTCGAACAGGTCAAAGCACGTTTTCTCGGCAAGTCGGGTGCGTTGACCGATTTGCAAAAGGGGCTCGGCCGTGTGCCGGCCGCCGAACGTCCGGCCATGGGCGTGCGCTTCAATGCCGCCAAGGAACGGCTCGAAGCCGCGCTGACCGAGCGTCGCAACGCCATTCAGCGCAAAAAGCTGGAGGCCCAACTCGCGCAGGAGTCGCTGGATGTGACTCTGCCCGGGCGCGGCACGGGCAGCGGCGGGCTGCATCCTGTCACGCGCACGCTGGAGCGCATCGAGGACCTGTTTCATTCTCTCGGTTTCGAAGTGGCGGAGGGCCCGGAAATCGAATCCGACTTTTATAATTTCACTGCGCTGAACCAGCCGGAAAACCATCCGGCGCGGTCCATGCACGACACGTTTTATCTCGACGACGGCAAGCACCTGCTGCGCACGCACACCTCGCCGATCCAGATCCGTTACATGGAAAAACACCGGCCGCCGATCCGCATCATCGCGCCGGGGCGAGTGTATCGGGTCGATTCCGACGCGACACACTCGCCGATGTTTCATCAGGTCGAGGGATTATGGATCGACGAAAGCGTGACCTTCGCCGATTTGAAGGGATTGATTGCAGAATTTCTGCGGCGCTTTTTCGAGCGTGACGATCTGAAGGTGCGTTTCCGCCCGTCGTTCTTTCCGTTTACTGAGCCCTCGGCCGAGATCGACATGAGTTTCGGTGACGGTTGGCTGGAAATCGGCGGTTGCGGCATGGTGCATCCGCAGGTGCTGAAGAACGTGAATATCGACAGCGAAAATTACCAGGGATTTGCCTTCGGCCTCGGGCCCGATCGCCTGACTATGCTGCGTTACGGTGTCAACGATCTGCGGTTGTTTTTCGAAAACGATCTGCGTTTCCTGAAACAGTTCAACTACTGATTCTGCTGCTTATTGTCAGGTCAATCCGCGCGTCCGGATTGACACTGGCGTGTGAAAAGATCCGATGAAATTTTCCGAAAAATGGTTGCGTACTTTTATCGATCCGCCGCTGGCGAGTGCTGCGCTCGCTGACGTGCTGATGATGTGCGGCCTCGACGTGGAGGCCGTTGAGCCAGCAGCGCCGCCGCTGGCCGGTGTCATTGCCGCCGAGGTTGTCGAAATTGCCAAGCATCCGTCGGCTGATCGCCTGCAGGTCTGCAAGGTCAATACGGGCAGTGAAATCATCACGGTCGTTTGCGGCGCGCCAAACGTTGCCGTCGGCATGCGCGTTGCTCTGGCCACGGTCGGTGCGAAATTGCCCGGGGTGGAAATCAAGCAGGCCAAAGTGCGTGGCGTCGAGTCCAGTGGAATGCTGTGTTCGGCAAAGGAACTGGGCATCGCGGACGATTCGTCCGGGCTGATGGCGTTGCCTGCCGGTGTGCAACCGGGGTCGGACATTCGTGTCGCGCTGGAGTTGGACGACACGCTGATCACGATCAAGCCGACGCCGAATCGCGGTGATTGCCTGAGCATGCTGGGTGTCGCGCGTGAAGTGGCGGCAATGACGGGCTGCGCGATGAAGCCGCTGCCGCCGGTTGCGGTGGCGGAGCAACTGGGCGATCGCATTGATATTGCCCTTGAGGCCGGTGAGGCCTGTCCGCGTTATACGGCGCGCATTTTGCGGGGCGTAAATGCGACGGCGAAATCGCCGCGCTGGCTGGTGCAGCGTCTAGAGCGCAGCGGCCTGCGCAGCATCAGCGCCGTGGTCGACGTGACGAATTACGTCATGCTAGAGCTGGGGCAGCCGTTGCACGCTTTTGATTTTGCGAAAATCGAAGGCGGTATCAGGGTCCGTCAGGCGCAGGACGGTGAGGCATTGACGGTGCTGAACGGCGAGCAACTCAAGCTCGACCGTAGTTACCTTGTGATCGCCGACCAGAAAAAGGCCCTGGCGCTCGCGGGGATCATGGGCGGAGCCGGGAGCGGCGTGACTGACGCGACAACGGATGTTTTACTGGAGAGTGCTTTTTTTGCACCGGCGGCGATTGCCGGCAAGGCGCGGGCACTCGGCTTCGGTTCGGATTCGTCATATCGTTTCGAGCGCGGTGTCGATTTTGCGGCCACCGTGCAGGCGCTTGATCGTGCAGCCCGGTTGATTCTTGAAATCTGCGGCGGTCAGGCCGGGCCGGTGGCGGAAGCGCGCAATGCGCTGCCGTTGCGTCCGCCGGTGCGCATGCGCCGGGCGCGTGCCGCACGCGTGCTCGGTATTGATTTGTCCGCCGGGGACGTGGCCGACATTTTCCGCCGGCTCGGTTATGTATTTTCCCAGGAGGGTGATGTTTTTCAGGTGACGCCGCCGGCCTATCGATTTGACCTGGCGATCGAAGAAGACCTGATCGAGGAAGTCGCACGCATTCGCGGTTACGACCGGATCCCTGAAGGCCGGCCGACCGGATCCGCAGTCATGCTGCCGGCACTGGAGACCCGCCTGACCCATCGCATACTGCGCAGGCGCATGGTTGCACGGGATTATCAGGAAATAGTCAGCTACAGCTTTGTCGAGCAGAAATGGGAAGCGGATTTCTGTGGCATCACCGCGCCTGTATTGCTCGCCAACCCGATCGCGGCACAGATGAGCGCGATGCGTTCAAGCCTGTTCGGCAGCCTGGTGGATTGCCTGAAACTCAACCTGGCGCGCCAGCAGGAACGGGTCCGGTTATTTGAAATCGGCTGTTGTTACGAGCGCGCCGACGGGGGCTACGGCCAGCGTCGCATGCTCGGTGGAATCGCCTACGGCGGGGCCGTGTCCGAACAGTGGGGTGCCAGCAAGCGCCAGGTGGATTTTTACGATGTGAAATCCGATCTGG
>CAZVDN010000353.1:0-3747 GCA_964625665.1 uncultured Streptomyces sp. | reverse complement strand
GTCTGCCGCGGCAACCGCAAGGGGTTCTGGCAGGCCGATGCCGGTTATGAATTCATGGCCGACCAGCTGTTCCGGCGCCTGAAGGCGCAGTTCTATTTTCTCGAATTCGACAGTCCGCGCGCCGGTCCCGTCGATGCGCTCAAACTGATGCCCGACGACAAAACAGTAGTGCTCGGTCTGGTGACAACCAAATCACCGGTGCTTGAAGACAAGGAAGTGCTGAAGAAGCGCATCACGGAAGCCTCCGCCTACGTTGCCATGGACAGGCTCTGCCTCAGCACGCAATGCGGGTTTTCCGGCAACGTCGGCAATACGGTCATGAATGCGGAGCAGCAGTTCGCCAAGCTTCGCCTTCTGGTTGAAACAGCGCGCGAGATGTGGAGCGATGCAAACTAGACTGATGAACAAAGGACTTCTCTGTTTGCTGCGCGCGCCCGCAGTCTGCGCGATTCTGTTTGGCCTGCTGCCTGCGGCAGCCGTCGCTGCTGCCGCGCAAAATTACCCCGCCAAGCCTATCCGCATGATCATCCCGTTTCCGCCCGGCGGCGGCAGCGATGTCACGGGCCGCGTGGTCGCCACGGCCCTCGGCGAGCGCCTCGGCACCCAGGTCATCGTCGATAACCGCGGCGGCGCCGGCGGCATCATCGGCACTGAAACGGCCGCCAATGCACCGGCCGACGGCCACACCCTGCTGCTGATATCGCTGGCGCACACGGTCAACCCCTGGCTCTATGATCTGAAGAACCGCTATCACCCGGTGAATTCATTCGCGCCGGTCGCATCGATTGCGGCCAGTCCCGTGGTGCTGGTCGTCAATCCCGGCGTCCCCGTGCATTCGGTGGCGGAACTCGTCAGCACGGCGAAGGCGCAGCCGGGCAAACTGCAGTACGCCTCGGCCGGCATCGGCAGCGTCACCCATCTGGCCGGCGAGTTGTTCAAGTTCACCGCCAAGGTCGACATGCTGCATGTGCCCTTCAAGGGCGCAGGCGCGGCCATGCTCGATGTCATGGCCGGCCATACCAACCTGTTTTTCGGCGGCCTGCTCGCCACGGTGTCGCAGGTGCGCGCCGGCCGGCTGCGCGCGCTCGGCGTCGGCTCGCTCAAGCGCAATGCCATCCTGCCCGAGGTGCCGTCGATCGCCGAAGCCGGCGTGCCGGGTTACGAAACCGTGAACTGGTTCGGCCTGATCGCACCGGCCGGCACACCCGCCGCCATCGTCGAACGCCTGCACAAGGAAATTTCCGCCGTGCAGAACCTGCCCGACGTGCAGAAGCAGTTCGATACCGATGGCGCCACCGTGCTGCGCATGAGTCCGGCCGCGTTCCGCGCCTATATGGTCACCGACATGAACAAATGGGAGCGTGTCGTCAAAGAAGGCGGCATCAAGGCGCAATAAATGACACTCACGGAACTGCGCTACATCGTCGCCGTCGCGCGTGAGCGCCATTTCGGCCGCGCCGCGGAAAAATGTTTCGTCAGCCAGCCGACGCTCTCGGTGGCAGTGAAAAAGCTGGAAGACGAACTGGGCGTCGCGCTGTTCGAGCGCAACAGCGGCGACGTCGCGGTCACGCCGCTCGGCGCGCGCGTGGTCGAACAGGCGCAGCGCGTCCTCGAAGAAACCGCCGCCATCAAGGAGATCGCCTCGGCCGGCAAGGACCAGCTCGCCACGCCGCTGCGCGTGGGCGCGATCTATACCATCGGCCCCTATCTTTTCCCGCAACTGATACCGGCCGTGCAGAAAGCCGCGCCGAAGATGCCGCTGCTGCTGCAGGAAAACTACACCGTCAGACTCGGCGCCCTGCTCAAGGCCGGCGACGTCGACGTCGTCATCCTCTCGCTGCCCTATGCCGACGCCGGCATCGTCACGCAGGCCCTGTATGACGAGCCCTTCCGCGTCGTGCTGCCGGCCAAACACGCTTGGCAGTCGAAGAAATCCATCGCCGCCGACCAGCTCTGTCAGGAAACGCTGCTGCTGCTGGGCGCGGGCAACTGCTTCCGCGACCAGGTCATGCAAACCTGCGCGCGGGCCGGCAAAGCCAAATCGAGCCACATCCAGCAGGCGCTGGAAGGCAGCTCGCTCGAAACCATCCGCCAGATGGTGGCCTCCGGTGTCGGCATCACGGTGCTGCCGTCCACGGCGGCCGAAGCGCGTTCGTCATCCAGCCCGCTGATCGTGACCCGCCCCTTCACTGCGCCCACGCCAAGCCGTCGCGTCGCACTCGCCTGGCGCAGCAGCTTCCCGCGGCCTGCCGCCGTCGAAGCCCTGCGCAAGGCATTACTCGCCTGCAAACTGCCAGGCGTCACTCTGCTCCCGGACGCCCGTCCCGTCAGCGGCTGAGCATCGCGCCCCGCCCGGCGCGCATCCTTTAGGCAATTTCAATAGGCAATGCCTATTGATTCAATATCGACAATCCATTGGATCAATAAGCGGCCGGCGCCCAGAATGCGCTCCATGCAGTCGACGCACTGCACGCAACTCAAGCCAAACTGACAAGGAGCCGCACATGAAAGCTGAATCCATCACCGTCAAGAACATCGAATCCGCGTTCGCCGGCGAATCCATGGCGCACATCAAATACATGTATTTCGCCAAAATCTGCCGTGCTGCCGGCGACGAGGCGACCGCGAAAGTGTTTGAGGAAACCGCCGCCCAGGAAGTGCAACACGCTTTCGGCCACCTCGACCTGCTCTACCCGGCCAGCGAATTGACGCCGGCCAAGGCGCTCGACATGGCAATCGCCGGCGAAACCTACGAATACACCGAAATGTATCCGCAGTTCCGCCACCTCGCCGAGCAGGAAGGCAACAGCGCTGCCGTCAAGGAAATGGACGAGCAGATCGAAGAATCGAAGGAACATGCACAGCGCTTCCGCGACACGCTTACGAAGGCCGCCAAACGCTTTGCCGCATTGGCGAAAGTCGAGGAACGCCACGCCAATCACTACAAGGCCACGCGCGCAAAGATCGCCGCCTGAGCCTACGACCAACCCATTCACTTTTTCAGGAGATTCGACATGAAAAAATGGCAATGCATCGTATGCGGTTATGTGTATGACGAAACCGCGGGCGACCCCGAGCACGGCATTAAAGCCGGCACCCGCTGGGAAGACGTGCCCGCCGACTGGGCCTGCCCCGAGTGCGGCGTGGCGAAGGCCGACTTCGAGATGGTGCAGTTGGCAGCGTAAAATGCGCGCTCACGCTCCGCCGGCGGCAACGCCAGTGGGGTTTTCCGATCCGTTTTGAATTCAAAGCAAAGTAAAACCCCCATGAATCCGATCGTCATCCTCGGCAGCGGCCTCGCCGGCTACAACGTGGCGCGCGAACTGCGCAAACTGGACAAGGAAACCCCTCTGACGGTCATCAGCGCCGACAGCGGCTCGTTCTACTCGAAACCGATGCTGTCTTCCGCCTTCGGCTCGGGCAAGACTGCGCAAAGCATCGCCATGAGCACGGCCGAACAAATGGCGACGCAGATCAACGGCACGGTGCGCGCCAACACCCGCGTCACCGCCCTTGATACCGCGGCACACACGGTCAGCATCGGCGCGGAAACCATCGCCTATTCGAAACTCGTGATTGCCCTGGGCGCCGACCAGATCCGTCTGCCGATCGGCGGCAATGGCGCCGACGCGGTGATGACGGTCAACGATCTCGACGATTACGCGCGCTTTCGCGCAGCGCTGAAAGAAAAGTCGACGGTGGCCGTCATCGGCGGCGGTCTGATCGGCAGCGAATTCGCCAATGACC
>CAZVDN010000352.1:0-3748 GCA_964625665.1 uncultured Streptomyces sp. | reverse complement strand
CGGCCCGGCAGCCGGTTACTTTCTTTGGTCGCCCAAAGAAAGTAACCAAAGAAAATCGCCCCTGGTTCGCCGGTCCTTCGGACTCCCCTGCGCTGCTCGCGATGCGGGGCGGCTGCGCAACTCGCCCTTGTCACAGCGTGACAAGGGCTCAGACAGTGCTCGCCGACTGCCCCCCGCATCGCTGTGCTGCTCGGCGGCTCTCAAGGGGGAGCGAAAAACAAACGGTGTTAAACGGCTCGTGGGAATCGTTGACGCTGGTTAGCACGAGGAAGAGCCCCTTGTGAGACGCCGAGTAACGCAAACGCGCCGGGAGGGGTCGGCGAGCACTGTCTGAGCCCTCGCGGTTTCACCGCGAGGGCGAGTTGCGCAGCCGCCCGGCGCGTTGAGTAACGCAGGGAACCCCCGTAGGGGGCGTCTCACCAGGGGCGGCTGCGACACGGTGTCGCGCAGCGCCGGTGCGGGAGCAGCCGCAAAGCCCCGGTCTACGACGTTGGACGCAGCCGCTTGCGCCCCTTCCCGCACCGCGCTTCGCGACACCGCGTCGGGGGCGCTTCTTTTGCTTACTTTTCTTGGCGAAGCAAGAAAAGTAAGTAGCTGCCGGGCTACCCCCGGCGAACTTGAAGCACCGCTTCTGCAATAGGCGAGACACCCCTCACCCTATCCCTCTCCCTCAAGGGGAGAGGGAACGTACTAACTGCCCCCAAAAGGGACGCCACCCACCGATTACTGAAAGTGCGGCATGTCGCCGATTTCCTTCTCCCACGCCTCAGTCGTCGTGTGCTTGATCAGCGGCGTCACTTCGATGTCCATATAGGGATGCAGCGGCATCGCCGTCAGCGTGGCATGCAGTTCTTCGGGTGAAGCGCAATCCCAGATGCTGAAATTGGCGCGGCGGCCGGCAATGCGGAAGATGCGCTTCAGCTTGCCCTCACGCACCATTTGCATGCTGCGCGCGGTTTCACGCTTGTTGGTTTCAGCCAGTTTCTCCGGCGACCAGTCATCCGGCAGGCGCACGACGATTTTGAGCATGTAGAGCATTGCGTTTTCTCCCCTGAAAAGTGGTTGTGGTAGTCTAAAATGAGTTCAAATGAACCCGAAACGAGGTCTCGATTTTAGCCGAATCGACTGCCTCGCCGGACATCAGGAGGAGTCATGTTCCGAACTTTGCCGCTGCGGGCGCCGCTCGCCTGCGCCGCTTTGCTTGCCTGCACCGTTGCCGGAGCGCAGGACTATCCGTCAAAAGCCGTGCGCGTGATCGTGCCTTTCGCCACCGGCGGCGGCAGCGATATCACGGCGCGCAATATGTCGCTCAAGCTCACCGGCGAACTCAACCAGCAGTTCATCGTCGAGAACAAACCGGGGGCCGGCGGCGTGGTCGGACTCGAAACGCTGATCAAATCGCCGCCCGACGGCTACACCATCATGATTTCGACCAGCAGCTGGAGCACCGCGGCGGCGCTGTCGAAACCGTCGTTTGATCCGGTCAGCGACATCGCGCCGGTAATCGAGATCGGCTTCAATCCGCTGGTGCTCTCACTGCATCCGTCGGTCCCGGCGAAAAATCCGCGCGAACTGATTGCGCTGGCCAAGGCGCGCCCGGGGCAACTCGCGTACGCCACGCCCGGCATCGGCGCCATCACGCATCTGGCGATGGAGCTGATGCTGCACATGGCGAAAATCGATTTGCTGAGCGTGCCCTACAAGAGCACCGGCGCCACCACCACCGATCTGCTCGCCGGCCGCACGCAACTCATCCTCGGCGGTCTGGTGCCGCTGCAGCCCTATATTCAGGCCGGCCGCCTGCGGCCGATTGCCGTGACCACCGCGAAGCGCTGGCATTCGCTGCCGGATGTGGCGGCGATGGCCGAGGCACTGCCGGGTTACGAAGTCGAGTCATGGTTCGGCATCGTCATGCCCAAGGGCGTGCCGCCCGCGGTGCTCGAGCGCATGAATGCCGCCGCCAATAAAATTCTGCGCGACCCCGACGTGAAAAAAAATCTTGAAGGCGAAGGCATGGCCATCGTCGGCGGCAGCGCCGAACAGTTCAGCAAACGCATCCGCAACGACCATGGCCGCTGGGTCAAGCTCGTGCGCGATGCAAAGCTCAAGGGCGAATAGTTCAAACGACGTTCAATCGGGACCAACCATGGCAAACCTGCAACAACCCTCCGCCGACAGCGGCGAGCCGCACGTCAAACGCTGGGAAGAGCAGCGCTGGCTGATCGATAACATCATCCGCGCCAACGGCGCCGACTGGGACCAGCCGCGCACCATCAGCTACAACGTGCCCTGCGGCGTCGAGGCCAATGCCGATTTCGCCGCGATCCGCCAGCGCGTGCAGAAATTCGCTGATTTGAGCCCCGCCTTCGAAACCAGCGCGCGCCGCCGCGAGGCCAAGGCAAAAGAAGCGGAACAGAACGGCCAGCGTGTCACAGCGCGCACCAATTACTTTATCGCCGCAGTGCAGTACGCGGCCTCGCAATGGCCGTTCGACGACTGCGGTGAAAAAAACCGCGCGCTGAATCAGGCCAAGCGCGACTGTTATCTGGCCTACGCGAAACACGCCGACCATACCGTCGAGCCGGTGCTGATCCCGTTCAAGGGCGGCACGCTCGCCGGCTGGTGGCACCTGCCGCCGGGCTACAGCGGCGGAAAACTGCCGACGGTCTGGTGGATCCCGGGCATGGACGGCTTCAAGGAGGCCAACGTCGCCGTGCACGGCGACCGCTGGCTGATGCGCGGCTTTGCCGTGCTCTCGCTCGAAGGCCCGGGCCAGTATGAATCGCGGATCATGGGCACCACGGTCTCGGTGCCGAACTGGGTTGAAGCGTCGCAGGTCGTCACCGACTGGCTGCTGGCGCGGCCAGAAGTCGATGCCAACCGCCTCGGCATCGGCGGCAGCAGCTTCGGTTCCTTCTTCGGCACCATCGCCGCCTGCAACGAACCGCGCTTCAAGGCCTGTGCGGTGACCTCGACCTGCCTCGAACCGACCTGCCACACGATTTTTCAGGAAGCCTCGCCGACCTTCAAAAAACGTTTCATGTGGATGGCGGGCTACAGCGACGAGGCCTCCTTTGATGCCTTCTGCAAAACGCTGACCTGGGAAGGCCACGCCGAGAAACTCCGCGCCCCCTATCTCTGCGTGGCCGGCGAAGCCGATGAACTCTCGCCGCTCGTGCACACCGAGCGTCTGCTGAAAACATTGCAATGTCCGAAACAGCTCGTCGTTTATCAGGATTCGCGCCATTCGGTGGGCAACGTGCCCTCGGCCAACATGGGCCCGGCGCCGACCGGGCTGCTCGCAGACTGGATGGAAGCGCGTCTGGCCGGCAAGCCCATCGCCAGCGAACGCTGGTTCGTCGAAGCTGGCGGCCGCATCGTCAAAACGCCCTACTGATTCTTTCGGGCATCGCGGGGCCGCGCGACCGGCGTCAGGTCGCGGTAAGTAACCCTACGTAGGTATCACCACCGATGCGCATCACCATCGAAGCTTTTTATGATGGCGCCGGTCAATCACCGGTGATCGGACGCGCGGGCCGTGGCTTTTTGCAACGCAAAGATTCGCTGTCTGGCGGCCGCCGCGCTGTTGCACGCCCATTTCGCGGCGCTTGCTGCAGAGCCTGAAAGCACGCGCTTCAATCAGGCGGCGCTCGATCAGGCGCGGATTTACCAGAGCCGCGGCGATCAGGTGCCGGCCGGATATGTAGTCGCCCGTTCCCTCTTGTCCTATGTGCATACGCTGCCTGCT
>CAZVDN010000351.1:239-3762 GCA_964625665.1 uncultured Streptomyces sp. | reverse complement strand
AGCGCCTTGACGGGTAAAATAAAAAAAACACAAAAATACCAACAATGGTACAATTGTTTGAAAGTCTTTTTTGCGTGCCGCAGGTTTGCCCGGTAAGGGGGTAGCATGAACATAGTGTTGCGTGTCGGTACCTTGATGGTGTTTATGCTGGGCAGTTCCCTTGCGTGTGCCGCAGAGGCAGGGGAGTGGAAGGTCGTCGGCATTTATGTCAAGGAATCCGAATCCCTTTACCTTGATGTCAAATTGGCGCCGCGAAAATTTCATGATGCGCAACGCTGGGCCGAGGTCAGGAAACTGCAGACCGCTGACGGGGCATCTGGCGTGGCCGAGATGGTGCCGGTGCCGTCTGATATCACCGTGACGCCGGGTGACATCGTTCAGCTCGATCTGCCGTTGAAAATAAAACAGATCCAGGGTTTGTTGCCGGAGCGGGCAAAGATTGTTGCGTTGATCGCGAAAGCGGGATCAACGCAGGCGGCGACCATCGACGGTGGCAATGCCCGCGTTTCAATGGGATCTTCTGCAGCGCGCTGAAGAAAAGCGTTTCCCCGCGTCGGGCCTGATTGCCGTTGCCCAGCTTGACGGCCTTCACTGGTGGCATCTCGGGATTGGGGGTGCCCGTATCAAGCCCCGGCAGTGCAGCCCCCGTAGTCATCGAGTTTGCTGAGGCTGGCACCGATGTGCTGAAAGCCGGTGAGATCATCAGCGGTCGTGTCGAGGCCGGCGACGGTGCGTATCGGTTCCGTTTCGAACATGGCAGTGCAAGCTTTTTGCAGCCGCTCCGCGGCGGCGGCATCGTGCCGGGCGCCGCGGCGTTTGCCGTCATCGGCACCCACGCCAACGGATTTTTTCTGCGGCCGCTGTCTGCGGGCGACGCCGCCGTCGGCGGGGCGGGTGCCGCTCGCCAGGACGGGCCTGCTGCGGGTCGGGCGCCGCCGATGGTCGGTGTGGCGAGCCCGCACAACACGCGCCATGAATTGCCGACAGCGCCGGTCCCGCAGTGGCGCATACAGTACGGCAGAGCGGCGAGGCTAAACGGGCAAGCACGGACGTTCTGGCATGGACGAAAAACGGCGCGCAGGTTCAAAGGCGCGCAGCTGCAGGATTGGCGGCGGTCGGGACGAATTTGCAGCAGCCGGTAGCGCGGGGTGATACCGGTATGCCGGTCGAGGCGCTGCGGAGCGGAGAAGCGCTCGCCTACGGCGCTTTGAAAAACCGTGTGGGCATTGGATTTTCTGTGCCCGGTGCAGGGCCGCTGCCTGCGATCGCAAACAGTGCAACCACGGATAAGGTCATGTCGGGAATAGATCTGCAAAGTCTTGTGCCGCGCGCCGGTCCGGTGGCGACCGATTTTTCAGCGGTGCGCGTCGAAGTACCTCAGGCGAAAGATCTGGATCTCAAGGGCGGCGAGGTGGTGCAGGGTGTTGTGGAGCGCGATGGCGAGGGATTGCGATTCTCCTTCGACTTGAGCGGGCAGAGCGTCAGCATTCCCCTGCAAGGCAGGGAACTGCCGACCGGCAAGACGGTTCTGACGCTGTCTGCAGCCGAGCCCGGCCAGGGCTGGCTGCGGCCGGGATCAATTGCGCCTGCGCCGGTCGACACCGGCGCACCCCAATATATCAATGAATCGATGACCGCCGCGTCCCTGTTGCTGAGGCCGCAGAATGCCGAGGCGCTGGCCGGATTTCTGGCGCCGGCGAATCTGAGCCGGCTGCTTGCCCATCCCGAGTTTGCGGAACATCTTGTGCCCTTGCTGAAAAACCGGCTGAAGTCGGATCGCTTCGGGCCGGCGGAGGTGAAGTCGGCATTCGAGTCCTGCGGCATTTGGGCGGAGGGGCTGCTCGCGCAGGGAAGGCCGCTGCGCAAGAACGATGTCAAATCCGCCCTGCTGGGGATATTGAATGCCAATCGCGAAGGCCTCGCTGAGATGACGATGCTGGACCAGTTCAGCGCTGCGCTTGGCAGCATCGAATCGGCGCAGGTGCAGGCGGCGCAGGCGCAAATCAAGGGGGAATTGCTGTTCAATTTTTTCATTCCGTTTGCTGATGCAAATCCGGTCAAGGTCAGTGTTTCGCGGGCCGCCCCGTCCGAGCTCCAGTCTGCGCCGCCGCTGGTGGTAAACCTGTACACAAAAAACGATTCGCTGGGCGAGGTGTGGCTGAATACGCAGATTGAAAAAAATACGGATATTGAAATCGTGATGTGGGCGGTTGAAAGCAAGGTGGTTTCCGCAGCGTCGGCTGCATCCCGGCGCCTGCTCGAGCATTTCCGGGAATTCGGCCTGCAGCTGAAAAAAATTTCCATCATCAACGGTGCGCGCCCGGAGGCGGAGGCCTTGAGCGCTGCGGCCGGTCAGCTCGTCAACATTCAAATATGAACAAGACGCCCAAAGCGGTAGCGCTTGAGTACGGACTCAGAACCACACCCGCCCTGATTGCGAAGGGCGATAGCGAAATGGCGCAGTTGATTATCGAGGAGGCAAAACGTCAGGGGATTTATATCGCGCAGGACCCCAGGCTGGTGGAGATGCTGGGGCGGCTGGATGTCGACCAGGACATCCCTGAAAACATGTTTGTCGCGGTTGCGGTAATTTTGTCGTGGGTGTACTGGCTCAGGGGCATGGTGCCCGGCGACGAGAAGAAGCGCGACCGCGGCTAGTTACGCGTCGGCGTAACGCTTGCCGCCAAAGCGATCGGAGATGCGCCCCATGCGGTCATAGACCTCGCAGGCGGCGTCCATGTCCGCTGAATTCTGCAGGATTCGCAAGGTGCCGCGGATTGCGTCAAGGCGGCTGCGGATCAGAATTTCGTTGCGCAAATGTGCTTCGCGGCAAGACTGCATGTGATCGCGAAACTCCTGCCAGTCCGGCGCGGGGGTGTGACCCTGCGGCTGGAGATCGGCTGTCTGCTGGACAATCGCCGTCAACAGGGTCAGCAGCTCGCCTTTGATCGACTGCAGGTTTTCAAAAGCGTCTATCTGATTGTGGGAGAGCGCCTCAAACTCGTCATCCAGAATCACGCGCAGCCGCACGGCGTGTTTGATGGCGTCTGCGAAGTCTCCGCTCATTGATCAGTCATGGCAATGCAATCGTCGGCGCTGCGCGGCAGTCCGTTCAGGCGCCCGCACCGCGGTTGCCGAGCAGTTGTTCGAGTTCGGCAAAGCCTTGCGCGATGGCTTTGGCATCCAGGGGGTAGGTGCCGTCCCTGATCGATGCCTTGATTTGCTCCACTTTGCCGCTGTCAAAGCCCGGTGCTTCCTTGACCTGATTGACGACATCGGAGAGCTCGAGACGGTCCCCGCTGCTTTCGATTCCCGACGCCGGTTTGTCGGACGCAGAATCTGCCCGAACCCTGCCCTTGGAAGTGATGCCGGCAGGGGCGCCGGTATTGCCGATTCCATTAATGGATGCCATGTCGTACCCCGAAGATTTGGTCGAAGTTTATTCCTTATCAATCTGAATCGGCAATTTGTTCTGATACTTTAGACAAATTGTAAATCGGGCATGGAAATTCGTGCAGGGCCT
>CAZVDN010000351.1:0-229 GCA_964625665.1 uncultured Streptomyces sp. | reverse complement strand
GCCTGCCAAGAGGGAAAAATGTCGGGATCAGTAATTCAGAGGGCCCTGGCGGTGCCTTTGCCGGTGGTTATACCCTGGATCGTGCGGCCCGATTCCAGATTTTTCAGGCTGATCTGCTCGCCGAGGCGCGCGTCGTGTAGCGCCTCCGCGCGAAACGTCAATTCAAGGCCGCTGACCGCGGACAGAGTGACCAATACCTGCTGCCCGCGGCGGATGAGCAGTGCCGGGC
>CAZVDN010000350.1:0-3791 GCA_964625665.1 uncultured Streptomyces sp. | reverse complement strand
GCAGCGCAGTATCGGCTCTCTTCCGCTGCAATGAGGGGAAGCGGGCGGCGGCCGCAAAGGCCAACGCCATCCCGGAATACGCTGCGCTCTTTCCGGGCTACGGCGCTGATTTACTGAACACGCGTCAGAGCGAACAGCTCACCCATGTCCTGCATTTGCTCGAGCGTCCAAAGGCGTGAAAGCAACTGGTCGCATTGCGCTTTCGGCAACTGTTCTCCGGCCAGCTCGCGAAACTTTTCTTCGATCTCCGCGTCCGGCATCGGATTGCGCGGGTGCCCGCGGTGGTACTCAACGCGGATGTCGTGGCGCTGGCCGTTGCGCAGCGTCATGGTCAGATCGCAGAGCATGGCCTCGGGTTCGCGTTTGTTTGCCTCTTCCGAGACTTCGCATTTGATGCGGCTGACGAGTTCGAGCAGCGTTTCATCGTGCAGGTACGGATCGTCGAAATATTCGAGCGCAATGCGGCCGTATTTGAGCGCCACTCCGGCGACATAGGGCATGCTGTGGTCGGCGGTTTCGCGATTGGCGGGGCGCCATTTGTCGATGTCGCCGGCCATCATTTCGATGGCGGTGTGCAGGGTGCGCACTTCGATCGAGGCGATTTCGTTGACGTCTCCATCGTTGCCAAGGAGCGCGCGCGCTTCAAGCGCCGCCTGCACCACCGATTGCGAATACTGGCCGAGCGGATAACGTTTGATCAGGCAATCCATGATGCGGAACGGCTGCCCGTTGCCGCCGAAGGGTGCGAGTTCTACCGGGCCATGCGTGACGGCCTTGAAGTAGCCGCCGCGGCCTTCGAACACCGGCGCGGGGCCGGTCATGCCGCGCTGGGCCATCTGCGCGGCGAAGATCGCGTTGCGGCTCGAGTTTGCATAGGCGCAGCCTTTCCACATCGACACATTGCCGATGCGCGTCTGATAGAGCGCGACATTGGCCGCCACCGTCAGGTTCAGCGCATGCGTGATTTTTTCCACCGGCAGTTTCAGCAGGCGCGCCACGCCGAGCACGCTGGCCATGGCGCCGATGGTGACGTGGTCGAAGCCCATCGGCTTGAAGTTCACGGTGTCGCACATGCGGCAGAACATTTCGTAGCTGATCACCGTGGCTAGAACCAGATCGCGGCCGCTGGCGCCGCCGAGTTCCGCCGCCGACAGCAGCGCCGCAATGCTGTCGCTGGGGTGGCCTGCCTCGCGACCGGTGTAGCCGTCATTGAAATCGAGATAGCGGATCATCGAGCCATTGGCGAAGGCGGCGAGGTCGGCACTCGTGCGTTCGCCGCTGCAGAGGATGGTCGCCGGCTGCGTGCTGGTAACGGTGGCGGCCTGGGCGCGCGCGATGCGCACCGGTTCGCTGTCGTAGCCGCCGAGGGCGCAGCCCAGCGTATCGATCATCAATCGTTTGGCCTGATGCACGACTTCCGGCGGCAGGTCTTCATAGCGCAGCGCAGCGGTCCACGTGGCTAGGTGTTCGGCAAGTGTGGTCATGGCGTTTCCAATGGTCAGGCCGGCGAGTGTACGACAGACGCCTGCAGTTGACTCGGCCTGCGGTTGGCTCACAATAGACGCCATAAAAGCAGTCACAAGAAAAGTCGTTGCAGCAACTCTGGAGGAATCATGAAGAAATTGCCCTGGCTGCTGGCCGCGTGCGTTTTCGCCAGTGCGGTCTCTGCGCAAAACTATCCGGTCAAACCGATCCGTATCGTCGTCACCAGCTTCGGCTCGGGGCCCGATCTCATGGCGCGGCTCGTCGGTCAGCGCCTGACCGAGGCCTGGGGCCAGCAGGTGATCGTTGATGCGCGCGTCGGCGCCACCGGGCGCATCGCCGCCGAACATGTTGCGCGCTCGGCTGCCGACGGTTACACGCTGATGATGGTGACCTCGCAATTCGCCATCGGCTCGGCGCTCTACGACAAACTCACCTACGACCCGATCAGGGATTTTGCGCCGGTGGCCTTGATGGCTTCGACGCCGTTCGTGCTGGTCGTGCATCCCTCGGTGCCGGCGAAATCAGTGAACGAACTGGTGGCGCTCGCCAGGGCACGCCCCGGCCAATTGCAGGGCGGCACCTCGGGCGCCGGTTCGCCGGCCGGCCTCGCGCTGCAGCGCCTGAAGTCGATGACGGGCACCAGCATGACCGACATTCCGTTCAAGACCATCGTGCAGGCCTATACCGATACCGCGGCCGGCCAGATCCATTTCACCTTCACCGTGGTGCCGGCCGTGTTGCCGGCGGTACGCAGCGGCCGCTTGCGCGGGCTGGCCGTGACCAGCCTCAAACGCACGCCGCTGGCGCCGGAACTGCCGACGATTGCCGACACGCTGCCCGGTTACGAGGTGATCGGCTGGTATGGACTGGTTGCACCGGCGCGCACCTCACCGGAGATCGTCGGCAAACTCAACGCTGAAATCGGCAAAGCGATGCGCTCGGCCGAAGTGCAGGAGCGCCTCGTCTCGCTCGGCGCAGACCTCGCGGCGCCGGCGACACCGCAGGAGTTCGGCAGTTATCTCGCTGCGCAGATCGAACAGAGCCGGCAGCTGATCAAGGCTTCGGGGGCTGTGCCGGATTAGCACTGTGCCGCCGGTGATACACTCGCAGCGCCTGCGCGGATGCGGGTGACAACAATCAAAAACGGAATGGAGCAGGCATGGAAATCAGGGTGATGCAAACCGCGGCGTTCAAGGCCGCCTATGAAGCACTGGTGCCGGGATTCGAGAAATCCAGCGGCCACAAAGTCACCACGCTGTGGACACCGAGCGTGGACATGATGAAAAAGCTCAAAGAAGGTGAAGTCGTCGACATGGCGATCATGTCAGCCACCGCAATCGATGAACTGATCAAACACGGCCGCCTCGTCGCGCGCACGAACCTGGCCACTTCGGGCATCGGTGTGGCGGTGCGTGCCGGCGCGCCGAAACCCGACATCAGCTCCGGCGAGGCCCTGAAGCGCGCGGTGCTGGCGGCGAAGTCGGTGGTTTATTCGACGGGCCCGAGCGGCATCTATCTCAAAGACCTGTTCGAGCGCTGGGGCATTGCGTCGCAAATCGAGGGCAAACTCGTCGTCGTCAAAGGCGAGCCGGCCGGCGCAGTGTGCGCGCGCGGCGAAGCCGAACTGGCGTTTCAGCAGGTCTGCGAACTGTTGCCGGTGCCCGGCATCGATCTGGTCGGGCCGCTGTCTGCCGACGTGCAGAAGATCACGACGTTTTCGGCGGCCGTGCATCGCGGCGCGGCGCATCCGGATTCCGCGGTGGCGCTGATCAAGTACCTGACGGCTCCGGCCGCCGCCGCCACCATCCGCACCGCGGGCATGGAACCGGCGTAAGCCGCCGGCCCACAGGGCGCACGCGGATGCACAACGCACGCACGGTCATCGCGCTGCTGCCTGTGTTTGCCGTCGCCGCGCTTTCTGCGGGCCATGCTGCTGCGCAGAATTTTCCGGCGCGGGTGATTCGCATGATCACCACCGAAGTCGGCGGCGCCTCCGATCTCGCGTCGCGCATCATGACGCAGGCGCTTTCCACCAACCTCGGGCAGCCGGCGGTGGTCGAGAACCGCGGCATCATCGGCATCGAGGTGGCGATGCAGTCGCCGGCCGACGGCCATGTGCTCCTGCATTACACCAGCCCGCTGTGGATCATCCCGCTGTTTCGCCGCAACACGCCGTGGGAGCCGCTGCGCGATTTCGTGCCGATTGCCGTCACCGTCAATACGCCGAACCTGCTCGCTGTCCATCCGTCGCTGCCGGTGAAATCGGTGCCGCAGCTGGTGGCGCTGGCGAAGGCGCGCCCCGGTGA
>CAZVDN010000349.1:439-3813 GCA_964625665.1 uncultured Streptomyces sp. | reverse complement strand
AAGGCGCTGGGAAAAACCGAATGGCTCGACGATCCGCGTTTTGTTTCGCTGTCGACCCGTGCCAAACACAGTGCCTTGCTCTTCGCCGAATTGTCGGCCGCGCTGAAAACCAGAACGACCGCCGAGTGGGAAAGAATTTTCGATGCCGGCGACGTGCCCTGCGGCCCGGTGCTCAATGTCGCCGACCTCATCGATCATCCGCAAATCAAACACCGGCGGCTGACCGGCAAGCTTGGGATCGGACACATGAGCGCGCCGATGCGCCCTGTCAAATACCGCGGCATGGAACAGGATGTCTGGCTGTCGCCGCCGCGCCTCGGTGAAGATACGCTGGCGGTGCTGGAAAAATTCGGTTGTGTCGATGCGGCGAAAGCTCCCGAGCAATTGGAGTTGTGGGCGCGCGCCGGCGTGATCCAGGACCCGGCATTGCCGCCGGCCGAACATGCCGAAGGGGCTGCAGCGAAACGCAAAAAATGATCACAGCGCACGATGACGCTGAAAACAGGAGGGGTGATGAAGCGGCTTATTCTTCTGGGGTGGATGCTTGCAGCATGCAGCAGCAGTTGGGCACAGAACGCAGCAGGCGGATTTCCGGGGCGCCCGATCCGCATTGTGATCGGTTATGCCGCCGGCGGCCCGACCGATATCGTCGGCCGGCTCTATGCGAGCAAGCTGTCCGAATATTACGGCGTGCCGGTGATCGTCGATAACCGGGCCGGTGCGGCCGGGATTATCGGCACCGAACTGGTGGCAAAAGCGCCGCCCGATGGTTACACGCTTGCGCTGGGCGTCATCAGCACTCACGCGCTGCATTCCGCCCACGGGCGCAAACTGCCCTACGACCCGGTCAATGATTTTGCGCCGGTAGCGCTGGCGGTCAACGTGCCGATGATCATCATGGTCAATCCGTCGGTTCTGCCGGTGTCCAATGTCAAGGAACTGATTGCCGAGTTGCGCGCCAATCCGGGCAAGCACAAATTCGGTTCGTCAGGGCTCGGCGGCATCAGTCATCTGTGTTTCGAACTGTTCAAAATGCGAGGCGGCATCGGTGACTTTATTCATGTGCCGTACAAGGGGACGGGCCCGGCAATCAACGACTTGCTCGGCGGCAATATCAGTGCGGTGTGCGAAGGGGTCGGCGGCGCTGCCGGTCACGTGCGCAGCGGCCCTTTGCGCGGCATTGCCTCCGCCACGTTGAAGCGGGCACAGGCGCTGCCCGATCTGCCGACGGTCAATGAGAGCGGACTGGCCGGGTTCGAAGCATATACCTGGAACATGTTCTTTGCGCCGGCAAAAACGCCGCGCGAAATCGTCGAGAAGCTCAACCGCGATATCAATCGGGCAGCAAAAGATCCGGCGCTGCGGCCGCGGCTGGATGCGCTGGGCGTGGAGGTGGTTGATGACTCGACGCCGCAGAGCCTGAAGGATTTTGTGCCCAAGGAAATTGCACGCTGGACCTCCGTCGTCAAGGCGTCGGGTCTCAAGGTCGAGTAGGCGGCGGAATTATTCGAGCTTGATGGCCCCGGACCGGAAAGCGCTTTTCCATTTCGTAATTTCGTTTTCGATGGTTGTCCGGAACGCGGCCGGGCTGGTGCTGACAGCCTGGGCGCCACTGGCCGCGAATTGCTGCTTGACGCTGTCGGTCATCGCGACTTTGGCGAACTCTGCGTTCAAGGCCGACACAATCGCTGCATCAGTGCCTGCCGGCGCCAGGACGCCATACCACTGGGTTACTTCATAGCCTTTGACCGATTCGGCAATAGCTGGAACATCCGGTGCAAATGACGAGCGCCTGCTGCCGGTCACGGCGACCACGCGCAGTCGGCCGCTTGCCTTGAAGGGCAGCACGGTCGGCAGGGTCGAAAAAGACACCGGTACCTCGCCGCTCAGCAGGGCGGTCATCACCGGCGCGCCCCCCTTGTAGGGCACATGCAGCAGCCGGATGCCGCCCATGTGATTAAGCAGCTCCCCGGCCAGATGCGGGCCGCCGGCGATCCCGGTCGAGCCGAAGCCGATTGCGCCGGGTTTCGATTTGGCGAGAGCGATCAGATCCTTGACGGTATTGACCGGCAGGGAAGGATGCACGGTTAGCGCATATTCCGATATGGCAACGATGCTGACGGGCGAAAAATCCGCGATCGCGTCGTATGGGAGCTTGCTGCTGCTGGCGGGCAGTATCGCGTTCGGTCCGACGCTGCCGAGCAGCAGTGTGTAGCCGTCAGGGGTGCTGCGCGCGGCCAGTTCGGTGCCGATCTGGCCGCTGGCGCCCGGTTTGTTGTCAACCACGAACTGCTGGCGTGTCGAATCGGACAGCGCTCGCGCAATGATGCGGGCGGCCGCATCGACGCCTCCGCCGGGCGGATAGGGGGCAATGATGCGAACTGGACGCGCAGGGTATGGTTGCGCCGCGGCATTGAGTGCACACGCTGCAAAAGCAAACAAAAGAAAGGGGGGCGGCTGTTTCATTTGACGGGCCTTTTTGCGGCTCATACGGTCGAGCCCTGATCCACGTGAAATCGGCATTTTGCCGTGTTGATCCATGAGGTGCGCAATTCCACGGGGGTTTCATCGTAGGTTTTTGCGCGACGGCGGATGTTCAGAAGAGGGTGGCCGGTATTGACGTCAAGCAGCGCAGCGATATCGCGTGGTGCGGCATCGGCATGTACGTCGGCATCGACCGCGATGACGTTTACATCGTAGTTTGACTGATACAACGCATAGAGCGTCACATCGCCGTCACCAACCCCCGCTTTTGTGAGGCGGGGAAAAAGCCCGGCCGGCAGAACCGAGTCGTTTACGCCGACACGCTCGCCGTCGAGCGCGAAGGTGCTGCGCAGGCGCCAGACATCGCGATTGCGGTAACGCGACAGGCCGAGCAGGTCGGCTTCGGCAGTCTGCGGCCTTCCGCGCTTCAGTGAAATGATTTCGCGGGTCGGGATCCGGCGCACGCCGTCGAGACGGACCAGATTGAAAAAGCGGTAAAGCCGGCTTTGGTTGGTATGCTCGGAGACGAAGGTGCCTTTTCCCTGTTTGCGCGTAAGGATGCCGGCGGCCTCGAGTTCGCCCACGGCTGCGCGCACGGTCGCGATACCGACCCGGAAGCGCCTGGCCAGGTCACCTTCGACCGGCAGTTTTTCTCCGGTCGTCCATTCGCCTGCGGCGAGTGCCTGGATCAGCTTTTCCTTGACTTCCTTGTAGAGCGGCAGGCCGGACATTTGGCGGTAATCCAAAGATATGAATCATTCGAATGATATGATACAGTAACCCGTGTTGCTGGCGAGCGTCAATTTTGCGGCTGCCGCCGGGCAAACTGCTGCGGTTGCTCCGCGGCACCGACATCATTGCACCCGGAGACGAAGTCATGAGTAACGGCA
>CAZVDN010000349.1:0-429 GCA_964625665.1 uncultured Streptomyces sp. | reverse complement strand
AAGGCGCGCGTACTGGAAGACGCCAAGGGGCGGCGGGCGACGTACGAGGAAATTGCCATCGGGCAATCTCTCGGCGAAATGGACTGGGCCATTACCGATGACCTGATCGATCTGCAGTGCCAGCTCGATCAGGATTTCGACCCGATGTTTTTCAACCTGGCGGGGCAGGCGCGCATCGCGCCGCCGCAGATCACCTACCGGCCGCCGCGCTGGCTGATTTCCCGTGCTTACAATGTGCGCGGGCTGTTCGTCGGCTGGGAAATGGAATCGCTCGGCGAAATCCGTGCCGGCATGACGCTGAAGGTGGCCGGCACCATCGTCGAGGGGGACGCCGCGGAGCTCGCGGCCGCTGGCCTGAAGCTCGGCGACCGCGTCTGTGCCCTGGTGGCGGGCGGCGGTTACGCGCAGTTCTGCGTGGCGCCGGTCGGA
>CAZVDN010000348.1:0-3823 GCA_964625665.1 uncultured Streptomyces sp. | reverse complement strand
GCCCTTGGTCACATCGGCAAGGTGCATGGAGCCGCCCTTGCCGCCGAGCAGACCGCACTGCTTGCCCATCAGTTCGCCGAGCACGCCTTCCATCGAGGCGCCGCGTGCCAGCGTGTGCGCGTGGCCGCGGTAGGTGCAGAAGGTCCAGTCGTCGGGCCGCATCGCCACGCCGAAGGCGGCCGCGATGGCTTCCTGTCCCAGCGACAGATGGCTGGTGCCCTTGATCATGTTCTGCAAAAACAGGTCGTAGGCGCGCTTCTCGCAATAACGCAGTTCGAGTTGCAGCCGGTAGAGCTCGAGGCGCGTTTCGCGCCCGATCTCGGGCGCCGAAGGCGCTTTCTTTTTTGCTGGCGTGGCCATTGGAGTTCCGTTATGTATAAGGAGTAGTGGATCAGGTATGAGGTGGAAAGCTGCGAAGGCGCGCAGTATCAGCGCGCCGGCGTGCTTCCACCCCGCTAGTATTTATTCGCGATCGGCAGTTCCTGCGCCGGGAACAGCGTGATGACCTTGGCGCCCTGCGGGGTCAGCACGACTTCCTCTTCGATGCGTGCCGCCGACACGCCGTCCTTGGCCGGACAGAAAGTCTCCACGGCGAACACCATGCCCGCTTTCAGCTCGTAGGGATCCTTGAGTGAGTTCAGGCGAGAAATCAACGGCCGCTCGTGCAGGCCGAGTCCGAGGCCGTGACAGAAGTTCAGGCCGAAAGCCGACATTTCGGTTTCGAAACCGATTTCGGTCGATTTCGGGAACATGCGCGCGACCTGATCGGTGCTGATGCCCGGACGCAGCATGGCGATCGCACTGTCCATCCAGTGACGCGCTTTTTTGTAGGCATCGTGCTGGGCCCTGGTCGCACTGCCGACCGTGAATGTCCGGTAGTAACAGGTCTTGTAACCCATGTAGGACTGGATCAGGTCGAAATAGGCCTGATCACCGGGGCGGATCAGCCGGTCGGTAAAGTTGTGCGGGTGCGGGCTGCAACGCTCGCCGGCAATCGCGTTGACGGCCTCGACGCAATCGGACCCCATTTCGTAGAAACGCTTGGTCGCCATGGCGACAATTTCGTTTTCACGCACGCCCGGTTTGAGCGCTTCGAAAATGTCCTGATAAACGCCGTCGCCCATGGCCGCCGCCATGTTGAGCAGCGTGATTTCGTCGTAGCTTTTGATTTCACGCGCTTCGAGCATGACCTGCTGGCCGTCCATGACCTTGATGCCGAGCTTCTGCAGGGCGAACAGGAACGGCGGCTCGACGACGTCGATGCCGAGCGGCATGTCCGCAACGCCTTCGGCCACCAGAATGTCCTTGATCTCTTTGGCCGCTTCTTCGAACAGGCCGACGCGCGGATTGATCGCACCGCGCAGGCCGACGTTGCCGGCCAGCGAATGGTTTTTCGGCAGCCATGGCGCGTAGAGCTTGTGATGGCGCGCGGCGGAACCGAAATCCCAGACATAGGGCTCGCCATTGCCGGTCAGCAGACACCAGCGCGTGAGCTTGTCGCGTGCCCATTCGCCGATCACGGTGCTCGAGATATATCTCATGTTGATCTGGTCGAAGACCAGGATCGCGCCCAGCTTCGATTTGGCCAGCGCATTCTTGGTGCGCGCCAGACGGTAATCATGCAGGCGCTGAAAATCCACACGCTCCTCGAAATCCACCTGCATGCGGCCCGGCGCCTGCAGCGGGCGCTCCCAGCGATGGCCGGGGTTGGCGGGATCGTACAAACCATCGGGCGCCGTGCTGACGCGCTTTTTCGGATCGATGCTCGAGCGTTTGACGACTTTCGGTTCTACACGCTTGCGCTTGCTAGCCATGCCATTCTCCTGATGAAACCGTTTGTGCAATTAATGTGTTTACGCGTGCCCGGCATTCAGCCCCGGCAGTGTCCATTCCTTGACCGCCATCGGTTCGAGAACCGGCTTGCCCAACGCCGGCGAGGTCACGCAATAAAGACCGGTGCCGGTCCCGCACCACATGAGGTTGCGGTCCCATTCGATGAACACCGCACCGGCGTCGCGCGGATAGCTCAGATAGTCATCGAGGTCGCCCGGCTGCGGCGGAATGAAATAACCGACGTTGCGCGGCTTCGACGGATCTTCGATGTTGTAGAACTGCACGCCGGCGTTGAAATAGGCATAGGCGGTGAAATTCGGATGGGCCTTGCCCGGCGCTTTCATGTGCGGAGGATTGTGCGGGCCGAAGCGGCCGCGTTTATCGCAGAAATGGCTGTAAGGCGCATCGGCCGGCGGCATCGGCGTCGGCATTTTTGCCAGCGGGCGCGGTCTGGTCGGATCTTTGACGTCGAGCACCCAGAGCGGCTGCAGTGGCTCATTGCAATCGGGGTTCAACACTTCGGGATTGGTGATGACGAAGCCGCGATTGAGCCGCGCGATGTCGATGGTGTGGAACGGCAACCCGCCCTTCTCCATCGGCGGATAAAAGCGGCCGATCAGTTTCGGATTGCGGATGTCCGACAAATCATGCACCAGCATGCCGAAGGCACCCCAGGCGCTGTAACCGAGTTTGCCGCCGTCTTCCACCTTGGTCGGCACGTACATCGGGCCGTGCAAGGTCGTCCACGATTCCTTGTCGCCGTATTCGCGCCACTTTTTGTAGGCTTCTTCTTCGCCTGCGCGCTTCCCCGTCACCCACCAGTTCGCCACGAATTTCGGACTCGCGGGGTTGGAGACATCGATGATCTGCACGCAGTTGCAGTAATAACGCACCGAGCTTTCCATGCGGATGAAGCTGTTGTCCGGCGCGGTATCAAGATAAGCGTACTGGCCGCCGTCGTAAAAACTGCGGTGCGTGCCCGATCCCGTCTGCACTTCGCGTTTCGGATCACCCTGATCGCAGCTCCACTCCGACAACGGTACCAGCTTCGCCGGATCGCTGGCATCGTAAAAGCGCACGCCGCGCAGCCCCTTCTGGTTGATGTTTTGCTGGATCATCGACGGATCGTCGTATTTGCCGCGCGGCGCCCTCGGCGTGGAAAACGTTCCGGCAATGCCGGCGCCGGTCATCAGGATCCACTTGCCTATTTTTTTGTTGTAGGCCAGGTTCACCTGGTTGCCGACATAAGCCTTGCGATTGAACATTTACGGTTTCAGCGGATCGGTGACATCGATGACATCACCGCGCATGAACATGAAGCGACGCGCGCCGATCGCCATCATCTGCATCTTGGCTTCGCGCTCCTCGCCCGGGTCGAAATGCGACACCACGTTCGCGTTCTTGCGATACATGTTGCGGTCGAGGAATTTGGCGCTGGTCGGACGCGGATGCGGATGGCGGTTCGCCCAAGCCGGCACAATCAGTTCGGAACCCGCCGCGGCGATGCCGCCTGCCGCGGCACCCAGCTTGATGAAATCGCGCCGCGTGATGCCTGTTTTGCCGTCATCCGCCATGTTCGTATCCCCGCCGCTGTTCGTTTTATGGTTTTAATTAATTGATCTTGGCGCCGGCCGCAATGATCACCGCCGCGAAACGTTTCACTTCGCTGCGGATGAATGCGTCGAATTCGGCTGGCGTCGTCGGCTTCGGCGTGGCGCCCTGGGTCAGCATGCGCTCCTTCATGTCGGGCAGCGTCAGTATGCGCACCACTTCCTTGTTCAGCGCATTGACCAGCGGTTTGGGTGTTTTAGCCGCCACCAGCAACCCGTACCACTGGTCGTAATCGAAGCCGGGGATGCCCGCCTCCGCGACCGTCGGAATATCTGGGAACACCGGCGAGCGGGACGCCGTGCTCACCGCCAGACCGATGACGCGGCCCGCCATGAGTTGACCCGCGGCAACCAGCACCGGCGAAAAGAAAAACTGCACG
>CAZVDN010000347.1:0-3824 GCA_964625665.1 uncultured Streptomyces sp. | reverse complement strand
GAAACGCAGTACGGCACGACATAGGTCAGCGCCATTTGAACTGCAGTCGTCGTGCCCAATGGAGCGCCGAACAACACATCGAAATGATTGATCAGGTTGAGCACACTGCCAACCACCAGCGCGACGCGCAGCGCCATGCTGACGGTGGCAGGGGCAAGACAACGCGCCAGTTTGCCGTCAGCCACAGCGCTCTCCACTAAATTGGTTGATAAGCCGCCAATACCCCGGCACAAAAACAAAAACGCCCACAGCATGAATGCGGCGGGCGTTTTGCATTAACTGCTGCTTTTCGAAAATCAGGAATTGCCGGGCATCGGAAACGGCCAGGCCCCCGGAATCGAAATAGGCGCCGGCACGACCGGCAAAGCCGGAGTGCCGACGGATTTCTTTGCCGCGGTCTTTGTAACTGCCGCTTTTTTGACTGCGGTTTTTTTAACTGCAGTCTTTTTTGTAGCCACCTTACGAGTGGATTTTTTCTTTGCTACGGCCTTTTTGGCCTTTTTTGCCGCAACCTTGCGTCCGGCTGCGGGTTTGCGTGCTGCGCTGGCCTTGCGCGCAGTCACTTTCTTTTTCTTTACCGCTTTCTTCTTCGCGGCCTTGGATTTTTTCGCCATGCGTGTTCTCCTTTAAGGGTCACTGCGCCGCGGCACAAACGCCGCGGACCCGTTGACGGCAGCCGGCCCCGGCCGGACGCCCGCTTCGCCGATACCGGCGAACATTTCTCAGTGCAAGGCCGACTGCGCCTTGCTGGCCAAATCGCGGTAGAGCACTTCCGGATCGAGCTTGATGCCGCCTTCCCAGGTCACCGTGTTTTCAACCGGATCGACCTCGACCCGGTTGAACGTGTCGATATCGCCCAGCATCCGGAAATACGTGGTGTGGACAATATCGCCGAGGTAGACGCGGCCTTCAAGCCCGTCATTGAAGCGCAACCACAGTGTGTAGTTTTCCTCGGCACGACATTCTGTAATGGCGTGCATGCGACGACGATTTCGCGGATATCTCTTGGCAAGCAGGCTTAGTCCCAACTGAGCGCACCTCCGGTTTGATATTCAATGACACGGGTTTCGAAAAAGTTGCGTTCCTTCTTGAGGTCGATCATTTCCGACATCCACGGGAAGGGATTGTTGGCCCCCTCGAACAGCACATCGAGGCCGATCTGCTGGCAGCGGCGGTTGGCGATGTAGCGCAGGTATTCCTTGAACATCGGCGCATTGAGGCCGAGCACGCCGCGCGGCATGGTGTCTTCGGCATAGCGGTATTCGAGATCGACCGCGCGCTTCATGAGCTCCTGAATCTCGGCACGGAACTCCGCCGTCCACAGCTGCGGGTTTTCCATCTTGATGGTGTTGATGAGGTCGATGCCGAAATTGCAGTGCATCGACTCGTCGCGCAGGATGTATTGATATTGCTCGGCAGCGCCGGTCATCTTGTTCTGGCGGCCCATCGCAAGAATCTGCGTAAAGCCGACATAGAAAAAAAGACCTTCCATGATGCAGGCAAACACGATCAGGCTCTTCAGCAGCTTCTGGTCGTTTTCCGGCGTGCCGGTCTTGAAATGGGGGTTCGTCAGCGTGTCGATGAACGGGATCAGGAACTCGTCCTTGGCGCGGATCGACGGAATCTCGTGATAGGCGTTGAACACCTCGCCCTCGTCGAGGCCGAGGCTTTCGACGATGTACTGGTAGGCGTGCGTGTGGATCGCCTCTTCAAACGCCTGGCGTAACAGGTACTGGCGGCATTCCGGCGCGGTGATGTGGCGGTAAGTGCCAAGCACGATGTTGTTGGCGGCCAGCGAGTCGGCGGTGACGAAAAAACCGAGGTTGCGCTTGATGATGCGGCGCTCGTCTTCAGTCAGACCGTTGGGGTCTTTCCAGAGCGCAATATCGCGCGCCATCTGGATTTCCTGCGGCATCCAGTGGTTCGCACAAGCGGAGAGATACTTCTCCCACGCCCATTTGTATTTGAACGGCACCAGCTGATTGACGTCGGTCTGGCCGTTGATGATGCGTTTGTCGGCGACGTTGACGCGGCGCATCTCCGCCCCCGGCGCCTTCGGCGCCAGCGCAGCCAGCGCGGCGGCAGGGTCGGCCGGCAATGAAGTTACGGTCTGCAGCCCGAGTGCGGCCGCGTTGGGGCGCTGTTCCGCGCTGTCTTCGAAATGCAACATGCTGATTCTCCTTTATTGATGTTTTAGGTGGACGCCTGCCAACTGCCGACGGTGCCGCTTTGGTTTGCTATCGGTGCGACACCGTCACTCGTTGTTCCCCGTCTTCCCTCTTCAACAACCTTTGCTGCCATCACCAATGAATCTACTGACAAGCCTCGCATTCGGGATTGTCGATCGAACAGAACTTCACATCGGAGGCCGGCGCTGCCGACAACCCGCCGTCGCTCGGCACCGCATTGAGCGCGCCGGACTTCACGGTCGATTTCTCGGCGTGCGTGGCGCCCATGGTGCGCAGGTAGTAGGTCGTCTTCAGGCCGCGCAGCCAGGCCAGCTTGTAGGTCTCGTCGAGCTTCTTGCCCGATGCGCCGGCCATGTAGATGTTGAGCGACTGCGACTGGTCGATCCACTTCTGGCGGCGTGCCGCGCATTCAACCAGCCACGACGGATCCATTTCAAAGGCCGTGGCGTAGAGCGTGCGGATGTCGGCCGGCATGCGGTCGATTTTCGCCAGCGATCCGTCGAAATACTTCAGATCGGCAATCATCACTTCGTCCCACAGATTGAGCTTTTTCAGGTCCTCAACCAGGAACTCGTTGGTGATCGTGAACTCGCCTGACAGATTCGATTTGACGTAGAGGTTCTGGTAGGTCGGTTCGATGCACTGCGACAGGCCGGTGATGTTGGCGATGGTTGCAGTCGGCGCGATGGCGATGCAGTTCGAATTGCGCATGCCGACCTGCTTGATGCGGGCGCGCAGTGCCTCCCAGTCCATCGTGGTGGACATATCGGCCTCGACGAAACCGCCGCGCTCCTGCTCAAGCAGCTTCAGCGACTCGTGCGGGAAAATGCCGCGGTCCCACAGCGAACCCTTGAACGTGGCGTAGGGGCCGCGCTCTTCGGCAACGTCGGTCGATGCCCAGTATGCGCAGTAGGCAATCGCCTCCATCGAGCGGTCGGAAAACTCGATCGCTTCTTTCGAGGCATAGGGAATACGCAGCATGTGCAGGCAGTCCTGGAAGCCCATGATGCCGAGCCCCACCGGGCGGTGCTTGAAGTTCGAATTGCGCGCCTTGTTGACCGAGTAGTAGTTCAGATCGATCACGTTGTCGAGCATGCGCATCGCGGTGCCGACCGTGCGCTTCAGCTTCTCCATGTCGAGCTTGCCGGTGGCCACATCCAGGTGGGCCGGCATGTTGACCGAGGCCAGGTTGCAGACCGCGATCTCGTCCTCGTTGGTATTGAGCGTGATCTCGGTGCACAGGTTGGAGCTGTGCACGACGCCGACGTGGTTCTGCGGTGAGCGGATGTTGCAGGGGTCCTTGAAGGTGATCCAAGGATGGCCGGTCTCGAACAGCATGGTCAGCATCTTGCGCCACAGCTGTGCCGCGGGGATTTTCTTGAACAACTTCAACGTGCCCTTGGCCGCCATATCTTCGTAATTCAGATAGGCAGTCTCGAAGGCCTTGCCGAATTTCTCGTGCAGGTCCGGCACATCCGACGGCGAGAACAGCGTCCATTCGCCGTTGTTCATCACGCGCTTCATGAACAGATCGGGGATCCAGTTGGCGGTGTTCATGTCGTGCGTGCGACGGCGGTCATCGCCGGTGTTCTTGCGCAACTCCAGGAATTCCTCGATGTCGAGGTGCCAGGTCTC
>CAZVDN010000346.1:0-3850 GCA_964625665.1 uncultured Streptomyces sp. | reverse complement strand
ATCCGGGGCGCCGCCGGGCAACGACGGCGTCAGCATGCGGATCGGCCGGTCCGGATACTCCTGCGCGAGCGCTGGCGCCAAATGGCATTGTGCACCGCACAGTGCCGCCAGCATGGTGTGTGTTGCCAATCGCATCAAGAGTTCTCCGTCGTTTTCAGGATCGCCGGTATGGGGCGGGCACCCTGCGCAAAATCGGGTATCAGAAACGCCGCACGCCATGGCAGTGTAATATCATCGGCGATTGGACGTAAGCGTCAGTGCCGATGACTCGGCGACGGTCAGCCGGCTTTTTTACTGCGCAGAGGGTCGGTGCGATCCGACGGCAGGTGCGGCGTTCGGTGTTTCGTTGATTCTGAAAGGCCCGTGATCCATGCACTCAGGCGTCGGCATACTTGTAGTATTGGCCTGTGTGTTTCAGGCGTTACCCCAGGCGTCGGCACAACTCCAGTCCTATCCGTCACGTCCGCTACGCATCATTGTGCCGAGCACGCCAGGTGGCGGCAGCGATTTTGTCGGTCGCGTTATGGCGTTGCGCTTCGGTGAATCGTTTGGCGCTCAGGTTGTGGTGGAAAACCGCCCCGGTGCCAGCAGCGTGATCGGTGCGGATTACGTTGCGAAGTCGGCGCCCGACGGTTATACCGTGCTGATTACGCCAGCGGCGCTGGCTGTCAACCCGTTCATGTTTGCCAGCGTGCCGTTCGATGCACGACGCGATCTCGCGCCGGTTTCGCAGCTCGTCGAATCCGGCAATGTATTGACGGCGCACCCCTCGGTGCCGGCGCGCAACATGCGCGACCTGATTGCACTGGCAAAATCACGACGCGGCGCGTTGACCATTGCTTCGCCGGGAGGCGGCAGCACGCCGCATATGGCAGCGGAACTTTTTCGCATGATGACGGGCGCGGATATTGTGATCGTGCCTTACAAGGGTTCGGGGCCAGGCGTTATCGCTCTGCTCTCCGGCGAAGTGTCGTTACAATTTTCAACGCCGGCCTCGACCATGCAATACATCCGCAACGGCAAGGTGCGCGCGCTCGGCGTCACCGGACTCAAACGCATATCCGCAATGCCGGAGGTGCCGACGATCGCCGAATCCGCGCTGCCCGGTTATGAAGCGACACAGTGGTTCGGCCTGCTGGCGCCGGCGGGCACGCCGCGCCCGATTATCGATCGCCTGTACCAGGAAGCGCTGCGGGCGATACGAATACAGGATACGCGCGAGCGTTTTGCCGTCGAAGCACTGGAGCCGGTCGGGAGTGCGCCGGACGAGTTCGCCGCGTATATTGCAGGCGAAATGAACAAGTGGGGAAAGGTCATCAAGGCGGCCGGCATCAGACCGCAGTGAGGTTCAAGAATCGCGTATATGTTTTAACCTGTTGTGGCGGAGGTCGTGATGCGCATCGGACTATTGCTGTTGTTGATCGCGGGCTGCGTGCCTGCGGCGTCCGCGCAAGGGGATGCATGGCCGAACCGGCCGCTGCGATTTATCGTTGGCCCGGGACCGGATGTCGTCGCGCGGATATTCGGCGAAAAACTCACCGAAGAACTGGGGCAACAGGTGGTGGTTGACCAGCGACCCGGCGGCGGTGGTGTGGTGGCGGTTGAGGCGACGGTGCGCGCCGCCCCCGATGGTTACACGCTATTGAATACAACCGGTTCAATTGTCATCGGCGTCGGGTTATTCACGAAGTCATCGTATGACCTGACGCGCGATCTGACGCCTGTTGCGCTCATCCTGACGGTATCCAATGTGCTGGTGGTCAATCCGTCGCTGTCCGCGAAAACCGTAGGCGAGCTGATCCAGTACGCGCGCGGAAATCCGGGCAAGCTCAATTTTGCGTCCGGCGGTACCGGTACCGCAGGGCATCTGACCGGCGAGCTGCTCAAATCGCTGGCGAAAATCGAAATGACCCATGTTCCATATAAATCGCTCGCGCAGGCGACCACCGATGTGCTCGGTGGTCATGCGCAACTGATGTTTCTGATTACGCAGACTGCGGTCCCGCATATCGCCAGCGGGCGTTTGCGCGCGCTGGCTGTCAGCAGTGCGAAGCGCACGCCAGCTTTGCCGGAATTGCCGACGATGATTGAATCGGGGGTGGCGGGTTTCGAATACAGTTCGTGGAACGGCGTACACCTGCCGCCGCGCGCTTCGTCGCAGGCGGTCACGCGGGTGCATGCCGCGTTGGAAAAAGTCCTTGCGCGAGCCGATTTGCGCGAACGCGTGCTCTCGATGGGAATGGAACCGGTGATCAGTTCCCCGGCAGCATTGGGGGACATCGTCAAATCCGATCTGGCCAAGTGGCGCGGCGTGATGCAGGCGGCGGGAATCCGGCCAGAATGAAATGAACGATCGGCAGATATTTTGAGTTCGCAGTATTAATTTACACGGAGGTTGAAAACATGGAACAAAAACCATTGAATCCGTTTGAACAAAGCAGTAAACCCGGTGAGCGGATTATCGACAAACCGGAGCTGCCGGCGCAGGGATTCGCCGTGCATATTGAAGCCGAGGCCGAAACCATCGCAGGCGAGATGCACCTCAAGGTAGCGCATTCGCGCGGTTTCGAAGTTTATTCCGACGAGCCCGCGCATATCGGTGGCACCAACAAGTTTCCGCCGCCAATGAGTTATCTTGCCATGGGCATCGGTTTCTGACTGCTTACCCAGGTTGCGCGGTACGCGCACATGATGAAGTTGAAGGTAAAAAAGGCCAAGGTGCTGGTGGAATTCGATTTCACGCTGGGCGGCTCGGTCCTGAAGGGTACGGTGAATTCAAACTGGAAAGGTGTGGCGACCAGACTTGAAATCGACTCCGATGAGCCAATGGAAAAGATAGTCACTCTGGTGAAAAACGCCAAGGGCGGTTGCTTTGCGGAGCGCCTGGTGGTGCAGGCGGTTCCGCTGACCAGTTCGATCACGCTGCGCGGAGAAACGGTTCACTTTAACGAGTGAATCGCCGCGCAGCGGCCGGATTGACCGGGTCTAGCCGGGATTCAGCAGGTTCTCGATGTAGGCGTGCAGGTCTTCCTGACTGGCCGCCGCACGTCCGCCGGCGGCCTGCAGTTCAGGGCCTTCGAGTTCGATCTGCAGCGAGTCGATAAAGCGGTTCATCAGGCCGCGAAATGCCGCAACGGTGGTGAGTTCGACGATCTCGGTGCTGTCGAAATGTTTGGCCAGTTTTTTGAATGCCTCGCCGTCGTAGCGCGCCTTGTTCCATGTGACCAGCTCGGCCCAGCGGATGACTGCTTTTTCACGCTCGCCGAACAGACTGCTGTTCATGTAATCGTCGCCGCTCAGTGTTTCGAGTTGCTCTTCGCTCCAGCCTGCCGTTCGCCCGACCAGGCGATTGTGCTTGATTCAATACTTGCACTCGTTCAGCGCCGAAACCTTGATCATGGCCAGTGCGCGCGTCTTTGCGTCGATCTTGCAGCCGAGGCCGTCTTTCTGCAGCACCGCCTGCAACGGCAACAGGAACTTCAGGATGGCCGGGGAATGCGCGTATAGACGCATCGAATTGGCGACGCGGCCGTTAAAGCGGCGTGCAGCTTCAAAAGCCGCGCGCACTTCCTTTGATTCGGTATTGTCTTCGACAAAAGGCAGTCTCGCCATGATGTTCTCCCTGTGGTGTTGCGCCGTGCGGCCGCGCGTATTTTATCGGTGGATGATTTCGAAAGGCCCGCGGCCTACTTGTATTCGTCGAATTTCGGCAGTTCGTGCGGAGTTATGTACCATGCCGATTTCGATTTCCAGAAAATGCTGTTGGGCGGCCGCATTTCCGGGTCCGCGTCGAGCACGCCAGCGGGAATCGGCATGTTGTCTGTGGTGTTGACCTTGTGCGGCATGCGGG
>CAZVDN010000345.1:0-3854 GCA_964625665.1 uncultured Streptomyces sp. | reverse complement strand
TGCGGCGCGTGTGCCAAGGCGGTTTGCAGCCGTCGCAGCGCCTCGGCGATGCGGCCCTGGCTGCGGAAAAGCTTGCCGAGATTGAACAGCGTATCGGCATGATCCGGATATCGTTCGAGCACCCGGCTGCAGCAGGCGGCCGCTTCCTCCAGTCGTCCGGATTCCGCCAATATGTTGCCTATATTGATTTGCACATTGGGATCGTCAGGCGACAAGCGGGCCGCTTCGCGCATCAGGTTAAGCGCCTCCTCGAGGCGCCCTTGCGCACTCACTGCCATGCCCATGCGCATGTGCACCATTGCATTACGCGCACCGCCGGCGATCGCTCGACGAAAGGCGGATTCAGCCTCGACAAATCGCCCCGCCGCCAGATTGGCGAGGCCCAGATGCTCAAGAATTGCAGCATCGGCCGGGCTGGTCGCTACAGCGCGAGAAAGATAAGCCAGTGCCGCCTCGGGGCGCCCGCTCATCAAATTCACGACCCCGAGCATATCCAGGGCGCCTGCGTTCACCGGATCCGCTGCCAGCAGCTCATTGCACAGGCGTTCAGCGCCGGCAGCATCACCGGCATTTAAACGCTCATAGGCTTGCTGAAGCATGGCGACAGACATGATTTGAGTGTACAGCGCGTCTTGGAGACCAATGCGCCTGAATGTAGATCAGATCAAAAAGATCGTCGCCAGGCCAAGGAAAATGAAAAAGCCGCCACTGTCTGTAATCGCGGTAATCATTACACTGGAGCCGACCGCTGGATCGCGGCCCAGCTTTTGCATCAGCAACGGTATGGTCACGCCCATGATCGCCGCCAGAAGCAAATTAAGAACCATGGCACCGGTCATGACGAGCCCGAGCGGGACGCTGTGATAAATCAGGAAAGCAAACAGCCCGACCACGGCGCCCCACAGCAGCCCATTGATGAAGCTGACGCCGATCTCCTTGGCGAAGAGTTTGCGTGCATTGGCCAGCGTAATCTGATTGAGCGCCAGCGCCCGCACGATCATCGTGATGGTCTGATTGCCCGAATTGCCGCCGATCCCGGCAATGATCGGCATCAGGGCGGCCAGCGCCGCGAGTTTGCCGATGGAATTCTCAAACGCGCCGATCACACGTGAAGCGATAAATGCGGTCACCAGATTGATCGCCAGCCAGGTCCAGCGGTTTTTTACGCTGCTCCAGACCGACGCGAAAAGGTCCTCCTCCTCGCGCAAACCACCGGCAGACAGCATTTCGTTTTCGCTCTCCTCGCGGATGAAATCGACGACCACATTGACGGTAACGCGGCCAATCAGCTTGTCATCCGCGTCCACCACCGCGGCCGAGACCAGGTCGTAACGCTCAAAGGCCAGCGCGGCGTCCTGCGCCTTTTCATCGGGCCTGAAGCGTATCGTGTCATCCATCATGATCTCGGTAACCGGCACATCCAAATCGGTCACCAGCAGCTTGCTCGTCGGCAGGAGGCCACGTAATCGCATGTCGCGATCGACCACGAAAATCTGGTCCGTATGGTCGGGCATCTCATCGAGCCGGCGCAGGTAGCGCAATACCACCTCGACGGTGATGTCGTCCCTGACAGTGATCATGTCGAAATCCATCAGGGCGCCGACCGCATCTTCGGGATAGGACATCGCCGCCCGCAACTGTTCACGCTCTTCGACGGACAACGAGCGGAAAACATCCTGCATGACCTCGCGCGGCAGGTCCGGTGCAAGGTCGGCAATTTCGTCGGTATCGAGCTGCTCGGCCGCCTTGACCAGCTCGGTGTTTTCCATGTGCGCAATCAGCGATTCGCGCACCGCGTCGGACACCTCCAGCAGAATTTCGCCGTCGCGCTCGAATCTGACGCGATCCCAGACGATCAACCGGTCATCAAGCGGCAACGATTCGAGGAGGTAGGCAACGTCAGCCGGATGCAGCTCGTCGAGCTTGCTCTGCAGTTCAGTTTCGGTTTGGTCGGGCACGTCAGCCGCGTGCGCTTCGTCGCCCTGACCGTGTGCCTCGGCAGAACGCTGCTTGCGCAACAATTCCATGACCTGCAGCAGGTTTGCCTGCAAGCCGGGACGGGAAATTTCAGCTTCGGCCATGATCCGGATCGACAATAAATTGATCAGCGAAACATTGCGCTTCGCCGCGCCGACATTCTATTTCGGCAGCCATGGCCTGTCGAAGGCTTTTTCGAGGGTTCCACATTGAACGGCCCTCCACATCCCGATCTGCCGGCCGCGCGGATGCAAACTCATCAGGCAAAAAAAACGGGCACCCGAAGGTGCCCGTCTCTTTGTTCGAAAAACAGGTGCTGCTTAAACCCGTTTCTTAGAACTTGTGGCGGATCAACATGCCGTAGAACGTTTGCGACTCGCCGAAGTTCGGGTTGTTGCTGCCCGTGCCGACGGTGATCGCCGAGAAACGATCGTTGTTGATCTTCGCATAGGCAAGACCCAGTTCCGTACGCTTCGACAGTGCATAAGCGTATTCACCGTGCAGCTTCTGCGCGCCGGTCTGACCAGCACCGGCGTTACCAACCCATGAACCAACCATGTTCGCGGCAACGGTACCACCGTTATACGTGCCTTTGGTCGAACCCTGAACGCCGTAACCCAGGCGCACGCGATGCGGGCCGGAAACTGCCCAGTCGCCATAAATACCCCAAGTGCGAACGCTCATGTCTTGGCCGGCGGTAATGTTGTTGTAGTTGATGCTGTTGTAAACGCCGCTGATTTTGAGCGAACCCATGAACGTGTAACCAGCGCCCAGGGTATACATCGAGTCATTGCTGCCGGTGTAGGCCGCTTGAGCAGCCGGGTTGTAATCAACGTGACGCTCATACGCAATACCCAGTTGCAGCGGGCCGTTGGTGTAAGCGGCCATCGCCGACCACAAACGCGGCTTTTGAATCGTAGACGCGCTGTTGGCAGCGGTCGCTTCGTTCGCGCTGCTCCAGGCGAACGACGCATCGAAACCGTTCATCGTCGGCATGTTGTAGGTGATCAGGTTTTGCTGACGACGCGAGAACGAGGCCGGCGTGGCAGCGTTGGCCGTGTTGCTGGCCGTCGCGTTCCACATTTGACCGCCTTGACCCATCGCTGCGCTGATCGGGAACGGATCAAACTGGGCAGCCAGACGTTTGGCCGGGGTATCGTAATTGCCGACACTGATCGAGCCAAAGCTGCCTTTCAGGCCGATAAAGCTGTTGCGCGCGCACATGTTGGCAGCCGCACCGCCGGTGATGTCCATCGAGGTCGAGCACTGGAAAAACGCAGCCATGCCCCCGCCGACATTTTCTTCACCTTTGACAACCCACTCGGATTCCTGATTGGCCAAGGCATCGGTCTTGACTTTCGGCGTGCCAATAGCACCGGCGTTGGTGAAGCCCGCACCGCCGTTGTCGTAGTAACCGTAGTTGAAGTTCAACGAGCCCGACAGGGACACCGTGCTCGATTGCGCGAACGCAACCGAAGCGCCGAGCGTGCCGATCGCGCCGGCCACTGCAGCAACCATCAATTTTTTGTTCATTCAATGCTCTCCTTTTTTCAATCAAACAAATCAACCGGCTCAGTCGCACAAAACTTTTGCCTCTGAAACCGGCCAACGGTAGGGCGCAACGACCTGACTTTCGGACCACTGCACTCTTGGATGCGAGTCTCGCCAGCGCCCACCATCGTCACAATTCGATTGTTCGCGTACGTAATACAACGTATTCATTGATTTAAAAGGACTATTTATCATTCATACGCAGAACCCCTGCGCCACGGCGTTGCGTCGATACAACAGGTGCCCGAACACCATGCGAACCGGAACAATTCGCTTTGCCCTTGGCCGCAGTGGCCGTCACTTTTTTGGCTTTGGGATCGACTTTG
>CAZVDN010000344.1:0-3856 GCA_964625665.1 uncultured Streptomyces sp. | reverse complement strand
CCGAAAAAATACGGCGGCCACGAAGTCGATTTCGTCACCCAGGCACTGGTAATGGCCGAACTCGCCAAGGCCGACAGCGCGATTTCCAAGGCCTTCAGCCAGAACTGGAAGTGGAGCCACCTGATCAGTTCTTCGTGCACCGAAGACCAGAAGGAGCGCTTTCTCAAGCCCTTTGTCGCCGACCATTCATTTGTGATCGGTTCGGCCAGCACCGAGCCCAATTCAGGGTCCGACAACCGTTATCCGCCCGAAGGCAGCAAGTTCGGTTATCGCCTGAAGGCCGAGCAGCAGGGCAACGACTGGATCCTTAACGGCGAAAAATGTTTCATCGCCAACGGCGGCATCGGCAAACTGTTTTTCGTCAGCGCACGCACCGATTTCAGCGTGCCGGCGCGTGAAGGCATGACGGTATTCCTGGTGCCGGGCGACACGCCGGGTTTTCGTTTCGGCAAACGCTTCAACAAGGCCGGCTGGCGCTTCTACCAGAACGCCGAACTGATTTTCGAAAACGCGCGCGTGCCGGCGGCCAACGTCGTCGGCAAGGTCAATCAGGGCAGCAAGGTGCGCACCGGTGCGGCCACCGAGTTCAGCGACTTCGAGCTGGCCTGCAACGCGCTGGGTGTTTGCGAAGACGCCTGCGAATCGGCCCTGCACTATGCGCGCACCACGGTGCGCCACGGCCGCGCGCTGGTCGAGCAGCAGAACGTGCAGCTCGCCATCAACCGCATGCACATGGAAACCGAAGCGCTGCGCACTTACTGCCTGCGTGCGGCGTGGGAGATGGACAACCTGTTGCACGAATCGCCGAACATCATTCTGCTCATGAACTATTCGAGCGATGTGATCCAGCGTGTCACCAACCTCAATCTCGATGTGCACGGTGCGCATGGCGGCGCGGTGCCGGCCTACGCCGACAAGCTCGTGCGCGACGGCATCATCTGGACCCACCTGGCCGGCGACAACACGCAGCGGTTGAAGGTGATGAAGCGTTTTCCGCAAAAAGCGGCCTGAATAATTGATACAACTGATTTGACGAAGAAGGAAACAGCATGCTGAAAATTGGAGTTTGTCTGGGCGAGGACATCGGCCTTGAAGTGGTGCCGGAATGCGTGAAGGTGATGAAGGCTGCGGCGGCAAAAGCCGGCCTGCAGGTCGAATGGACCGAACTGCCGCTGGGCCGCGAAGGGCACAAGCTCTACGGCCACACCATGCCGAAATTCACCACCGACGCGCTGGCGCAGACCGACGGTTGGGTCTCTGGCCCGATCGGGCACAACACCTATCCGCGCAATGACCCGACGTGGATCATGCCGCCGCTCAGGAAGCATTTCGATCTCTATGCCAGCATCAAGCCGGTGCGCTCCTATCCGAACATCAAATCGATCCACAAGGACGTCGATATCGTGTTCCTGCGCGAAGTCAGTGAAGGCATGTGCGCCAGCGGCACCGTGATCGCCGGCACCGGCGAGTTCCGACCGAACGACGAAATTTCCGTCGGCATGCGCGTGGTGACACGCAAGGGTGCGAACCGCGTGGCGCGCGAAGCGTTTGAAATCGCGCGCACGCGTCCGCGCAAGACGGTGACCAGCGTACATAAAGAGCCGGTCTACCGGCTGGTCTGCGGCATGTTCGCCGAAGAGTGCCGCAAGGTGGCGAAGGAATTCCCGGACTGCAAACTCAATGAAGTGCTGGTAGACGGTTTCGCCATGAAGCTGATCATGAACCCGCACCAGTTCGATGTCGTCGTCACCACCAACCAGTTCGGCGATATATTGACCGATGAGGGCGCCGGCATCGTCGGCGGCCTCGGCCTCGCGCCCGGTCTCTGCGCCGGTGAAAAATATGCCATGGCCCAGGCCACGCACGGCTCGGCACCGGACATCGCCGGCAAGAATATTGCCAATCCCTACGCCATGATCATGTCGGGCCAGATGTTGATGGAGTGGCTGGGGCGCAAGCGCAGCGAACCGAAAGCGACGCAGGCTGCTGCAATCATCGACAAGGCGGTCGACAAGGTCATCGCCGAAGCCAAACACCTGACCGGTGATCTGGGCGGCAAGGCATCGACCACGGAGTTCGGCGACGCCGTCGTTGCCGCGATGGGCTGATCCGTCTTCGGGTGTTTCTGATAAACGCCGCGGCAGGCATGCCGCGGCGTTTTATTTTGTGGTGACCGGATCGAGGCCCTTGGCCCTGAATACCTGGCCGACGGCCGGCGAGTGCAGGAACTTCACCAGCGCGGCGGCTTCGGCGCCGCGCGCCGATCCGGTCAGCGTGCCGGCCGTGAAGACCATGGTGCTTTGCACTTCGGCCGGCAGCGGGCCGACCAGTTCGGCGCCGGGTGCGGCGAGTATTTCACTGACCATCTGCACGCCGAGGTCCGATTCGCCGCGCGCGACGACATCGCCGGCGAGGCCGCTTTTCAGCACATTGGATTTCGGCTTCATCGCCTCGGCGATGCCGAGCCGTTCGAGCAGCTTGGCGAAATAAAGTCCGCTGGCGCCGGTCGCGGTATAGGCAACCGAGCGCGAGGCGAGCAGGGTTTTCTTCAGCGCGTCGACCGAACTGATGTCGGGTTTGGCAGCGCCGCGTTTGACCGCGATGCCGAGGCCGGCGCTGGCGATTTCAGCGCGGCTGTCGGCGACGACCTTGCCCTGCTTGATCAGTTCGTCAATGCCTTCGCGGGTGAGGATCACCATGTCGGGCGTTTCGCCGGCCTTGAGTCTGGCCATGATGGACGCGGAACTGGCGATGGTCACCGACACCTTGTCGCCGCTGGTGCGCTCGTGTTGTGCGAGGACTTCGTCGAGCACGGTTTGCACCGCAGTGGAGGACAGCAGATTCAGTTGAGCAGCGGTGGCCGGCATGGTCATGACACCTGTCAGAAACGCCGTTGCCGCGACAGCGGGGATCCAGTCTTTGAATGATTTCATGAAAACCTCAAGCCGGACTCCCGCGCTGGCGCGGGCGACGCGTGGATTAAAACCAGCAATGGAACGGAACGCGGACGGTCAAACCGCCTCGTATTTGAAGCGTTTGACGTTTTCCATGTTGATGCCCTCGATGCGGATCAGTCGCGTCGGGCCGGCGCGGCTCGGCGAATGCAGATCGCCTTCGTTGTAGACATGGGCAATGCCGGGTTTGAGCGTGTAATCCTTTTTGTGTTTGACCTTGCCGGTCGTGTCGGGGCCGGCGGGCGAAACGAGTTCCCAATCGTACATTTTGGTTTCGCCTTCGACCTGACCGTAGATTGCCCACGACGGGCCGTGATCGTGCGGCGGGCTGTCCTTGGCGCCTTTGTATTGGTGGGCGAGCACGCAGAAATGTAATTCAGGGTCTTCGTAGAGGATTTTGCGCTCGGGCGAATTGTCGTCGAAGCATTTGTTCATCAGCTCTTTGTTGAGCAGCAGTTCGCGCAGCATGGCGCAGACAGTGGTGCGGCCGGCGGGGCCGGGCCTGGCTTTGAGTGCGGCGTGGCAGGCTTTGCCGAATTCTTCGATTGAGCGGTGCATGTGTTTCTCCCCCGTACGTGGTCAGCGGAGAGCTAGCGTAAACAATTGTCGCGGGATAGGGAAGGGGCGTCTGCGCCAAGCGGATATAATCGGGCCATGATCCAGACTGCCGGCAAACCCATTGGCCGCTGCTTTCGCCTTTTGGCGACGTGCAGTGCTTTTTGCATCGCGTTGAGTCTATGGACCGGCACGGTGCACGCAGCGGCGTCCGGCTATCCGGACCGGCCGGTGCGCTTGATCGTGGCCTTCCCGCCCGGCGGCAATGTCGATGTGTTCGCGCGCCTGCTGGCGCGCCAGGTCGAGTCGCAGATTGGTCAGCAGATCGTCGTCGACAATCGCGCCGG
>CAZVDN010000343.1:0-3894 GCA_964625665.1 uncultured Streptomyces sp. | reverse complement strand
AACAGCGTCATTGGCGTTTGGCAGGTCATTGCCGTTGACGACATGACCTGGGTTGTGAGTCCATTTATTGAACGTCTGCGCAACTGGATCGCCAATGGCTAAAAGAGCCCGACGGAGCGGTCACGGGATTTTTCGAATCGTTTTGTGGGCGTTTGTTTTGGTGCTGGCTTTGATTGCTGCCACGACATTCATCGAAACGGACCTTGAGAAACCGGTGCAGTTCAGTCTTAAACAGGGTAGCAGCCTGCGCAGTGTTGCTCGGCAACTGAGCAATGTCGGCGTCGTCGATTCTGCATTGCGTTTTGAACTGCTGGCCCGTGCCAGGGGTCTCGAAAACCGCATTCAGGCTGGCAATTATGAAATCTCCGGTTCGATTTCACCCTATGCGCTGCTGCAAAAAGTGACCAGCGGGGAACATCGTCAGGACAAATTCACGATCGTCGAGGGCTGGAATTTCAGTCAGCTCAAAGCGGCGATCGATGCTCATCCGGCGCTCCGCCACGATCTGGCGGCATTGAGTGATGCCGAGATCGCATCGCGCCTCGGCCTTGCAAAGCCGGTTCCCGAGGGCCTTTTTTTTCCGGACACCTATTTTTTTGTCAGCGGCACCAGCGATATCGCCGTGTTGCAGCGGGCAAACCGGATGATGCAAAACCAGCTTGAATCGCTGTGGGCGTCGCGCGCCGAAGGGCTGCCGCTCGAAGATCCCTATCAGGCTTTGATCCTTGCTTCGATTGTCGAAAAGGAAACCGGGCAGGCTGGCGAACGCGCGATGATCGCTTCGGTGTTCATCAACCGTCTGCGCATCGGCATGAGACTGCAGACGGATCCGACGGTGATCTACGGGCTTGGCGCCGGTTTCGACGGCGATTTGCGCAAACGTGATCTTTTGACCGACACGCCCTACAACACCTATACGCGGACCGGCTTGCCACCGACGCCGATTGCCATGCCGGGGCTCGCCGCATTGAACGCGGCATTGCATCCCGCGGCGAGCCGCTCCTTGTATTTCGTGGCGCGCGGCGATGGCAGTTCCAAATTTTCGGAATCGCTGGCCGAGCATGAACGCGCCGTGACAAAATACCAGCGCAACGGCAACCGTTAGTCAGGACGAGACACCAGGTGCGCGGAAAATTCATTACGGTCGAAGGCATAGACGGCGCTGGCAAAAGCACCCATCTCGTCTGGCTCAGCGAGCAGCTGCGCGCGCGCAACATCACGCTGTGCCAGACGCGTGAACCCGGCGGCACGCCGCTGGGTGAAAAACTGCGTGCGCTGCTGCTCGATAAAGACCAGCCCATGCATCTTGAAACTGAAACCCTGCTGATGTTTGCGGCGCGGCGCGAACACATCGAGCGTGTCATTGCGCCGGCATTGGATCGGGGTGAGTGGGTTCTTTGCGATCGCTTTACCGATGCGACCTTCGCCTATCAGGGAGCAGGGCGCGGTGTTTCAGAAGAAAAACTCGCGATGCTCGAGCGCTGGGTGCAGGGCAGCCTGCAACCCGAACTGACCATCGTCTTTGATCTGCCGCCGGCTGTCGGACGCGCCCGCGCTGGCAGCATCAAGACGCCGGACCGCTTCGAGCGCGAAAATGAGGTGTTTTTTGAACGCGTGCGCCAGGGCTATTTGCAGCGTGCGGCAGCGGCGCCGCAGCGCATTCGCGTCGTCGATGCTTCGCGCAGTATTGCGGAAGTACAGACCGCCTTGGCTTCGCTCGTGGATGAATTATGCCGGTAAGCGTTTATCCCTGGCAGGCGATGATCTGGAAGGAGATGCTGGCAAGGCGGCAGAACCTTCCGCATGCCCTGTTGTTCAGCGGGCGCGAGGGCATCGGCAAAATCGATTTTGTGCGCAAGCTTGCGCAATCGCTCGCCTGCGAATCGCCGGCGGCCGACGGCGCAGCCTGTGCGGAATGTCAAAGCTGTCGCTGGTTCGTGACGGACTCCCATCCGGATTATCGTGAAATCCGGCCGGAAGCCCTGCGCAATGCCGATCGTGACGGCGAGGACGCCGGTGCGGAGAGCGAGAGCGCTGCCGCCCGGCGCAAACCAAGCCAGGAAATCAAAATCGAGGATGTGCGCGGATTGCAGGATTTCATATTCCTGACCGCTCACCAGCGCGGCGGAAAAATGATCGTGTTTTATCCGGCCGAAACGCTGAACGTCAATGCCGCCAATGCGTTGCTGAAAAATCTCGAAGAACCGCCGGCCGGAACCCGGTTCATGTTGGTGACGCACCGCCCCAGCGACCTGCCGGCGACCATACACAGTCGCTGTCAGAAGGTTGTACTGCCAACGCCTGACAAGGAAGTCGCGGTGCACTGGCTGACAGAGCAGGGCATCGCCGAACCCGCATTGAGCCTGGCGCAGACCGGCAATGCGCCATTGCTGGCATTGTCATTGAATGACGGAGACTTCTGGAGCCAGCGCAAAAATGTGCTGAATGGCCTGACGTCGCGCGAGCACGACATACTGGCACTCGCCGAACAGGTGCGCGACGTTCCGCCGGTGCGTCTGCTCGGTTGGCTGCAGCGCTGGACATATGATCTGCTCAGTCTCTGCTCGGGTGGACAGGTCCGTTATAACCCCGATTACCAGAAGCCGCTTGCGCAATTGGCCGCGCGCCTGCGCGCAATTGAGATTTCCCGCTATCACCGGGCTCTGCTGCGCCAGCAACGCACCGTAAATCATCCGCTCAGTCCGCGGCTCTATATAGAGCAAATGCTTCTCAGCTACGCAGCGGTCATGCGCGGCGAAGCGCCGGAAAACAATTCGTTTTTCTGAGTTGACCGCCGGTGGCCTGCCAAGCCGTCTGCGTCTATTCCGCCTCGATGCGGGCGATGCGCGTCAATTCGGCGTAGCGCCGGATGTCTTCAAGAAACAGTTTGCGGAATTCTTCCGGCGACTCGCCCTTGGGTTCATAACCGCTGGCGAGGAGCGATTCGCGAAGTTTCGGCGCCTCGAGTGCGCGTTTGACCTCCGCGTAAATGCGCGTGACGATCGCGTCGGGCGTTTTTGCGGGCGCAAACAATGCCTGCCAGCCGAGATCCATGCCGAATCCCGCGAGGCCGGCTTCGCCGATGGTCGGCAGTTCGGGCAGCGCTGCCAGTCGGCGGGTGCCGCTGTAGCCGAGCGCGCGGACCCGACCGCTTTTCGCGTAGGGAATCGCCACCGGCGGCGGGATGAACACCATCTGGATTTCCGAGGATAACAGGGCGTTCAAAGAGGGACCCGCGCCTTTGTATGGCACATGAATCATGCGGGTGCCGGCGCTGACGTTAAAGAGCTCTGCCATGAGGTGTAGCGAATTGCCGACGCCGGGTGATCCGAAAGTCAACGAACGGCCTTTCGCAAGTTCGATCAATTCGCGCACATTCTGGACCGGCAAATTGGGATGCACCAGAAGCAGGGCGCCTTCAAGAACACCGACGCGGGTTATCGGCACAAAATCGCGCACGACGTCGAACGGCAGCTTTTTGCTCACGCTGGGCATGATGGCAAACGCTGTGGCTGCATAAAGAAGGGTATAGCCGTCTGCAGCGGCACGGGCCACGATGTCGCAACCGATGATGCCGTTAGCGCCACCGCGATTATCGACCACGACCTGCTGACCGATTTGGCCGGTTATCTGGTTGGCGATGAGGCGCGCCACGGCATCCTGGGTTCCTCCTGGCGCCGATGAGACGACAAATCGGACGGGGCGAGCCGGATACGGCTCGGCGCCCGCGCACACATTCGAGATTGCGGTGACGAGCAACGCTAATGTGGCGCGTGTGCAATTAGGCCAATGCATTGGAAAAAGACGGGCAAGTTGAGAACCAGCCCCATTATAATGAGCCGGTTACCATTCGATGTAAAACGCTCAAATGCTGGTTGATTCACATTGCCATCT
>CAZVDN010000342.1:0-3898 GCA_964625665.1 uncultured Streptomyces sp. | reverse complement strand
GGACCCCTGCACGGCACGGCGGTCGCCGGCGAGGCGGGCGGACTGCGCGCGCTGAATCTTTATCGCGAGGAAATTCACCGCGTGATGGCGCTGATCGGCGTCAACAGCATCGATGAACTTTCACGCGAGCACGTCATCATGCCCGAGATGAACGGGCCGGTGCCGGCCTGAGGCTGCCATGAACCTGCGCTCCCTGCTGCAAGTTGTTGTGTCCGCGACATTGTGTGTCGCGGCTGGCACGCACGCCCAAACGTATCCGGCCAAACCCGTGCGCTACATCATGCCTTCGACCGGCGCTTCCGAACTGGTCGGGCGCCTGATTGCGCAGGGCATGACCGAAGTGCTCGGCCAGCAGGTGTTCGTCGATCTGCGCACGGGCGCGGGCGGCAATCTCGGCGCCGACATTGCGGCGAAAGCAGCGCCCGACGGCTACACGCTGCTGCAGGTCGCGCAAACGCATACGGTCAATGCCAGCCTGTTCAAGAACCTCAGCTATGACCTGATGCGCGATTTCATTCCGGTGACCAAGGCGGACATCTCGCCGCTGATGCTGGTGGTGCATCCGTCGCTGCCGGTGAAGACCGTCGGCGATCTGGTGAAAATCGCCAAGGCGAAACCGGGCGCAATCAACTACGGTTCAGCGGGTGTCGGCACGTCGACCTATCTGGCTGCCGAGCTCTTCAAAATCATGGCCGGCGTGAACCTGCTCGAAGTGCCTTACCGCGGCGGCGCACCGGCGCAGACGGCGGTGATCGCCGGCGAGGTCTCGGTCTACTTTGCGCCGATCGCCACGGCATTGCCCTTCGTCAAAGACCGGCGCCTGCGCGGTATCGCCGTCGGTACCGCCAAACGCGTGCCGCTGTTGCCGGAGATACCGACGGTGGCCGAGTCCGGTTATCCCGATTACGAAGCGAGCAACTGGCACGGCATCGCCGTGCCGGCGAAGACACCGAAGGAGATCGTCGCTGCTTTGCACACGGCGGCGGTGGCAGCGGTGAAGAAACCGGACATCGCCAAGCGCCTGCTTGAACTCGGCCTGACGCCGGTGGGCGATACACCCGAAGAATTTTCCGTTTTCCTGCGCGCCGACATCGAGAAGTGGCGCAAGATCGTGCAGCAGAAGGGGCTCACCGCCGATTAGCGGTGAGCCGCCCGCGTTACAACACCAGCGGCAACTGCGTGTCGTAAGCCTCCTTGGCGCGGCCGACCTCGTTGAGGATGCGGTCGAACTGGCGCACGGCGCGCAGGCTGCGCGGCATGCCGGCGTAAATCGTCGAGTGCCACAAGACTTCGCGCACTTCGCGCGGCGTCGCACCGAGCATCAGCGCGGCGCGCTGGTGGTTTTCGCCCTGGATCTGCTCATCGAGCACGGCGCAGACGCCGACCATGCACAGCAGGCGCGTCTTGTCGTCGAGAATGCCGCGCACGTACATGCCGGCGTAGATGAAGTCGAGCCAGAGTTTGAGATAGTTCTGGTCGAGCCGGTCGAACTGGATCACGGTCTCGACGTGGTGCGTCGGCTGCAGGCGGATGCCGGCGCTGATGCCGTGCCAGCCGTACTTCTGCATCATCGCTTCGCGTTCCGGGAACTTCGAATCCGGCACGCGCCAGGTGGGGCGCTCTTTTTCCAGATCGCGGCTCTTTGTCACGCCGTCGATCGGCAGTTGCGAGGCCTTGATTTCCTTCAGGCGGCCGGCCTTGGTGATGATCTTCTTGAAGACGCGCACGGCGCGCGTGATCTTCGGCGTGCCGAGGTACACGGTGATCTGCAGCAGCACTTCGAGGATTTCGCGCGGCTTGACCTTGAGGTTGAGCGCGCTCTTGATGTGGCTCTCCAGCGTTTCCATTTCATCCATCGCCACCGCCTGCGAGATCGCCACCAGCAGGCGCGCGCGTTCGGTCAGAACGCCGCGGTTGTAGAGGCCGCCGTAGGTGTATTCGAGCCAGAGCTTGGCGTAATGCGGGTCAAGCTCATCGCGCCACTTCAGCATCTCCATGAAGTCGGCCGGGTTCAGGCGCAGGCCGTTGTTGATCGCCTTCGCGCCGTATTTCTTTTTCATCTGAGTAACCAGTGCGTTGCTTTTTGCCATTGCAGTCTCCGTAAAAAAATCGCTTCAGTCTTTCTTTGAAATCTCGTTCACTTCCGCCACTTCCGCAGGCGTCAGTTCCCACTCGATGGCGCGGATGTTGGCTTCGAGCTGTTCGGGTTTGGTGGCGCCGGCGATCACGGTGGCGATCACCGGTTGCGCGAGCAGCCAGCCGAACGCCAGTTCGAGCAGCGTGCGGTTGCGCGCGGCGCAAAAGGCCTCGAGCCTGTCGAGAATGTCCCAGTTCTCCTCGCTGATGAACATGCCCTGATAGCGCTCGCCCTTGGTGATGCGCGCGCCTTCCGGCAGCGGTGCGCTGCGCTTGTATTTGCCGGTCAGAAAGCCGCCGGCCAGCGGGTAATAGGGCAGCAATTGCGCGCCGTGTTTGAGCATCGCCGGAATCAGATCGCGTTCGGCGCCGCGTTTGAGAATGCTGTATTCGGATTCGCAGCAGGTCAGCGGCGTGGTGCCGAGCTGGCGCGCCGTCCATTGCATGTCGACAAACGGCCAGCCGACCAGCGTCGAAAAGCCGAGGTAACGCACCTTGCCCTGTTTGACGAGGTCGTCGAGCGCGCGCATGGTTTCATCGAGCGGCGTCTCCTGGTCGAAGCGGTGCATCTGATAGAGGTCGATCCAGTCGGTGTTGAGCCGCTTCAGGCTAGCTTCGACCGCCTGCATGATATAGCGGCGCGAACAGCCCTTCATGTTGCCGTTCTTGTCTTCGGGAGCGTGCATCGGCCCGCCGAACTTGCTGGCGAGGAAGATGTCCTTGCGGCGTGCGCCGAGGTATTTGCCGAGGCAGGTTTCGGAGCCGCCGCGCTTGCCGTAGACATCGGCGGTGTCCGAGAAGGTGATGCCGAGGTCGAGCGCTTTGTGGATGACCGCGCGCGAGGCGGCTTCGTCGATGCGCAGGCCGAAATTGTTGCAGCCGAGTCCGAGCGCTGAAACGCTGATGCCGGTGTTGCCGATGGTGCGTTGTTTCATGGGGCCGATCCTGAACCGGTTATTCGAGTTTGATGTTGGTGCGGCGCACGACGTCGATCCATTTGTCGAGATCGGCGCGCACCTGAGCGGCGGCCTGTTCGGGCGTGTTGCCGACGGCTTCGCCGCCTTCGCCGGCCAGCCGTGATTTCACCGCCGGCGTCTGCAGGGCGCTGACCATTTCGCGGTTGAGCCGCGCGACGATGTCCTTCGGCGTCGCCGCAGGCACCATGATCATGTGCGCGGCGGCTTCGACGATGCCTTCGACGCCGGCTTCGGCGAGCGTCGGCACGGCGGGCAGCAGCGACGAGCGCCGCGCTTCCGTGACCGCCAGCGGGCGCAGCCGGTTGGCCTGCACCGCGGGCAGCGCAGCGAGGATGCCGAACATGCCGACCTGCACCTGGCCGGCCAGTGTGTCGGTGAGTGCCGGGCCCGTCCCTTTGTAAGGGATGTGCATGATGTTGATGCCGGCCTTCAGCTTCAGCACTTCCATCACCATCTGCGGATGCGTGCCGGTGCCGCCCGAGGCGTAATTGAGTTCGCCCGGGCGCGCCCTGGCAAGCGCCACCAGTTCCTTGACGTTTTTCACCGGCATCGACGGATGCACGAGGAAGATGAACGGTGACGCGGCCAGTACCGTCACCGGCACGAGGTCCTTGCCGGCATCGAAGGGCAGCTTCGGAAACAGCGCCGCCGTCACCGTGTAGCTCGACATGCCGATCAGCAGCATGGTGTAACCGTCGGCCGGCGATTTGGCGACAAGATCCGTGCCGACGATGCCGCTGGCACCCGGACGGTTGTCGACGACGATCTGCTGGCCGAGCGTGGGC
>CAZVDN010000341.1:0-3908 GCA_964625665.1 uncultured Streptomyces sp. | reverse complement strand
GAGTACTGCGTTCGGGACGCAGGAGTCGGAGGTTCGAATCCTCTCACCCCGACCATTCGGGTCGAATTTTTTTCGGTTGAAGAAGCATCCGCGCACTGCAGTGCGCGGTGCGGCGTCGTGGACAGGTGCCTCGACGCCCTGTGCGAACTGGCGCACACTATTGCGGCGCCGGCGCACATGCCGGTGTCTGGGAGCCGGAGCGCAATTTGTCCAAGCTGATTTTTCTTCTCGCGGTGGTCGCCGCGGCATGGTGGCTGTTGAGGCGCTATCTGCGCTCGCTGCGCGAAACCGATGCGCCGGCGCCGAAGCCGTCGGAGGACATGGTGCGCTGTCTGCGCTGCGGTGTGCATCTGCCGCGCAGCGAAAGCGTGTTGCGGGGCGAAAACGCATTCTGCTGCGAAGACCACGCAGCGCGGCGTGACTGACATGGCGGCCGCAACACCGTCGCGAATCGGAGGCAACGAACCGCGCGCGCGTGACGATTCCGCGCACGCCGCCGCTGCCGAGGCGACCGATACCTATTGGCGGTCGCTGTTTTTCTTCAACGCCTATCGTTCGGTCGTGGCCGTCGTGCTGCTCGGCGCCGGCCTCATATTCGGCGACCGCCTGGCTTTCGGTTCGACCGGCAGCGCTCTGTATCATTATTTCAGCGCGGGCTATGTGCTGCTCAGTGCATTCTGGTTTGTCCTTATTGCGTCGCGACGCCATTTTCACTGGCAGCTCGGCCTGGAGGTCGGCGCCGACATCGTCATCATCGTCGTTTTGATGTACTCGAGCGGCGGCATTTCCAGCGGACTGGGCCTGCTCCTGCTGTCGGCGCTTGCGGCCGCGGGCCTCATCAGCCGCGGCCGCCTGACGCTGTTCTACGCGTCGCTGGGCAGCATCGCGGTGCTGATCGAACAGACGGCGCAGGTGCTGATGAATTCGGCGCCGGTCACCCAATATGTGCAGGCCGGTTTTCTCAGCATCGGCTATTTCGCCACTGCCTGGGTTGCCCATACGCTGGCCAAATACCTGGTTGCCACGGAGCAATTGGCGGCGCAGCGCGAAATCGATCTGGCGAGCATGGAAGAAGTCAGCCAGCTGGTGATTCAGGACATGGACGACGGCGTGCTGGTGGTTGATGAGTCGGGGGTGATCCGCCAGTACAACGCCCGCGTCGAAGACATGCTCGGCTCGCTGCGGCGGCCGCGGCGCAGCCGCCTGCTCAAGGACTATTCACCGGCACTGGCACAGCGGCTGGACGAATGGCGGCGGAATCCCGCCGTCGGTTTCAATCCGGGCGCCACCATCATCCAGGGCGAAAAATTCAGCGCGCGTTTCGTGCCCGTGGGACTCAGCCGCAATGTCGGCGCGGTGATTTTTCTCGAAGACATCACGCGCGTCGAAGCGCAGGCGCGGCAGATGAAGCTGGCGGCGCTCGGTCGCCTGACGGCCAACATTGCTCATGAGATCCGCAATCCCCTGTCGGCCATCAGCCATGCCACCGAGCTTTTGCAGGAGGAACCGGCGATCAACGATACCGTCAAGCGCCTGCTGACGATCATCCGCGACAACACGCTGCGGCTCGACCGCATGATCAACGACGTGCTAAAGCTCAATCGCGGTGAGCGCGCGCACCGCGAGATTTTCGCGCTTGACGTTTTTCTGCGTTCTTTCGTCGAGCAGTTCTGCCAGATCGAAAAACTGCCGGAAGACGTCATCACCCTCGAACTGGCGGCCACGCCGCGCGTGGCCTTCGACCAGAGTCACCTGAACCAGATCCTGTGGAACCTGTGCCGCAATGCCGTGCGGCACTGCAAGCGCGAAAGCGGCAGCATTCGCATTGCCGTCGACGTGATCGGCGGCGGGGATATTGTAAAATTGGATGTGGTGGACGATGGTCCGGGCGTGCCGCCGACGGTGCGCAACCAGTTGTTCGAGCCGTTTTACACGACGGTCAGCAGCGGCACCGGTCTGGGCCTTTATATTGCGCGGGAAATCTGCGCGGCCAACGACGCGACGCTGGAATTCGTTGAAACGCCGGTGGGTGCGCAGTTTTCACTGCAGTGCCGGGGGGCATAGGGAACATGGGCAAGGTTCTGATCGTCGATGACGAAGCGGATATTCGCGAACTGCTCAGCATGACGCTCCAGCGCATGGGGTTGGAGACCGATTGCGCGGCGAGCGAATTCGAGGCCGTGCAGTTGTTGCAGCGCTGCAGTTACGATCTGTGTCTGACGGACATGCGGCTGCCCGACGGGGATGGTCTGAAGCTGCTCGAACATGTGACGGCCCAGTACGGTTCGACGCCGGTAGCGGTTATTACCGCGCACGGCAGCACGGAAAACGCCGTCGCGGCGCTGAAGGCCGGGGCGTTTGATTATCTCGCCAAGCCGGTCTCGCTGGAGCAACTTCGCTCGCTGGTGCGTTCCGCCTTAAAGCTTCCGCGGCCGAACGCGCAGCGCAAGGGGGCTGACCCGCAGTCTTCGGCGCTGCCGGTCCTGCTGGGCGACTCCGCCCTGATGCAGCAGACGCGCCAGATGATCGACCGGCTGGCGCGCAGCCAGGCGCCGGTGCACATCAGTGGCGAATCCGGCAGCGGCAAGGAAATGGCCGCGCGATTGATGCACATGATGGGCCCGCGGCGCGATGCGCCCTTTGTCCCAGTCAACTGCGGTGCGATTCCCGAAAATCTGATGGAAAGCGAGTTCTTCGGTTACCGGAAGGGCGCATTTACCGGCGCAGACCAGGACAAGGAAGGCTTTTTTCAGGCGGCCAACAGCGGCACCCTGTTTCTCGACGAGGTGGCGGATCTGCCGATACAGATGCAGGTCAAGCTGCTGCGCGCTATCCAGGAAAAAAAGGTGCGCAAGGTCGGTGCGACCTCCGAGGAAAACGTCGATGTGCGCATCATCAGCGCGACCCATCACCATCTGGGCGACGCCGTGCGTGACGGCAAATTCCGCCAGGACCTGTATTATCGGCTCAACGTCATTGAACTGCGCATGCCTTCGCTGCGTGAAATGCCCGATGATATTCCGGTTCTCGCCCGGGACATCCTGCGCCGCAGCGCCGGCGGCGAGCGCGTGAGCCTGTTGCCGGAGGCGATTGATGCATTGTGTGCCTACCCGTTTCCGGGCAATGTGCGCGAGCTAGAGAACATTCTCGAGCGCGCGCTCGCGCTGTGCGCCGGAGACCGCATCGGGCGCGACGAACTGCAACTCGCGTCGCCGGCGGCCCGTGCTGAAACGCAGACGACGGGTGATCTGGCCGGCCTGCCGCTGCAGGAACACCTCGACCGTGTCGAAAAGGCAGCCATACTTGATGCACTGGCGAAAACGCGTTTCAACCGCACGGCGGCGGCCAAACTGCTCGGCATTACGTTTCGTGCCTTGCGTTATCGCATGGAGCGGCTGGGCATCAATTAGGATGCGCCATTCGGTATGCCGGATCGGCAGGGTAGGCCTTGCAGGCATTTCGCGAAATGACGGCAAACAGCCCTGAATTCTGACTTCCAAAATTTCATGTCAATCGAGATCGACGCGGCGGGCTGGGCTGGCGGAGTGACGCAGATCGCGTCGCCGAATTGCGATGAGCGCCCGGACGGTGCGGCGATATGTCTGCTGGTCATTCACAACATCAGCCTGCCGCCGGGTGTATTCAGCGGCAACGGGATCGTCGAACTCTTCACCAATACCCTCGATCCTGCGGCGCACCCCTACTATGCTCAGATTGCGGGGCTGAAGGTTTCAGCGCATTTTCTGGTGCGCCGGGACGGCGCGATCGTGCAGTTCGTTCCTACCGGGAAGCGCGCCTGGCATGCTGGTGTTTCGCGCTGGCAGGGGCGCGATCGCTGCAACGATTTTTCGATCGGCATCGAACTCGAAGGCAGCGATGACTGTGCGTTTGAAGACGCACAATATGCC
>CAZVDN010000340.1:0-3909 GCA_964625665.1 uncultured Streptomyces sp. | reverse complement strand
GTCGGCGGCGGCTGGTATGCGCCGGGCAAGGGCATCCCGGAACTCGAAGACGAAATCCGCAAGCGCCTCGACGAGGGCTATACGACCATGAAGATCAAGGTCGGCGGCATGACCATCCCGGAGGACGTCAAACGCGTCGAGGCCGGCATCAAGGTGGTGGGGTCAAGCGACCGTCTGGCTGTTGATGCCAACGCCGGTTTCAACCGGCTGCGCTCGCTGCAGTATGCCCAGGCGCTGAAGGATTTCAAATTGCGCTGGTTCGAGGAGCCGACGGATCCGCTCGATTACGCATTGCTGGCGGATTTTGCATCGATCTACGATTCGCCGATCGGCACCGGCGAAAACCTGTTCTCCACCGGCGACATCGAAAATCTGGTGCGCTTCGGCGGCATGCGCGAGGACCGCGACATCATCCAGATCGATGTGCCGCAGTCCTACGGCATCACGCAGTTCGCGCGCACGCTGGAGATGCTGAAGCGCCACAAATGGAAACGCGCGTCGATATTTCCGCACGGCGGCAACCAGATGACGCTGCATATCGTCGGCGGTTTCGGCCTTGGCGGCTGCGAGGCCTATCCGGACGTGTTCGGCGTGTTTGCGGGGTTTGCCGACGAAGCGAAGGTCGACGACGGCTGGCTGAAGCTGCCGCAGCGGCCGGGCATCGGCTTTGAAGCGCAGAACGCGCTCTATGCGGTGATGAAAGAGCTCGTCTAGGCTGCGCGGCGATTGCGCGCGGCGTAATCCGGCAGCCCGACTTGACATGACGCCGCTGCTGTCCATATTCATGCCGACGTTCAACGGCGCGCCATTCGTGCGCGAGGCGCTTGAATCGGTTATCGACAACGGGTTTGCCGGTTTTGAAATCGTCGTGGTTGACGACGCATCGACCGACGACACGGTCGCGGTGGTTGAGGCCATCCGTCATCCCGCGCTCCGTCTGATCCGGCAACCGCAGAACCTCGGCGTCGGGCTTACGCGCCAGCGTGCCATCGGGCTGCTGCGCGGCCGTCATGTCGCGCTGCTCGATCAGGACGATATCGCGGTGCCCGGACGGTTCGAGCAACAGGTGGCGCGGCTCGAAACTGCCGGCGGCCCTGACATCGTTGGCGGCGCCATTGAGCGCTTCGGTGACGACAAGCGTCTCGGTGTCGCTGCGTATCCTCAGAGCGACGACGCGATCAAATCGATGCTGCTGTTTACTTCGCCCATTATCAATCCGGCCGCCTGCATGAAACTCGCACCGTTCCGCGAGCGGCGCATCGATTACAGGCCGGAGACCGGGCCCGGCGCCGACTATGCGTTGTGGGTCGATGGCATGCGCGCGGGGCTGCGGTTCGAAAACCTGCCGCAGGTCGTGACGCGTTATCGCCGCCACGCGGCGTCGTATACGGCCAGCGATTACGGCAATGTCGTCAGCCATATGCACAGTATTCGCGGGGAGGTCGTTGCGCACTATTTCCCGGCGATGACCGACGCAGCACGCGCCGCGCTGGCGGATGCACTGTCGGGCCGCATCGTCAGCCGGGCAGGTTGGGCGGCGGGTGCCTCGGCAATGGCGCTGGCGGCCATGCTCGCGCCGGCGGTGCCGGGCATCGATGTCGCCGACATGCTCGACAGGCTGGAAGTGCAGTTGCTGAATTTCATTGTGCGCGGTCTGGAAGTGCAGGCCACCGATTTTGCGGCGCTTGAAGCGCTGACGGATCAAGACGACAATTTCGAACAATGGCGCGCACGCGACAGTGGCGCGCTCGATCGGCGCATCATGGCGCTGTTCGGCTGACAAGATTAGGGATGGAGGAGTCATGAAAACGTTGAACGCGATGGCGGCGGTGGCCGGCAGCGCATGTTTTGGGCTGTGGTCCGTACACGTGGCGGCGCAAGCCTATCCGTCAAAACCGATTCGGGTCGTCATTGGTTTCACGGCCGGCAGCAACAGCGATTCGCTGGCGCGGCCGATGGCGCGCAAACTCTCCGAGGCGATCGGCCAGCAGGTCATCATCGACAACCGTCCCGGTGCCTCGGGCAATATCGCGATGGAACTGGTGGCGCGCGCGGCGCCCGACGGCTATACGATTTTCAGCGGCCCGGGTTCCTCGATTACGACCAATCCGCACATGCAGGAAAAGATGGCGATCGACGTCATGCGTGACCTCGTGCCGGTGGCGCCGATGGGGCAGTTCTCTGCGGTGCTGGTGGTGCACCCGTCGATGCCGGTGAAAACCGTGGCTGAATTGGTTGCGCTGGCGAAAAAGAAGCCGGGCGTGATCAGCTTCGGTTCGCCCGGTCATGGCACCGGCTTTCATCTCGGCACCGAACTCTTCCGCGTGCGTTCCGGTATCCAGATCACGCATGTGCCCTATGCCTCGAACAGTCCGATGCTTGCCGACATGATTGGCGGCCGCATCGACATGATGATCTTCTCCATCATCGTCATGGCGCCGCATGTGAAGGCCGGCAAGTTGCGCGCGCTGGCCACCACCGGCAAGACGCGCTCCGAGGTCATGCCCGAACTGCCGACGGTGGCGGAGGCCGGCGTGCGCGATTACGAATACACGGGCTTTCACGGCCTCTTTGCGCCGGCCGGCACGCCGCGCGAGGTGCTCGACAGACTCAATGGCATGATCGTCAAGGTGCTGGCGACGCCGGAAATGCGTGAGTATTACGCCACCCAGAATGTCGAGGTGTTGCTGATGAATCCGGCCGAATTCGCGGCGAAGGTGAAGCGCGATCACGATTCGTGGGGGAAGTTGATTCGGGATGCGGGGCTTAAGACTGCGAACTAGGCGTTGAGTACGGAACCTTGATTCGTGCATCTCCGAACCAGAGGCGCCGGGTTATATTCTTCCCCGCTCGAGGCGAAGCAAGAAAAGCAATAACCGGCCTGACCATCCCGGGCGGCAAATTCCCGTGTAATCAGGATCAGCAACACATTCGCGCAAGGCGCTTCGCATAGTGCGCGCTGCGGAATAACTCCGCCAAACCGTGTTCCAGCGCATGCAATAATTCCATTCGCCAAGAGTTGGAAAGACAACCCACGTGAAATGTATCCAGATTGATCACTACGGCGGCCTCGCCGCCATGATCCACCGCGCCATCCCGGTGCCGGTGCCCAGGGCCGATGAAGTGCTGGTGCGCGTGCGCTGCGCCGGCATCAACTTCATGGACGTGCATACCTGCGAAGGCAAATACGCGAATTCGCAGACTTATAAGGTCAGCCTGCCGTGCACGCTGGGCATGGAAGGCGCGGGTGAAATTATTGCGCTGGGGGCAGACGTCAAGGATCTCGCCGTCGGCGACCGCGTAGCGTGGTGCATCGTCTGGGGCAGTTACGCGGAACAAGCAGCGGTGCCGGCGTGGCGCTGCGTGAAATTGCCGGATGCGTTGTCGTTTGAAATGGCGGCGGCTACGCTGTTTCATGGTTTGACGGCGCATTACCTTGCGCATGATGTCGGCCGGCTGGCGCCGGGACGCAGTTGCCTGATTCACGCGGCGTCCGGCGGTATCGGCCAGATCCTCGTGCAGCTTGCAAAACGCGCCGGCGCGCGCGTGTTCGCCACGACCAGCAGCGAAGAAAAAGCGGCGGTGGCGCGGGCGCGCGGTGCGGATATTGCGGTGTTGTACGACGACGGACGTTTTGCCGACACCGTGCGCGCAGCGACCGGCGGGCAGGGCGTCGATGTCGTTTACGATCCAATCGGCAGGGCGACCCTGCGCGACAGCTTCCGTGCGGCGAAAAAGCGCGGGCTGATCGTCAACTTCGGCGCGGTGGCCGGCGCGGTGCGCGATCTCGATCCGCTGGAACTCGGCGAGGCGGGTTCATTGTTTCTGACACGGCCGCGGCTTGCCGATCACATCGCCGATGCGGAGACTACGCGGCGCCGTGCCGCGGATATTTTCGGCGCGATTCTC
>CAZVDN010000339.1:0-3922 GCA_964625665.1 uncultured Streptomyces sp. | reverse complement strand
GCCGATTACGACGGCATCGAAGAAAAAGTCCGCGCGCGCATCAAAAACCAGCTGATCCCCGACACGCGCGTGACGATGGAATTCGAGCGCCGTCGTCCGCCGCTTGAAATGACGCCGGCGGCCGAGGCGCTGGCGCGCCACGCACAAACGGTCTACCGCGAAATCGGCCGCGAGCTGGTGGTCGGCACGGTGGCTGAAGGCGGCGGCACCGACGCGGCATTTGCCGCGCTGAAGGCCAAAGGCCCGGTCATCGAACGCTTCGGCCTGCAGGGCTTCGGCGGCCACTCGAACGATGCCGAATACATCGACATCGATTCGATCGAGCCGCGCCTCTACCTCGCCACACGCATGATCATGGATTTTTCGCTTGGCAAGGCGCGCTAGCTTGCCCTTCGGTGCGCCTTAGAGGTTGGCGAGTTCCTTGTAGAACTGCATCACCGCCGAGCTGTCCCAGTCGCCACGGCCCTTGGACATCTGCGAAGCGAGCGCCTGCGCGTTGATCGCCAATAGCGGCAGCGGGCAGTCGAGGCTGGCGCCGAGGGCGAGCATCAGGCGCACGTCCTTGTAGTGAATGCCGAGGTGGCCGATCGGCGGCAGGTAGTTTTCCTCGACCATGTATTTGCCTTTCTGGTCCATGCATTTCGAGCCGGCGGCCGATTTTTTCAGCACATCCAGCGTTTGCGCCGCATCGAGGCCGGCCTTCTTCGCCAGCGTCAGGCCTTCGGCCAGCGCCATGCGGTTCAGGGCGAGCACGAGATTGACGACGAGCTTGATCGTCGCGCCGTTACCGTGCGCGCCCATGTAGACCCATTCGCGGCCCATCGCCTGAAACAGCGGCACCACGGCGTCGTAGATTTCTTTTTTGCCGCCGAACATGAAGACGGTGTCTTTGACCTTGGCCATCGCGCTGGTGCCGCTGATGGTGCAGTCGGCCATCTCGACGCCCTTGGCGGCGAGTTCGGCGGCCAGCGCTTTCGACTGCATCGGGTCCGCGGTTGAAGCGTCGAGCAGAATAAGGCCCTTGCGCCCGGTTTCGAACAGCTTCAGCGAATTGCGCACGACATCATCGACGATTTTCGAATTCGGCAGCGACAGGATGATGACATCGACCTGCGCAGCGATCTGCTCGGGCGAATCGACTTTTTTGCCGCCGGCCTTGACCACCGCATCGACCTTGGCCGGATCGAGATCATGCGCAATCACCGAATAACCGGCCGCCAGCAGATGCTGCGCCAGCCAGCCGCCCATCAACCCCACCCCCACGATACCCACTCGATGCTTCATTGCTCTCTCCCTGATTGTTTGAATAATGCGCCGGTTATTCTAAAGCCAACGCCGGCGGTGCGGGCGCGCCGCCCCGCGGCGCCGCGCGCAAAGTGCGGTAAGCTTGGCGCCCCCGGCAGGCAGCGTGCCCGCCGCATTCACTCTCAGGACTATCATGCCCAAATTACTGGTGATACACGGCGCCGGCATGCAGATGCGCGGCAAATCGCAGGTCGAAGTCTTCGGCAAGATGACGCTGCCCGAATACGACGAGTACATCCACACCTATGCGAAGGACCTCGGCTTCGATGTCGAGATCTTCATGTCGAACAGCGAGGGCGAAGTCATCGACAAACTCTATGCGGCGTTTGACGCCGGCGACGTCTGCGCCGCCATCATCAACCCGGCCGGCTATACCACGGGCTACCCGGCGCTGGTGGCCGCCATCGCGCAGGTGAAGTTCCCGGTGATCGAACTGCATATCTCGAACCCGGCGCGGCGCGGCCGCGATTCGGAAGTGGCGCGCGCGGCGCGCGGCGTGGTCACCGGCTTCGGCATTTACGGCTATCGTCTGGCGATGCGCGGCATCAAGGACATTCTGGCCGCCGGCTGACCCGGCCATTCCGCTGAGGGGAAATGATGGCTACGCAGATCGTCATGGGCGGCTACGGCCCGTCCACCACCACGCACAGCCGCGCGCTGAAACTCATCGGCGAGCGGCTGCTCAAACAGTTCGGCAGCGAAGTCGATGTGAAGTATGTGTGGAACATCATGGATTTCGGCTACAAGGGCGAAGAAGTCCTGTGGATGAGCGAGCGCGGCCTGTTGACCCTCGCCTATCAATCGACGAGTTACCTCACCGAGCGCGTACCGGAGCTCGAATTCGCCGACCTGCCGTTTCTCTTCGCCAGCCTCGAAGAAGCGCGTGCGGCGATGGATGGCAGGTTCGGCGCCTACATGACGCGCATGATCGAGCAACGCATTCCCGGTTACAAAATGCTCGGTTATTTCGAGAACGGCTATCGCCATGTGTCGAACCGCCTGCGCGCCATTCATCGGCCGGCCGACATGCAGGCCATGACGATCCGCTCGCTGCCGAGCCAGATGCACGCGCGCACCTATGAACTGCTCGGTGCCGTGCCGAAAATCATGGACCTCAAACCGGCGATCGCGCAGATCACCGCCGGCGAACTCGACGCGCAGGAAAATCCGCTCGCCAACACGGTTGATTACGGCGTGCACAAGGTGCACAGGTTCCACACGCTGACCGGCCACAGCTACCTGTCGCGCGGCATCTATTGCCATCGCGCCTCGTTCGAAAGCTGGCCGCAAGCGCTGCAGGACGCGATGCTGGCGGCGGTGCGTGAAGCGGTGCTGGCGCAACGCGAACTCGCGGTGCGCGAGGAAGACATCGCCGAACAGGCGATCCGCGATGCCGGCGGTGAAGTCGTGCGCCTCACCGCCGATGAACGCGCCGCCTTCGTGCAGGCAGTCAAACCGCTGCACGACGAAGCGCGCGCGCGGTTTCCCGAGGCCTATGCGGCGCTGAAGGCCTAGCGCCACATGGGTGTGCGACCGCCGGGCAACGCCGCATTCACGCGTTACTGGATCGCCGAAACGCTGCTCGCGCTGGGCCAGGAAATTTTCATGGTCGCGGTCGGTTGGCAGATTTACGATCTGACCAACAGCGCGCTGAGTCTGGGCCTGATCGGGCTCGCGCAGTTTCTGCCGCAATGCCTGCTCGCCCTCGTCGCCGGCCATTTCGCCGACAGCTTCGACCGGCGGCGCATCACCACCGTCTGCCAGATGGTCAAGTTCAGCGCGACGGCCACGCTGGCCGTCGGCAGCCTGACCGGCACGCTGGGCAGCGCACTGATCTACGCCTGCACCGCGGCCTTCGGCGCCTCGCATACCTTTCAGCAGCCGGCGCTGCGCGCGCTGATGCCGACGCTTGTCGAGCGCGGCATCCTGCCGCAATGCATCGCGTGGAATTCCGGCGTGCGCAAAGCCGCGATCATTGCCGGGCCGGCCATCGGCGGCCTCATTTATCTGATCGGGCCGGTGCCCGCCTACGCAGCGAGCGCCCTGTGCTTTTTGTGCGCAGGGATTTTTCTCGCCGGCATCCGCCTCGCGCACGCGGCACTGCCGTCGCGCGAACCGATGACGCTGCAATCGCTGTTCGGCGGCATTGCCTTCATACGCAGCAAACGCGTGATTCTCGGCGCGATCTCGCTCGATCTGTTTGCGGTGTTGCTCGGCGGCGCCACCGCCCTGCTGCCGGTGTTCGCGCGCGACATTCTCGATGCCGGCCCGACGGGTCTTGGTTTGCTGCGTGCCGCCCCGGCGCTCGGCGCAGTGCTGATTTCGCTGGTGCTGGTGCGCCTGCCGCTCGACCGCCATGTCGGGCGATTGATGTTTGCCGCGGTGGCAACCTTCGGCGCCGCCACTGTCGTGTTCGGCTTGTCGGAATCCTTCGCGCTGTCGTTTGCGGCATTGGCAGTGCTGGGTGCGGCGGACATGGTCAGCGTGGTGATCAGAACTTCGCTCGTGCAATTGCAAACGCCTGATGGCATGCGCGGACGCGTGGCGGCGGTGAGCTCGATTTTTACCGGCACTTCAAATCACCTGGGACAGTTCGAGTCCGGTGTGGTGGCAGCGT
>CAZVDN010000338.1:3224-3952 GCA_964625665.1 uncultured Streptomyces sp. | reverse complement strand
CCCCGTGGCAGTCACACCGTAGCGCCGCTGTTCCGGCGGGATCGTCCCGCGGTTGGCAAAATAGCCGTTCCAGTTTTCTTCGCAGGTAAGATAGGTGCCCCACGGCGTATGGCCGTGGGCGCAGTTGTTGATCGTACCGAGCACCGTGGTGCCGGCAGGATCGGCTGCCGTCTGCATCGATGCCGCGCCGGCGGCCGCACCGGCAATGCGCATCGGCGTAGTGGCCGTAATGCGCCGCGCATATGTCGAAGGCCGCACGACGGTCCATGCGCCGTTGCGCAGTTCGATTTCGATCACCGACACGCCGTGTGCAGCCTGCGATTTGCGCACTTTCGCGGAATTCCACGGATCCATGCCGCCGGCGTGCAACAGGCCGTCATCCGTATATTCGTGGTTGATCGCGAGCAGTCCGCGCGTCGGATTCTCCGAGCCGTAGGGCAGCGGAAAAAAATGCATGCCGTCGTGATGCATTCCGGCCTGCAGTACCTGCTCTTCGGCGGTGTTGCCTGCATCCGTTTTGAACGCCGGCATGCCCTGGGCGCTGCCGATCGCATCGCCCCAGCGATACAGGGGCGTTGCGCTATATCCCGCCGGCACCAGCACCCGGTCTTCGACGGACGCGCTGACCGGCGCAAACGAAACACTGCCGCTGTCACGGCGGCCGCCCGGCGTGGCACAGCCGGTTGCGAGTCCCATCAGCGGCAATGCCGCGGCCGCCTTCAGCAACC
>CAZVDN010000338.1:0-3214 GCA_964625665.1 uncultured Streptomyces sp. | reverse complement strand
GGGTCACGGGCTTGCCCTTGCGAAAAACCCGTTTCTTGACAAAGCCCTCGGCAGGGTGAAGCCCTTGGCAGTATGAACATAGAAGTTTAAGCACCAAGCCTTTATCCTCTGATGTCATGGAATGTGCTCCTGTGAAATGAGACGGTTTGCGTGAGCAGAAGCCTAGCGCCGCCTTGTGACAAATCGATGAAGGCCGCACCGCAATTCGATCCACCGCGGCAATTCAGCTGCAACATTCGACCGCTATGCTCCGCCGCATTCAATCGCATAAACAACCCACGGAGCCCTTCATGAAACCCCATGTCCTGATCACCCGGCCGGTTTCACCCTCGGCCATCGAGATGCTGTCGAGCGTCTGCGACACCCTGCCGCGCGTCGCCATGAACCGCCCGCATCACGGAAACTTTCAACTGGTTGCCGAATGCACCGACGCACTCCTGCTCGGCACCACCGAACACGTGGATGACGCACTGCTGCGCGAATTTCCGCGGTTGCGCGTCGTTGCCTGCACCTTCCGCCTGCCCGAACACATCGACGTCGCGGCCTGCACGCGGCGCGGCATCTGGGTCACCAACGTCGCCACGCGCTGGCTCGGCAAGGAAGCCGAGATCGAGGCGGCGCGCAATATTCTCGATGTATTGAGCGGCGACATCCCGCGCGGCGCGATGAACGAGATCCTCCAGTCCGCCGCCTGATCGGCCCGCGCTGTCGCACAAATGTAACCTGCGGACGTTACAGTCGGACATCGCATTTCAAAGAGCCGCCATTGCGCATCCTCTATCTGTCCGACGTTTACTTTCCCCGCGTCAACGGCGTATCGACGTCCATACAAACTTTCCGCCGCGATCTCGAAGCACTCGGCCATGAGGTCATTGTCGTGGCGCCCGATTACGGGCAACAGTCCGCGATCAATGACCATGTGATCCGCATTCCGGCACGCCGCGTGCCGCTCGACCCCGAGGACCGCCTGATGCAGTCGGCCGCGCTCCGGCGGCTGCCGGACCGCCCCGAACTGCGCGATATTGATCTCGTGCATATTCAAACGCCATTCGCGGCGCATTACGCCGGCTTGCGTATCGCCCGCGCGCTGAAGGTGCCGGTGGTCGCCACCTATCACACCTTCTTCGAAGAATATCTGTATCACTACGCGCCGTTCGCGCCGCGTGCATGGATGCGCGCATTTGCCCGCACCTTCTCGCGCCGCCAGGGCAATCAGGTCGATGCGCTGGTCGTGCCTTCGCGCGCCATGCACGCCGCCCTGACCGCCTATGGTGTGCGCACGCCGCTGACCATTTTGCCGACCGGCATTCGCATGCAGGAGCTGACCGGCGGCAACGGCGCGGCATTCCGGCGCCAGCACGGCATCGCACCCGAACGGCCCGTGCTGGTGCATGTCGGACGGGTCGCCTTCGAAAAAAACATCGACTTCCTGCTGCGCATGCTGCTGCAGGTGCGCGCACGTCATCCCGATGTACTGCTGCTGATTGCCGGCGAAGGCCCGGCATTGCCGCACCTGCGCAGCCTCACGCGCAGCCTGTTGCTCGAAGACAACGTCAAATTCATCGGCTACCTTGATCGCGCCGGGCCGCTGCTCGATTGCTACTGTGCGGGCGATTTGTTCGTCTTCGCGTCGCGCACTGAAACCCAGGGCCTGGTCCTGCTCGAAGCTATGGCGCTCGGCGTGCCGGTCGTCGCCCTCGCGGAAATGGGCACCGTGGACATTCTCGAACCGCAACGCGGATCAGTGATCGCGCGTCACGATGAAACGGATTTCGCCGAGCGCGTCAATGCACTGCTCGGCTCGGCGACTTTGCGCCGCGGATTGGCAGCGCAGGCGGTGAAATTCGCCGCCCAGTGGGACGCCACAGCGCAGGCGCAGAAACTTGCCCAGCTCTACGCCGCCGTCATCCATTCCGGCCGAAACGATTACATCGATTCAGCCGTTGGCACTCACCGCAATCTCGAGCGGCGCGGGACCGGTAACGCCTGATTGCGCGCCGGCTGCGGCGAACAACAGCATTTCGAACTGTTCGACGACATGGCCCCAAGCCAGTTGTTCAGCCCGTTGACGCGCTTCGCTGCCGAAGGTCTTTATCCGGGACGGGCATTGCGACAACGCCGCTGCCAACCGCACGAATTCCGCACTGTCCGCGTAGCCGACCAGAAGACCATTGCGCCCGTGATCAAGGTATTCGGCGGCAGCCGCGTAATCGTAAGCCACAATCGCCAACCCGCTGGCCATGGCTTCGATCGTGACGTTGCCGAAGGTTTCAGTCAGGCTGGGAAAGAGAAACAGGTCTCCTGATGCGTAGTGAACCGCCAGGTTTTCGCCGACACGCATGCCGGCGAATATTGCCTGCGGACAACGCGACTGCAAATCGGCACGCGCCGGCCCGTCGCCGACAAAAACCAGTTTTGCCCGCGGCTGCACGAGACGGATGCGCTCGAATGCAGCCAGCACCGGTTCGAGGTTCTTTTCCGGCGCGATGCGCCCGACGTGCAAGACCACCAGATCGTCGGGCGTCGCGCCCCAGGCAGCGCGCAGGGTTTCGCTGCGCCGCGAGGGATTGAACAACTGCGTATCGACGCCACGCGCCACCACGCGCAGATTGCGAAATCCGAGCGCGGCCAGATCGTGACGCATCGATTCGGTCGGCACGAGCGTCAAAAGCGTGCGGTTATGAAACTTGCGCAAATAGGCGGCGATCGGCTTCTGCAACCAGCCGATGCCGTAATGCCGGCTATAGGCATGAAAGTTCGTGCGAAAGTCCGAACTCACGGGGATTTTCAGCTTGTGCGCTGCCTGCAATGCCGACCAGCCGAGCGGGCCTTCGGTGACGATGTGCACGATATCGGGCCGGTGCCGTGCCCACATGGCGGTCAGCGCCTGCTTTGCCGGCAGCCCCATTTTCAGGGTCGGATAACGCGGGATCGGCAGGCCGCGCATCAGCACTTCCTCGAGTCCGCGGGCGTCGCCCGCGCGGTCGTTGCTGTTCTGCCGCGGCCGCACGAGCTGGATTTCGTGATTGCGCGCGCGCAGGCCTTCGACAAACTGCGCCGCCGTATTGGCTACGCCGTTGACCTCCGGCGGATAGGTTTCGGTGACAAAAGCGACACGCAGGGACTTTTTGAGCACAGGGAGCTGTTCCAGAAGTATTGAATCGGTTTGCATGGCGTCATCATGCCGGCGCCGCGAGAAACTTTTATGACAGCT
>CAZVDN010000337.1:0-3984 GCA_964625665.1 uncultured Streptomyces sp. | reverse complement strand
GCGCAGGCACGGCAGATCCGGCTTCACGCCGTCGATGCCCTCGGTGACGATGTACATGTGCTCGCAGGAATAGAGCGGCACCGCGACGCCGACGCTCTGCGCGAGCCGGCGCGACCACATCCCGCCTGTGATTTCGGCCATCATGCCGGCAGGCTCCGCAGGTGCTTCATCACTCTTTCAAGGCCTCGACCTGGATGTTCAGCGTGATCTCGTCGCCGACCAGCGGCAGGAAGGCCTTCATGCCGAAATCGGAACGCTTCAGCGCACCGCTCACCTCGGCGCCGCAGTTTTCATTTTTTCTGAACGGATGCGGGCCGCATCTGACCTGCGCAATGGTCAGCGTCACCGGCCGCGTCACGCCCAGCAGCATCAGCTCGCCCTCGGCGCTCGCCGGCACATCGCCGTTGAATTTGACGGACTTCGATTTGAACACCATCGTCGGATGTTTTTCGACGTCAAAAAACTTTTCGCCGCGCAGTTCGCCTTCGAGCCGCGGATCGCCGGTGCCGATGCTCGCCGTCTGCACGGTGATTTCAATGCTGCCGGTCTTCGCCGCGCGGTTTTGTTGAACTGCCCGTGATGGGTCGAAAAGCCGAAATGATTGACCGCGAAGCGCGGAAAGGTATGCGTCGGGTCGATGTTGTAGGTATCTGCCGCCAACAGCGGCAGCGCCAGCAAATACAAACCCGCCAGGATGACTGCTCTGATCATATCGCCTCCGTGAAATTGAAATCCGCGCCGCAGCGCGTATGGTCAATCCATCAAAACGAAAACCGGCCGAACCCTAGCGCGCCGTGCCGGCTGCTGCGGCATCGGCCACCTGCCAGCCGCCGCCCAGCGCCTTGTAGAGCTGCACCAGCGACGTCATGGTGTTGCGGTAGACCTGCACGCGCGCGAGTTCGGCATCAAACAGCGTGCGGTCGGCATCGATGACTTCGAAATAGGACGAATAACCGGCCGCATAGCGTTTGGCCACCTGGTCGCGCGCGGCGCGCAATGCGGTGAGCTGTTCGTCCTGCACGCGCAGCGCCTCGCTGTAGCCGCTGCGCGCGGCCAGCGCATCGCCGACTTCGCGGAAGGCCTGGGTCACCGTTTGCTGATAGGCGAGGATCGCCTGCTGCTCGCGCGCCGTGTAGATCTGCACCTGGTACTTGTTGCGGTTGGCGTCGATGATCGGCTGCAGCAGGCCCAAACCAAAGGACCAGGTCTGTGCCGGGCCCGAGAACAGATTGCCGAAGGCGGCGCTTTGCGAACCGAGCGCGCCGGTCAGCGAGATGGTCGGAAACACCGAGGCCTTGACCGCCTTCAGGCGCGCATTGGCACTGACCAGCGCGCTTTCGGCCTGACGCAGATCGGGCCGGCGTTCGAGCAGCGTCGACGGCACGCCGACCGGCACTTCGGGCGGCACTGCGGGTTTTACACTGGCACCGCTCTCGCTGCGCACAATCGGCCCGGGACTGGATCCGCTCAGGATCTGCAACAGGTTTTCCGTCTGCGCGACCTGCGATTTCAGATCGGGGATCACGGCACGCGCGGTGGCGGCGCTCGCCTCAGCGCGATTGACGTCGAGTTCCGAAACCACGCCGGCGGTCATTTGCGCGCGCGTGAGCTTGAGGAAATCCTCGCGCAGGGAAATGGTCTTCTGTGCGATCGCCAGTTGCTGATCGAGCGCGCGCAGCGTGAAATACGCAGTCGCCACGTTCGACAGCACGCTGATGCGCGCCGTATCGCGGGCGAATTCCGATGTCAGCAGGTCCGCACGCGCCGCCGCATTGAGGCTGGAAATGCGTTTCCACAGATCGATTTCATACGAGGCCTCGATGTTGGCGGTCAGCGTCGTGCGCACCGGCGCCGCACTTGACGGCAGCGGCGTCGGGCCGACGGTGGATACGCGCGAACGCGTTGCGCCGCCGCTGGCCGAGACCGTCGGAATCGAGCCGTAACCGGCGATGCCCGCCGTGGCGCGGAACTCTTCGACGCGCGCCATCGCAATGCGCACGTCGTAGTTGTTGGCTAGCGCGGCGCGCAGCAGCTGGTCGAGCGCCGGGTCCTGATAAATCTCCCACCACGCCATCTCGGCGAGCGGCTTGCCGGCAGGCGCCGGCGCGCCGCGGAAGGTTTCCGGCGTCTGCACCGCCGGACGTTTGTAATCGGTGCCCATGGCACAGGCGCCGAGCAGCGCGGCCAGTGAGAGCGAAATGATCGTGCGCTTCATCTTCGGTTCCATGCTAAGCCTGCGTCTCGTCATTGCGGAACGGCCGCTTGCGCTCGCTGAGGCGCTGAATGACGACGTAAAACACCGGGATCACGAATATGCCGATCATGGTGGCCGCCAGCATGCCAAACACCACCGTGGTGCCCAGCGACTGGCGCGCGCCGGCGCCGGCGCCGGTGGCGATGGCCAGCGGCACTGTGCCGAGAATAAATGCGAACGAGGTCATCAGGATCGGGCGCAGGCGCAGTTCAGCGCCGCTCAATGCCGCCTTGACGATCGTTTCGCCGCGCTCACGCGCGAGCTTGGCGAATTCGACGATCAGAATCGCGTTCTTCGCCGCCAGACCGATCAGCATGATCAGGCCGATCTGCGCGTAGACGTTGTTGGCCATTTCGCGCGCCGCCAACCCGCCGAAGGCGCCGAGCACGCCGAACGGAATCACCAGCAGGATGGCCACCGGCATCGACCACGATTCATACAGGGCCGCGAGCACCAGAAACACGAAAAGCAGCGACAGCGCGAAGATGAAGCCGGTCTGCCCGCCGGTTTTCTTTTCCTGATAGACGGCACCGGTCCACTCGAAACCGTAGCCTGCCGGCAGCGTCTTGGCGAGCTCTTCCATCGCCTGCGCCGCCTGGCCCGAACTGTAGCCGGGCGCGGCCGAGCCGTTGATGCTGGCCGAGCGGTAGATGTTGTAGCGCTGGAAATACTCCGGCCCGTTGATCGACTTCGCCTTCAGCACCGCCGACAGCGGCACCATGGTGCCGGCGGAATTGCGCACGTAGAAGCGCTTGACGTCGTCGGGATAGGCACGCGCCGAGCCCTCGGCCTGCGCCTGCACGCGGAACGTTCTGCCGAAAAGGTTGAAGTCGTTGACGTAATAACCGCCGAGAAAGGTCTGCAGCGTGAAGAACACATCGGACAGCGCCACGCCGTAGGTCTTGACCTTGTCGCGGTCGACTTCGTATTCGATCTGCGGAATGCGGTCGTCGAAACCGGTGAAAATGAAACCGAGTTCCGGCCGCTTGCGTGCTTCGGCGATGAAGCCCTGCAGCACTTTCGAAAACTGCTGTGCATCGCCGCCGGCGCGGTCCTGCAGAATGAACTCAAAACCGCCGGCCGTGCCGAGGCCGCGGATCGGTGGCGGATTGAAGATCAGCACGTTCGCATCCTTGATCGCGCCGTTGGCCGCACCCATCAACTGGCGCAGGATCGCCGGCGCCGATTCGGCCGGGCCGCGTTCATGCCAGGGCTTCAGGCGAATGAAGGCCGTCGCGTTGTAGGAGGTCGTCAGCCCGGTCAGCAGGTTGAAGCCCGACAACGAGGCCACACCGGCCACGCCATTGGTTTTCAGCGCGATGTTCGTGAACAGGTCGACAGCCGCATTGGTGCGTTCAAGCGACGCCGCCGGCGGCAACTGCACGACGGCAAACATATAGCCCTGGTCTTCATCGGGCACCAGCGCCGTCGGGCGCGTTTTCAGCAGTCCGTAGATCGCCACCAGCAGCACGGCAAAGGTCAGCGCCACCAGCAGGGCGCGACGGATCAGCACTCCGGTGGATTTGACGTAACCGTGCGTGAACGCACCGAAGGCGCTGTTGAAGCGGTCGAAGAAACCTTTCATGAAGCGGTTCGGCTTGTGCTGCGCGGCCGGATGCAGCATCAACGCACAGAGCGCCGGCGCCAGCGTCAGCGCCGCAACCGCCGAGAGGATCACCGAGGTCGCCAGCGTCAGCGCGAATTGTTTATAGAGCTCGCCGGTCAGACCG
>CAZVDN010000336.1:0-4015 GCA_964625665.1 uncultured Streptomyces sp. | reverse complement strand
TGGCAAACAAACCAATGCGCAAAGCGAGCTGACGATACGTGTCGGCGAAGGCACGGCGCTTGTCGTCGTCGCTGCCCTGCACGTTCGACGGATCGGGCACGCCCCAATGCGCGGTCATTGGATGGCCCGGCCAGACCGGACAGACTTCATTGGCCGCGTTATCGCAGACGGTGAAAACGAAATCAATCGCCGGCGCGCCCGGCTGCGCAAATTCGTTCCAATCCTTGCTGCGGATTCCTTCGACCGGCAGTCCGGCTTTTCTGATCTGCTCCAGTGCAAACGGATTCGGTTTTCCCGACGGATGACTGCCGGCACTGAAACCCTTGAAGCGCCCTCGATTGACCGCCGGGTCATTCATGATCGCTTCGGCCAGCAGGCTGCGCGCGGAATTGTGAGTACACAAAAACAAAACGTTGTAACATTTTTCCTGCGCCATCCCGCGATATCCCTTTCTAGACTTTGGCCTTGTCCGCTCGCCTGGGCGGCAGACATACAGTGACCGGCGTGCACGGATTGCCGCCGCAGCAGTTTGACGTCAAGAACGCGACCAGCTCGTTCATCCTGTCGAAGCGCGTCGAATAAATGACAAAACGGCCTTCGCTGTGCGATTCCAGCAAACCTGCAGCACTCAGCTCCTTCAGATGAAAAGTCAGCGTGGCCGGAACGATATCGAGCGCTTCGGCGATTTTTCCCGCCGTCATGCCACTCGGCCCCTTTTCGACCAGCAAACGAAAGACCGCCAGTCGTGTTTCCTGGGCGAGGGCGCTCAGCGCCTTGACTGCATCAGCATTTTTCATGTTTTGAATATTATCAAAATAATATTACGAACGGGTTACAACGCGACCGACAGGTTTTCTGCTCAGCCTGCGGCCTGCGAAGCCGCCGTGCGCTGCAACAGCTTGAGCAGCGCCGCCGCCTTGTCGAAGGTTTCCTGGTATTCCTCGTCGAGCTGCGAGTCGGCAACGATGCCGCCGCCGGCCCAGAAGCGCACGCTGCCGCCGGAATAGACGAGCGTGCGGATGGCGATATTGAGGTCCATATTGCCGTCGCAGCCGATGTAGCCGATGGCGCCGCAATAGACGCCGCGGCGCTGCGGTTCGAGTTCCTCGATGATCTGCATCGCGCGGTGTTTCGGCGCGCCGGTGATCGAACCGCCGGGGAAACAACCGCGCAGCAGATCGAGCGCATCGCGGTCGGCGCGCAGCGTGCCGGTCACGGTGCTTACCAGATGATGCACGGTGGCAAAGCTTTCGACTTCGAACAAGCGCGGCACCTTGACCGAGCCTGTTTCGCAGTTCTTCGACAGGTCGTTGCGCAGCAGATCGACGATCATGACGTTCTCGGCGCGGTCCTTGCTGCTGGATTGCAGTTCGGCAATGCGTTCGGAATCGAGGCGCGGATGGCCGGCGCGCGGCCGTGTGCCCTTGATCGGCTTGGTCTCGACCGCACCGTCACGCACCTTGAGGAAACGCTCCGGCGAAGACGACAGCACGCTGCCGTAGGGCGTGCGCAGATAGGCCGAATACGGCGCCGGGTTGACGATGCGCAGCGCCTGATAGGCGCCCCATGGATCGCCGGTTGCCGGCGCCGAAAAACGCTGCGCGAGATTGATCTGATAACAATCGCCGGCGTGAATGAAATCAATCACGCGGCGAAAGCGCCGCGCATAAGACTCGCGCGTCAGGTTCGATGCCAGCGGGCCGGTGATGCGAAACGGCTGGCGCGCGCGTTCCGCCGGCGGTGCGCTGAACTGCGCAACGAGGCGGTTCCATTTCCAGTCGGTTTCCGGATCGCGCCCCTGCGCCACCAGCCAGCTGCGCCGCTCAAGATGATCGACCACCACTGCCCAGTCATAGATGCCGACCGCCATCTCCGGCATTTTTTCTTCGGCGCGGGCATGCGTGGGCAGTTGTTCGAAGCGCCGCCCGAGGTCATAGGCAAAATAACCGAGCGCCCCGCCGCAGAACGGTAGTTCGCAGCCGGCGCTGCCGTCCGGTTCGAGATGGCGCCGCAACAGCGCCAGCGGATCTTCGCGCGACAGTTCGGTTTCAGCGCCGCGCACCTCGGTCAGATTGCCGCGCGTCACCAGCGTGATATGGGGCTCGGCGGCGATGATGTCGTAGCGCGACTGCGCCAGATCGTGACTGCCGCTGTCGAGAAACACCGCCCACGGCAAATCGGCCACCGTCTCGAAGAGGGTGGCGCTGTTTTCGCGATAAGGCAGTTCGGTACGCAATAAGCCGCTCATGAGGTGCGTATTTTGCAATACGCACCGGCGCGGCGCCACCGTTGTCACAATTCTTCAACAATGTTCTGCGACCATCAGCCCTTTCCTGCTGAATGGCTTTTGATGTCCATCTGTTTGAAACTTCTGGCGGCAGTCCTGATTGCCGCCGCATTGCCGCCCTCTGCCCTGGCAGAACGTTTCAGTTTCATGGCCCTCGGCGATACGCCCTATACCCTGCCGCGCGACGACAGCGCGTTCCAGCGCCTGATTGCGCGCACCAACCGGCTCAAACCGGCGTTTTCCGTCCATCTCGGCGACATCAAAAGCGGCGATACCCACTGCACCGACGACGTCTTTCGCCGCGCGGCTGAACTCTTCAATACGTTTGACCAGCCCCTGATCTATACGCCGGGCGACAATGAATGGACCGACTGCCATCGCGCCAATAACGGCGGATATGATCCGCTGGAGCGTCTGTCGATGCTGCGCCGGCTGATGTATCCGTCAACAAGCAGCTTCGGGCGCAGCCCACTGCTCCTGCAACAACAGTCTGCCGATCCCACATTTGCAGCCTTCGTCGAAAACGCGCGTTGGGAAAAGGCCGGGGTCGTGTTCGCCACCGTGCACATCGTCGGCAGCAACAACAACTTGCAACGCGACCAGGCGGCGGTGAACGAATACATTGAGCGCAACGCCGCCAATCTCGCATGGATCAACGGTGCATTTGCGCGGGCCCGTGAGGCGGATGCGCGCGGCGTGGTGTTTTTCTTTCAGGCCGATCTGGCCTATGAGAAGGAAGGCGATCAGGACGCGCGCTCAGGCTTCAACGACACGCTCAATCTGCTCAAACAGCAATCGATCGCCTTCGGCAAACCGGTTTTGCTGGTCGGCGGCGACCGTCACCGCCTGATCATCGACCAGCCGTTGTTCGGCCCCGGCCGCCGGCGCATCATGAACGTCACCCGCATCATGGTGCACGGCGACAGCGAGGTGCACGGCACGCTGGTGCATGTCGATACCGACAATCCCGACCTCTTCAGCTACCAGCCGGTCTACATCCCGGAAAACATGCCGGCATGGAAGCCGGCAGCGAAAACACCCTGAAGATCAGTTCGCCCTAGAACTGCACCACACTGCGGATCGATTCCCAGGAGTGCATCAGATCAAAGCCCTTGTTGATGTCTTTGAGTTTCAGCTTGTGCGTGATCAGGTCGTCGATATTGATCTTGCCTTCCATGTACCAATCAACGATCTTCGGCACATCGCGGCGGCCCTTGGCGCCGCCGAAGGCCGTGCCCTTCCAGACACGCCCGGTAACAAGCTGAAACGGCCGCGTTTTGATTTCCTGCCCCGCGCCGGCCACACCGATGATGACCGACACGCCCCAGCCCTTGTGGCAGCACTCGAGCGCCTGGCGCATCACATCAACATTGCCGATGCATTCGAAGCTGTAGTCGGCGCCGCCTTTGGTGAGGTTGACGAGGTAGGCAACGAGATCGCTGCCGACTTCTTTGGGATTGACGAAATGCGTCATGCCGAATTTCTCCGCCAATGCCTTGCGTGACGGATTGAGATCGACACCGACAATCATGTTGGCACCCGCCAAACGCGCGCCCTGAATGACGTTGAGTCCGATGCCGCCCAGACCGAACACCACGACGTTGGCGCCCGGCTCGACTTTCGCGGTGTTGATCACCGCACCGATACCGGTGGTCACGCCGCAGCCGATGTAGCAGACCTTGTCGAACGGCGCATCCTCGCGGATTTTGGCCAGTGCGATTTCCGGCA
>CAZVDN010000335.1:0-4025 GCA_964625665.1 uncultured Streptomyces sp. | reverse complement strand
TATGAATCAGCCGCCGGGACCGCTGGCGGAATCCGCGACATGGTCGTGCGCGGCGCACCGGCGATCGGTGTTGCCGCCGCCTATGGCATTGCGCTGGAAGCCCACCGCTTGCGTGACGCTGGTTCCGAGGCATTCAACGTAGGCATGGACGCGGCGTTCAAGGTGCTTGCAGCCAGCCGGCCAACCGCCGTCAACCTGTTTTGGGCACTCGAACGCATGCGCGAGCATTGGGGCAAGGTCGCCGCCGAATCACCGCAAAAAATCGCCAACCATCTGATCGCCGCGGCACAGGCGATACATGCTGCGGATATCGCCGCCAATCGCAGCATGGGTGGTTTCGGCCAGCAACTCCTGCGCGATGGCGCGCGCGTGCTGACACATTGCAACGCCGGCGCACTGGCCACAGCCGGCCACGGTACGGCACTCGGCGTCATCCGCTCGGCTGTCGAGGCCGGCAAATCAATCAGCGTGTTTGCCGATGAGACGCGCCCCTTTCTGCAGGGCGCGCGGCTGACCGCGTGGGAATTGATGCAGGATGCCATTCCGGTCACGCTGATTGCGGACAATGCCGCGGCATTTCTGATGAGCCGCGGCGAAATCGATGCCGTGATTGTCGGCGCGGATCGCGTTGCAGCCAACGGTGATGTCGCCAACAAGATCGGCACCTACAGCGTGGCCGTCGTTGCCAATCGGCACAAAATTCCGTTTTATGTCGCGGCGCCGATTTCCACTATCGACCCGAAGATTGCCAACGGCGAGGAAATTCCGATCGAGGAGCGCAGCGAATCCGAGGTGACCGGCTATGCAGACCTGCGCTGGGCGCCTGCCGGCGTCAACGTACGCAACCCGGTATTTGATGTCACGCCCGCGGAACTCGTCAGCGCATTGATTACCGAGCGCGGCGTCGTGCACGCGCCGGATGCGGTCAAACTAAAGGCGCATCTCGCCGGCCGTTAAAACGGCCGGGCTAGATCGTCAGACCGCCGCTGACTTCAATGACGGCGCCGTTGATATAACTGGCTTCGTCGGAGGCCAGCCAGGCGAAGGTGTTGGCCACTTCTTCCGGCTTGCCCAAGCGCCCCATCGGCACCTTTTCCTCGAGGGCCTTGAGCACCTTGTCCGGAATGGTCGTCAGAATGCTGGTGGCTATGAAACCCGGACAGATCGCATTGGCGCGGATGCCCTTGCGTCCCAGTTCGCGCGCCCAGGTTTTCATCATGCCAATCACGGCAAATTTGCTTGCTGCGTAATTGGTCTGTCCGAAATTGCCGTACAAACCGACAATCGATGAGGCATTGAGAATCACGCCCGATTGCTGCGCGAGCATCGTATTCACGACAGCCTTGGTGCAGTTGTAGACGCCCTTCAGATTGATATCGATGACGTTATCGAACTGCTCTTCCGTCATGTTTTTCAACTGCGCATCGGCGACGATGCCGGCATTGTTGACGAGGCAGTCGATACGCGCCCATTTCGCCATCGTTGCGGCAACCATGGCGTCCAGGGATTTCATGTCACGCACATCGGCGGCACAACCGATTGCCTCGACACCCTGCGCCTGACAGAGCGCGACGGACTCGGTCAACCATTCCGGCTTCAGGTCGCAGACAACAACCCGCGCGCCTTCCTGGGCGAATTTGACTGCAGTGGCCTGGCCGATGCCGCGTGCTGCGCCCGTAATAATCGCTACCTTGTCTTTGAGCCTCATGCCGTCGCCTCGCATTGAAAATGAAGACAATTATGCTTCGCTGCATTGCACCATATTGGCGCCATTTTAGTGCACTGCACAATCAATAGGCAACAGAAAAGTAGGGGAATTTTCCAACCCGATTAGGACGCATTGAAATGGTGTTTAAGGCCGCGCATAGCCCGGCCCAACTTGGCACGTTACTCGCGAATCAGCACCGGGTCGCCGCAATTAACTTGATCAAATAAATACAGCAAGTCATTGTTATTCATTCGAATACAACCAATCGAACCGGGCTTGCCAAGCGCCACCGTATCTGGCGTGCCATGAATGTAAATATACCGGCGCATGGTATCGACATCGCCCAACCGATTGAAACCGGGCTCGCATCCCGAAAGCCAGAGTATTCTGGTAAGAATCCAGTCGCGCCCCGGATATTGCGCTGCAAGGCGTTCATCGTAGATCTCGCCCGTTGGACGGCGCCGCACAAACACGGCGTTGACCGGCTGGCCCGCGCCGATTTTGGCGCGAATCACGTGCCGTCCACGTGGCGTGCAAAAACTGCCGTTGCGCTCACCCGGGCCATTACGCGCACTGGAGATCGCATAGGTCACGATAGATCGCCCCGCCCCGTCGAAGAGCTCGGCGGATTGCGCTGAAAGATTGATTTCGATCCTGGCCATCAGACTGCCGCCCGCCGGCGACTGCTGAAAAACGCGCTCAAGCGCGCCCCGCATTCATCGGCCAGAACACCCCCGACCACCGTGGCATGATGATTCAAGGTCGTCGCAAAGAGATCGACCACGCTGCCGCAGACACCGGTCTTTAGATCCTTGGCACCGAATACAACCCGGCCGATGCGCGCATGCATGATCGCACCCGCGCACATGGCACAGGGTTCCAGCGTGACATAGAGTGTTGATCCGGGCAGGCGGTAATTGCCCTCCTGACGCGCCGCATCGCGCAGCGCCATCACCTCTGCGTGCGCGGTAGGGTCATGGGCCAGTATGGGCTGATTGCCGCCACGACCGATGACGATGCCATCGCGCACCACCAGTGCGCCGACCGGCACCTCGCCACGGGATTCGGCATCGGCCGCCAGCACCAGTGCCTCACGCATGAAATCTTCGTCAGTCATCGCATTGGATCGCAAAAAGGTAGCGCAACTATCGCTGCAATCAACCTGCTGCGTCAACGACGGCCGGCAGATACCGTTTTAAACGCGCCTGCGTAGATGTCCGGTTTGAACCCGACCAGCAGGACATTCCCGGCTTTCAGCACGGGCCGCTTGATCATCGAGGGCTGCGCCAGCATCAATTCAATGGCCGCCTCGGCACTGCTGACCTGCTTTTCGCGCTCGGACAGCTTGCGAAAGGTCGTGCCTGCGCGATTGAGCAGCACCTCCCATCCGGCCTGCTTGCACCACTGCAGGAGGGTGGCGCGGTCGATTCCCGACACCTTGTAATCATGAAACACGTATTCGACGCTGTGGCTGTCCAGCCATGCACGCGCCTTTTTCATGGTGTCGCAGTTCTTGATGCCGTAAACAGTTACGGCACTGCCCTTTCCTATTCCCATTCAATGGTCGCCGGGGGCTTCCCGGAAATATCGTAGACCACGCGATTGATGCCACGCACCTCATTGATGATGCGATTGGACGTTTTTGCCAGCAGCGAATAGGGCAACTCGGCCCAGTGCGCGGTCATGAAGTCGGTGGTCTGAACAGCGCGCAATGCGACGACAAACTCGTAGGTTCGGCCATCGCCCATGACACCGACCGAACGTACCGGCAAAAACACCGCAAAGGCCTGTGCTGTTTTTTCGTACCAGCCATCCGAGCGCAATTCGTCAATAAAAATGGCATCCGCCCGTCGCAGCAGCTCGGCATATTCCGCCTTGACCTCACCGAGAATGCGAACACCGAGACCGGGTCCCGGAAACGGATGGCGGAACACCATGTCGCGCGGCAGCCCTAATGCAAGCCCCAATTCGCGCACTTCGTCCTTGAACAATTCGCGCAGGGGCTCAAGCAATTTCAGATGGAGAGTTTCAGGGAGACCGCCGACATTGTGGTGCGACTTGATTGTATGCGCCTTCTTGGTCTTCGCACCGGCCGATTCGATGACGTCGGGATAGATCGTGCCCTGCGCCAGCCATTTGACGTTTTTCAGCTTGGCCGATTCGCGCTGGAACACCTCAACGAAGACCCGCCCGATGATCTTGCGCTTTTGTTCAGGATCGGACACGCCCGCCAGTTCATCGAGAAAATTCTTGCTGGCATCGACATGGATCACGCGCACGCCCAGATTCTCGGCGAAGGTCTTCATGACCTGCTCCG
>CAZVDN010000334.1:0-4053 GCA_964625665.1 uncultured Streptomyces sp. | reverse complement strand
CGAACCTTCGAGGGTCAGCGCGGCGAAGACGTCCTTGTCGATCAGCGATGAAAACTGCTGCAGTTCGTCGAGTTTGAGATCGGCCAGATCGCAGCCGCGACCGTCGGCGAATTTCACCGCCTGGGCGACGGCTTCGTGCGCTTCGCGGAAGGGCAGGCCTTTTTTCACCAAATAGTCGGCCAGATCGGTGGCGGTGGCGAAACCTTCGAGCGCGGCCTTGCGCATGTTGTCGGCATTGACCTTGATGCCGCCGACCATGTCGGCGAAGACGCGCAGGCTTGCCGTGAGCGTGTCGACGGCGTCGAACAGCGGTTCCTTGTCTTCCTGATTGTCCTTGTTATAGGCGAGCGGCTGGCCCTTCATCAGGGTCAGCAGCGCCACGAGGTGGCCGTTGACGCGGCCGGTCTTGCCGCGGATCAGTTCGGGCACGTCGGGATTTTTTTTCTGCGGCATGATCGACGAGCCGGTGCAGAAACGGTCGGCGAGATCGACAAACGCAAAACGCGGGTTCATCCAGACGATCAGTTCTTCGCAGAAGCGCGACAGGTGGGTCATAACCAGCGCTGCGCCGGCGCAGAATTCGATCGCGAAGTCGCGGTCGGACACCGCGTCGAGCGAATTTTCACAGACGCCGTCGAAGCCGAGTTCCTTCGCCACCATCTGTCGGTCGATCGGAAACGAGGTGCCGGCGAGTGCCGCCGCACCCAGCGGCAGGCGGTTGACGCGCTTTCTGCAGTCAGCCATGCGTTGCGCGTCGCGCGCGAGCATTTCGAAATAGGCCATCAGATGGTGGGCGTAGGACACCGGCTGCGCCACCTGCATGTGCGTGAAGCCCGGCATGATGGTGCCGGTGTGCTGATCGGCCAGCTCGATCAGCGCGCGCTGCACGGCCTTGATCAGATCGATGATGTCGTCGATCGAGGCGCGCAGATAGAGGCGCACGTCGGTGGCGACCTGGTCGTTGCGCGAGCGCGCGGTGTGCAGGCGCTTGCCGGCATCGCCGACCAGCGCGGTCAGGCGTTTTTCGATATTGAGGTGGACGTCCTCGGCGTCGAGCGACCAGGTGAAGGTGCCGGCGCGGATTTCCTCGCGCACCTGGGCGAGGCCTTTTTCGATGGCGGCGAGGTCTTCAGCGGCGATGATCTCGCAGGCCTTGAGCATGCGCGCATGCGCGAGCGAGCCGTCGATGTCGAATTCCGCCAGACGGCGGTCGAAATCGACCGAGGCGGTGAAGCGTTTGACGAGTTCGGAGACCGGTTCGCTGAAACGTCCCGACCACAGCGCCGGATCCCTGGCTTTCTCTTGCGCCACGTGTCGTGCTCTCACATAATCAAACGATGAGTATAAATCAAAACGCCAACGCGGGCGCCCTGCCGAACTTCCGCAACCTCGGCATCCTGCTGCGCATCCTGGTGATTGTCGACGGCATCAGCCTCGCCGCCGCGCTGCTCGAAACGAGCGAGCCGCTGCCGTTGATGGAGGCGCTGGTCGAGATGTCGGCGCAGGTGCAGCCGATCCTGCTGGCCAGCCTGCTGACGCTGGCGGCGGTCAACAATCTGTTGCACCGCCTCGACTATCGCAGCGCGATCGCCGCGCTGATCGGCATCGAATTCGTCATCGCCACCGTCATGTATTTTCTCGGCCACAATCTGTTCGGCGCGACCGGCGTGCTCGAGCGCTACTGGCTGTTCACGCTGCTGACCACCGGTGTGCTGGTCGGATACTTCGATCTGCGCGGCCGCGCGCTGTCGCCGGCACTGACCGAGGCGCGGCTGCAGGCGCTGCAGGCGCGCATCCGTCCGCATTTTCTTTTCAACAGCATCAACGCCGTGCTTTCGCTGATGCGCCAGGACCCGCGCCGCGCCGAGCAGGTGATCGAGGACCTTGCCGAGATGTTTCGCGTGCTGATGGCCGACAACCGCCAGCTGACGCCGTTTGCGCAGGAGATCGAGCTTGCCAAGCAGTACCTGAACATCGAACAGCTGCGGCTCGGCGACCGCCTGCGCGTCGAATGGGACATCGCGGATTTTCCGGGCGAGGCGCTGATTCCTCCGCTGGTCCTGCAGCCGCTGCTGGAAAACGCCGTCTATCACGGCATCGAGCCGCGCGTGGAGCCGGGGCTGATCACCATCCGCCTGCGCCTCGAAGGCGACCGCGTGCGCGTGGTGTTGCGCAATCCCTACCGGCCGGAGAACGACCATCATTCGGGCAACCGCATGGCGCTGGCCAACATCCGCGAGCGTCTCGCGTTGCATTTTGACGCCGAAGCGAGTATCAAAACGGTCGCAGGCGAGGGGACTTACGAGGTGCAGATCGTGATGCCGTATGTGACGACGGAGCACGCATGATGCAGCATGCAAAATCAGTGACGGGGTGGGCATGAGCGCGACGCAGGCCCTGCGCGTGCTGGTGGTCGATGACGAGGCGCCGGCGCGCAACCGGCTGCGCGATCTGCTCGGCGATTGCGCGCTGAAGATGCCGCTGGAGATCGTCGGCGAAGCCGAAAACGGCCGGCGCGCGCTCGATCTGCTGCCGGCCTGCCATGCCGATGTCGTGCTGCTCGACATCCGCATGCCGGAAATCGACGGCATCGAGGTCGCCCAGCATCTGCAGAAACTCGAGAACCCGCCGGCGGTGATTTTCACCACGGCCTATGATGCCTATGCGCTGAAGGCCTTCGAGGTGCATGCGATCGATTATCTGCTGAAGCCGATCCGCGTGGCGCGGCTGCTCGAGGCGCTCGAACGCGCGCGCGCCATCGCCCCGCTCAAAGCCGATGTCCTGCAGGAACTGCGCAGCGAAGGGCGCTCGCATCTGTCGGTCAACGAGCGCGGCCGCATTCATCTGATTCCGCTCGGCGAGGTGCTGTTTCTCAAGGCCGAGCTCAAATACGTCACGGTGCGCACCGCCGAGCGCGAGTTTCTGCTCGAAGAGTCGCTGGCCAAGCTCGAGCAGGAGTTTCTCGGCCGCTTCGTGCGCATTCACCGCAACTGTCTGGTCGCCAAGGAGGCGATCCGCGGTTTCGAACGCGGCGCCGTGTCCGATGTCGACGGTGAGGGCGAGGGCGGCTGGGCGGTTGTGTTGAACCACGTCGCCGAGAAGCTGCCGGTCAGCCGGCGGCAACAACATATCGTGCGTGAATTCGGGAGGATATTGTGATGCGCAGATTGCTGATGGCAGTGTTGTTGCTGGGCGCCGTGCCGGCGCCTGCGGCGGAAGAAACCTTCGGGCTGCTCGATATTACGCTTGGCTCGAGTTATGCGCGCCTCGAACGCGACCTCGATTTCCGATACATCACCACTTCGCTGGCGCAGATGAAGGGCAATGTGCCGGACCTCGGCAAACGCGGTTACGGCTGCATGCGGCGCGACGATCCCCAGGCCGACATCGGCTGCGTGTCCCATGTCGAAAAGCTCGGCGGCGTCGAAACGCGTGAAATCCGGCTGCATTTTCTCAACGGCCGTCTCTACCAGTTCTCGATGAGCGCGGAAGTCCAGCATTACGATGCCGTCATCGCGCAGCTGCGCGCGCGCAACGGCGCGCCGCAGGCCGGCGGCGAGAGCGACGCGGTGCGCTGGAAAAACGAGGCGGGGCAGGTTGCCGCCTATCGCGGCAAGGACCTGGTCTACGTGAATTTCGAGCTGGCGTCCTATGCCGACGCCGTCAGGCGCAAGCGCGACGGCGCCGTGCTCGAGTGCAACTGAGGCGGGCCGTCGCGATCAGTTGCGCAGGGCGAGCCGGCCGGCGTCGATCGCCTGCTCAAGATAAAGATTGTAGAAATCCGTCGAGGTCAGGCCGATGATCGGCTCGGCCAGCGGTTTGCCGTGGGAATCGACCACCAGCACGGTGGGCACCGAGCGGACGTCGTATTTGCGCGCGAAGTCGCCGTGCGATGTGGTGTTGCCGTCGAAGTCGCGCAGCACCGTCCTGCTGTCGGCGGCGACGATTTCGCGCATGATGATCTTGGCGCCTTGTTTTTGGCGGAGGCGCAAAGGCCGGGGTGGTCCTTTTGTGCGGCGCGGCCGTTCAAGACGGGCTTGATGAACTTCTCGA
>CAZVDN010000333.1:0-4060 GCA_964625665.1 uncultured Streptomyces sp. | reverse complement strand
GAGGTGCTCGGCGATAATCTCATGTTTTCAATTCTTTACATGCCGATTCAGCCGAATCGGCGAGGCAGACGGAATGCTTAATCTCGCGCACGGACTCTCGTTCAACGATCTCTATCATCGCGATGGCCTGCTGGCCCTCGATGCGGCATTTTTGCAGGCACTGGCGGCGGCCGATGCCACGCTGCATCAGCAACTCACCGCAGCACGGGCGAATCCCGATGCGCTTGCCGCGAAACAGGAATCTGAACTGTTGATTGTGCTGGCACCGCATGTCGATGATTTTGTCGCCGGCTTGTTCGGGATTGTCAAAGAAGTCCGATCCCTTTCGGCGCGCCACAATGAATTGGCGCCGATATTCTCCTGCAAGCGTCTTTTCGTGCAACGCAAGGCGCTGCATAAATACAAAGCCGATGCCGCCGCGGCATTTGATGGCAGCACGCTAAAAAATCAGCTGGCTGCGAAGTTCGGTGAAGCCTTTTCCGAACTGGCTTTTGCGCAGCATGTCACGCGTTGGCTGGAGGCCGAGGAGGCAAATGCCGAGGCCATTGATTTCGCCCAGCGCTATGCCGCGTGGGCCGTGCAGACCCCGGATGGCAAACACGCAAGTGCAGGCGGGGTGCTGTTCAAGGCCCCGCACAAACTCGATGTACAGAACCTCGTGCCGCTCGATACCGATGAGGCACGCGGGTTCAAAATCTTCCGTGGCAAGCCCGAACATCTGCGTCATCGCGAGGGTTTCAAGCTGACCGACCGCGGAACGGACTTGGTCGGTGCGCTGGACCAGGCTCATTACTGCATCTGGTGTCACGAACAGGGCAAGGACTCCTGCTCGAAAGGCCTCAAGGAAAAAGGGGCGAGCGGCAAAGGTGTTGCGTCGTTCAAGAAAAGCCCGTTCGGCGTCACACTCGCCGGATGTCCGCTCGAGGAAAAAATTTCCGAGTTTCACAAGGTCAAGACAGAAGGTCATGTGATCGGGGCACTGGCGGTCATCATCGTCGACAATCCGATGCTGGCAGCGACCGGCCATCGCATCTGCAACGATTGCATGAAGGCCTGCATATACCAGAAGCAGGAACCGGTCGATATTCCTCAGGCAGAGACGCGCACGCTGAAGGATGTGCTGGAGCTGCCGTGGGGCTTCGAAATCTATTCGCTGCTGACGCGCTGGAACCCGCTCAATCTGCGCACGCCGTACCCCAAGGCGCCGAGCGGCAAGCGCGTGCTGATTATCGGCATGGGGCCGGCGGGCTTTACGCTGGCGCATTTCCTGATGAACGATGGTCACACGGTCGTGGGCATCGACGGGCTGAAAATCGAACCGCTGGCGCCGGCACTGTCCGGTGTCGATGCCCGCGGCGCCCGCAGCGCCTTCGATCCGGTGCGCGATATGGCGGGATTCGGCGGGGTCGCTGAATACGGCATTACGGTGCGCTGGGACAAGAACTTTCTGAAGTTGATCCGCCTGCTGCTGGAGCGCCGCAATCAGTTTGCGATGTTCGGGGGCGTGCGCTTCGGCGGAACGCTGACGCTCGAAGACGCCTATGCGATGGGCTTCGACCATGTGGCGTTGGCGATCGGCGCCGGCAAACCGACAGTGCTCGATATGCCCAACGGCCTTGCCCGCGGCGTTCGCACTGCTTCGGATTTCCTCATGGCCTTGCAACTGACCGGCGCAGCCAAGAAAGATTCGATTGCCAACATGCAGCTCCGGCTGCCGGTGGTGGTGATCGGCGGCGGCTTGACCGCGATCGATACCGCAACGGAATCGCTGGCCTATTACACCGTCCAGGTGGAGAAATTTTTGCAGCGTTATGAAACGCTGGTGGCCGAGCGTGGCGAAGCCGCTGCCCGCGGCGCATGGAACGACGAAGAGCGCGCCGTCGCCGATGAGTTTCTCGCCCACGGGCGGGCGATTCGTGACGAGCGCGCGGCGGCCGCCAAAGCGGGCCGCACGCCGGATGTGCTTTCGCTGCTGCGCCAATGGGGCGGGGTCACCATCGCCTATCGCCGGCGTCTGATCGACAGTCCGTCCTACACGCTCAACCACGAAGAAGTGCAAAAGGCGCTGGAAGAGGGCATCTGGTTTGCCGAATGCCTGAGCCCGACGGCCATCGACGTGGATGCGGGCGGCGCTGTCCGCGCCATTCGACTGGCGCGTCAAACCAAAGGGGAAGACGGCAAATGGAGCTCCGGCGATGAAGTGGAATTGCCGGCGCGCAGCGTGCTGGTCGCGGCGGGGACCCAGCCGAATACCGTGCTGGCGCGTGAAGATTCCGCACATTTCCCGCTGGATGGAAAGTACTTTCGCGCCTGCGACGAGGACGGCAACCCGGTCAAGCCGGAGGCGTCGATTTCGAAACCGACCGATGTGCGCGTGCTGCTCGCCAAGCGCGAGGACGGCCGCTTCGTCAGTTATTTCGGCGACGTGCATCCTTCATTTTTCGGCAACGTCGTCAAGGCGATGGGGGGCGCCAAGCAGGGCTATCCGATTATCAGCCGGGTGTTGTCGCGCGGCAGGCCCGCGGATGCCCGGGACGACACCGCGTTTTTCGCTAATCTCAATCGTGAATTGCGTCCGGTGATTCATGAGGTCGTGCGCCTGACGCCCAACATCGTCGAAGTTGTGGTGCACGCGCCGCAGGCGGCACGCAGTTTCCAGCCCGGCCAGTTTTACCGGCTGCAAAACTTCGAAACACTGGCGCCGAAAACTGCGGATACCACGCTGAACATGGAAGGCCTGGCATTGACTGGTGCCTGGGTCGCGCCGGAAAAAGGCCTTGTTTCGACCATCGTGCTGGAAATGGGCGGATCGAGCAGCCTCTGCGCACAGCTTAAACCGGGGGAACCGGTCGTGCTGATGGGGCCGACCGGCAGCGCGACGGAAATTCCCGCTGGGGAAACAGTCGTGCTGGTCGGTGGTGGCCTTGGCAATGCGGTTCTGTTTTCGATCGGGCAGGCGCTGCGCCGCGCCGGTTCAAAGGTGCTGTATTTCGCCGGTTACAAACGCGTCATCGACCGCTACAAAGTGGCGGAAATCGAGGCGGCCGCCGATGTGATCGTCTGGTGCTGCGATGAAGAACCGGGTTTCACGCCGGGCCGCCCGCAGGACCGCAATTACGTCGGCAATATCGTGCAGGCGATCCACGCCTATGCCGTGGGCAATCTGGGCAACCCCGACGTGGTGACGCTGAAATCCGCTGACCGCGTGATCGCAATCGGCTCCGATCGCATGATGGCCGCAGTGGCGCGTGCGCGGCACACCGTGCTCAAACCGTTCATGAAGGCGCAGCATTTTGCGATCGGTTCGATTAACTCACCGATGCAGTGCATGATGAAAGAAATCTGCGCCCAGTGTCTGCAACCGCACCGCAATCCGGAAACCGGCAAGATCAGTTACGTATTTTCCTGCTTCAATCAGGATCAGCCGCTCGACCGCGTCGATTGGCCGGGCCTTGATCAGCGTTTGCGCCAGAACGGCGTGCAGGAAAAACTGACCGCGCAGTGGATCAGCCACTGCACGAAGGCGTTGGCGCAGCAGAACTAATCGAGCGTCTTCAACACCTCGGCAATCGTGCCGGTGAGTTGATCCAGATGCTTGGTTTCGGCGATCAGCGGCGGTGACAGGGCGATGATGTCGCCGGTGACCCGCACCAACACGCCTTTTTCATAGCAACGCAGGAAAGCATCAAAGGCGCGCGCGCCCGGTTTGCCGGCGCGCGGTGCCAGTTCGATGCCGGCCATCAGCCCGTAATTGCGCACGTCGATGACGTGCGTCGAGCCTTTGAGCCCGTGCACGGCATTTTCGAAATGCGGCGCGAGCATGCGTGCGCGCTCGAACAGCTTTTCTTCGTGATAGAGGCCAAGCGTTGCTTCAGCGGCGGCTGTGGCCACCGGATGCCCCGAATAGGTATACCCGTGAAACAGTTCAACCATTCCGGGTGGCGCATTGTTGACGATCGTGTTGTAGATGTCGGGACGCACAATTACGCCGGACAGCGGAATGGTTGCGTTGGTGACGCCCTTGGCAAACGTAATCATGTCGGGGATCACGCCGAAGGTT
>CAZVDN010000332.1:0-4073 GCA_964625665.1 uncultured Streptomyces sp. | reverse complement strand
CATGCGGCAGATATAACCGCTGTCGTGGCCGCCGGCCTCGTAGATCACGCCCAGCTCACGCGCGATTTCTGCGGCAATCCGGAAGCCTCCGTCCACGCGTGCGTGCCCTGATGCGCTGCGCGAGGCCGCTTCCAGCGTGACGATCACCGATTCGTCATTTCTGACAATACGGAAGAAATAAACGCCCTCGCCGGCATTGCCGGCAAGCAACTCGGACACCGTCGCGAAAACGATATGCCTGAAACCTTCGTTCGAACCGTATACCTGCTGCCCCGGGATGCTCTCGCGGATGCCGAAATCGCATTCCGCCCAGTCGAGCATGGCAGCGGTCTTCTTGACCACTTCCTTGACGACGGCATGAATCTCGGGGCCATCCGAATCCGCCGGTTTGCCTTTTATCGAGACCAAATAGGCCAGCGCGTCAATCAGCAGGCAGGCGCCTGTCATGCGCGCATTGGCGCGCCGCAGTTCAACAAGCTGGCCGGTGTCGTCAGGATTGCCGCGCAGAAAAGCACCCACGGTTTCGTGCGCCGCGAGGAGGCCGGCCATGATGTCGGCGCGCAGCGCCGCCATCACAGAGGAACTCAGCTGCGATGCATTTTCCTTTTCCGCGATATAGGCATGCCTGACGTTTTCGCGCTGGCGGTACGCCAACGCAAAATCCTCTGTAATCTTGAGCAATTGCAGGGACTGCGGCCCCGCATTCAACGCATCCGGATTTTTTTCCTTGACCGCAGAAGAAACTATTTTCACTCATGCCTCCGCACAACAAACACACGAAAAATGCCGTTCCCAGCACTGCCGCCCGCTGATTGCCGCCCGCCATCGCGGCACAACCGGTTCAATGTCCGGGCTTCACCAGCAATCCCAACCTGCCGATGATTTCTGCAAGCATATGCAGATCGAGCGGTTTTACCAGATAAAGATCGGCGCCGCGCTCCTTGCCGAATTCCAGATCCTGAGGTTCGCCACGCCCCGTCAACAGTACTACATAAGACTCATGCAGACCCAATGTGGTCTTGATCTTCCAGCAAACGTCAAACCCCTCCGGGACACCATTCATCATCACATCGACAATGGCGATGTCCGGCGTCATTTCCCCGAGCAGTTCGTAGGCGCTCGCCGCATCCTGTGCCTGCCATACCTGCATGCCCAGATGATCAAGCATTGCCGCCACGGCGCGCCGTGCATCGTCATCGTCCTCCACCAGCAGGACGCGGGGTAGGGCAACACCGCCGGTTTCAGCTGGGACACTCATTCTTTCAGCACCCAATCAATGGTCTCGATCATCTGCAGCGGGCTAAACGGCTTCAGGATGTAAGCGTCGGCCTGCGCCCTGCGCCCGCGCTCAAGGTCCTCATCGCCGGTTTTCCCCGAGATGACGATGACCTTGGGGCGCACCGGACTGTCGGTGCGGTTGAGCCGCTCGCAGATTCCGATCCCGTCCATGCCGCCCGGAATCATCACATCCAGCAAAACCACGTCGGGCAGAAAATCCACGATCTTCTGCCAGGCAAGATCCGCATCCCCGGCGTCGTCAACGAGAAAATCCCTCGAACGTAAGGCGATTTTCAGCAGCCGACGCGTGTCTTCATCGTCCTCAACGATCAGCACCCGTCGGGCCTTTCGACTTCCAACAGCCGCCTGTTCAACCATATCCAGCACCCTGCCGCAAATTAACCCTGATAGGATTCCGCGCTAGATTATATTATTAATGTATCACTTAAATCCACAAAACTTAATATTTTTCCACTCGCCGCGCCCGCGCTCCGGCCGGGACTGCCGGCCACTTGCTTTCTTCGGCACGATTAGCATAATCAAGCCGCCGGGCGTCCGCACAGCGGTAACCGAGAAAGGTCGTAGCGACAGCGTGGAAATACTTTAATAAAACACTCTATCAATATGACAAAAAAAGTCTTTATTCAATTATTTGCAATCATTGGCCTGGCCGCGCTTGCACAATACGCGCATGAAGAGCCGGCGTATCCAGCGACCTGGCGGCTGCCGCAGCCGATTGGCGAAGCGCATGCGTATAAAGTACAAAAGGTCTGCGAAGAAATCCACACCAAAAACGGGCCGCGCGAACGCTGCCGGTCGGTGCTGCTGAAGGAGGAACCCGGCGCCACCAGCCCGCCGCCGAAGGATGAAAAGAAGGACGCGGCAAAAGGCGGTGCCGGACACGGCCCGAGCCATTGAGCCCGGCGCGGCATACGCCGGCAACCGACCGGGCAGTTGACCCCGGCCCGTTGCTGCACTATGGTGATCGGAATAATGACCATCGCCACACGTCAATTCTGGAGCGCCATGGGCATCGCCGCCACGCTGCTGCTGATCGGTTACGGTGCCGGCCAGATGGCGCCGGAAACGGCCCTCGACGGGCTGGAGGCCTTCAATCGGGGCAATTACGCCAAAGCGCGCAGCATCTGGGCCCGGCTGGCGGCACGTGAAAATACCGAAGCTCAGTGCAATCTCGGACGCATGTATGAACTCGGTGCCGGCGTCAAACAGGACTATGAAAAGGCGGCCGAGTTGTATCGGCGCGCCGCGCTCAAAGCCAACCCCTATGCACTGGGGAACCTCGCCGTCCTCTACGCCACCGGACAGGGAGTGGCGCAGGATCTGGTCAAGTCTTACGTCTACTCGACCTTGGCGGCGCGGCATTATTCCGGGTGGGCCGTCGAGCTTCGCGAAACGGCACTGCGCAATCGTGAGCTGGTTGCAAGCCGCATGAGCGAAGACCAGCTGGAAAGCGCAAAAGACCAGTTGGCCGAACCGTAATGCGGGATGCCGGAACACGGCACCGATCAATCAAGCGCGTGGTGGAATATGTCAACGAAAAAAAACGGGCAACAATTCATCAGCACCCGCGAAGCGGCGAGATTACTCGGCGTTTCGCTGACCACGGCACAAACGATGGCCGAGACCGGCGAATTGCGCGCGTGGAAGACTGCCGGCGGCCACCGGCGGATTGACGCCGCGTCCGTCGAGCAGCGTCTGCGTGGACACGCGCCGGATTCGCGCGCAACCGCAACCTACAGGCACAAACCCTATTCGATCCTGATTGCCGAAGACGACGAGAACCTGTGCCGGCTCTATCAGCGCACCATTGCGAGCTGGAAGTGACCATCGCCAAGAGCGGCATCGAAGTCACCTTCATGATCGAGCGCGCGCGTCCGAATCTGCTGATCCTTGACTTAAAAATGCCGCAAATGGACGGTTTTGAATTGCTGAAACTGCTGCGCAGCTACCGCGAATACGACGCCATGGACATCATCGTCGTCACCGGCATGGAAGCCTCCGCCATTGCCAAGCGCGGCGGATTGGTGCCCGGCGTCAGCGTGTTCCCAAAACCTGTCCCCTGGCAACAATTGCGGGGCTTCGTGCAGGCCGCCACTACCCGGCACGACATTGCCCGGGATGCACTGAGCACCCGCGGAAGCGGTCGCTAGGTCGCCGTAGCTGCGCCCCCCCCCCCCGGCAATGCGCGGCAGTTACCGGCGCCGGGTGAGCGGAGCAAAATCATCCTGCATCAAGAAAAACGAGGATCGCGCATGTCCGCTGGCAAAGCCTGGCTCCATGCAGCCATGACCGTACGGCTGTTAATTGCACTGTTCGCGCTGGCAGTCACGATCCCCTATTTTGTGCTGCTCGGCGAGAATCTCTACAGCGAACTGGCTGATGAATACGCCGGTGCCTACCGCCTCGCGCGCGTGCTCGCCGATTCCACCGCCAGCGACACGGCGCGTTTTGTCGCAGACACCAAGGGGCTCGCCGCGCACCTCGCCACCCGGCCGGCGTTGCACGCCCTCGACACCGGGCGCTGCGACCGGTTCCTCTCCGATCTGCTGCCGACGCTACAACATATCACCAACATACTCACCGTCGATGCCAATGGCCGCCTCCTGCGCTCAGCCACACCGAGCCTCGATGCGTGCGGCCGCTTTCTCGGCGCGGTCGGCATTGACATTGAACTGACACGCTTCCGCCCACTGGGCAGCAGTGAAGACATACCGGAAGGGGGCGTGTCCTGAATTTTGTGTAAACGGGTTTAAGTTCAACGCTGCTTCATCCGT
>CAZVDN010000331.1:0-4075 GCA_964625665.1 uncultured Streptomyces sp. | reverse complement strand
CGAAGTGCTCGCACGCGAAGCGCGGCCGGCTGGCACGCGGCCGCTGGAAAAATCGGTGTGGGCGGCGGGATTCGACTCCGTCGGGGGCGAGCAGCTTGCGGCAATGATTCGTTCCATGCAGCAACACGGCTCGATTGCGAGTTTCGGCAACGCCGGCGGCATCGAACTGCATACGACGGTTTTGCCGTTCATTCTGCGCGGCGTGCGCCTGATCGGCGTTGATTCGGCGGCCACGCCGATGAAGCTGCGGCAGACGGTCTGGTCGCGACTGGCCAGCGATCTGAAGCCGCCGAACCTGAAAGACATCGCTGCAGTTATCACGCTCGATGAGCTGCCGGCGACCTTCGAAAAAATGCTGAAACAACAGACGCGGGGACGGACCGTCGTCAGGTTAAGCTAGAAAAATCGGGGTAGTCGTACATGGCGCGCAGCGCGTGCCCGGGTTCGCATAAGCCGCCGTCAGTGCAGCAGCGCAATCCGTCGTGCAAAGGAGAGAGGGCATGGAGAAATACCGCGAGTTTCACCGCCGTTCTATTGCCGATCGTGAAGGCTTCTGGCGCGAGCAGGCCGCCGCCATCGACTGGCAGACACCGTTCCAGCGCGTGCTGGATTACGACAAGCCGCCGTTTGCGAAATGGTTTGTCGGCGGCACGACCAATCTTTGCCATAACGCGGTCGACCGCCATCTGAAAACGCGTGGTGACCAGAAGGCGCTGATTTACATCTCGACCGAGACCGGCCAGAACCGCAGTTACACCTTCAGCGAACTGCATGCCGAGGTCAATCGCTGTGCTGCGGTATTGCGCAGCCTCGGATTGGGGCGCGGCGAACGCATGCTGATCTACATGCCGATGGTGCCGGAGGCGGTGTTCGCGATGCTGGCCTGCGTACGTCTGGGGGCGATCCACTCGGTGGTGTTCGGCGGCTTTGCCTCGCACAGTCTCGCCTCGCGCATCGACGACGCGAAACCGAAGCTGATGTTTACTGCCGACGCCGGCATGCGTGCGGGCAAGGCGGTGCACTACAAGGGGCTGGTCGACGAAGCCATCAAACTTTCCGAACATCCGCCCGAGAAAGTGGTGTTGTTCAATCGCGGCATCGATACGGGGCTCAAGCTGGTGGCGGGGCGCGATGTCGATTACGCCACGTTGCGCGACGCCCACCTCGATGCGCAGGTGCCGGTGACCTGGCTGGAATCGAGCGAGCCGTCCTACATTCTTTATACCTCAGGCACGACCGGCAAACCCAAGGGCGTGCAGCGCCACACCGGCGGCTATGCCGTGGCGCTGGCGGCGTCGATGAAGCACATTTATTGCGGCAAGCCGGGTGAGTCGATGTTCACCACCTCGGACATCGGCTGGGTCGTCGGGCATTCCTATATTGTCTACGGCCCGCTGATCCACGGCATGGCGTCGATCCTCTATGAGGGCCTGCCGATCCGGCCCGACCCGGGCGTCTGGTGGAACATCGTCGCCGAACACAAGGTCAGCGTGATGTTTTCATCGCCGACCGCCATTCGTGTGCTGAAGAAGCAGGATCCCGCATGGCTGAAGAAATACGACGTCAGTTCCCTGCGCTATTTGTTTCTGGCGGGAGAGCCGCTCGATGAGCCGACGGCACGCTGGATTTCAGAAGGCCTCAATGTGCCGGTGCTCGATCATTACTGGCAGACCGAAACGGGTTGGGCACTGCTGTCGAGCTTGCCGGGCGTCGAAGCGACGCCGGCCAAATTCGGCAGCCCGAGTTTTCCCGCCTACGGCTACGACGTGCGTTTGCTGCACGAAGCCACCGGCGAAGAAATTGGCGCCGATGAAAAGGGTGTGGTGACCGGGACGCCACCGCTGCCGCCGGGCTGCATGAGCACGGTGTGGGGACAGGATCAGCGCTTCGTGCAGACCTACTTCACCAGTTTCAAGGACCAGCTCGTTTACACGACCTTCGACTGGGGAATCCGCGACAAGGACGGCTATTACTTTATCCTCGGCCGTACCGACGACGTTATCAATACCGCTGGCCACCGTCTCGGCACGCGTGAGATCGAGGAGGCCGTCAGCGGCCACCCCAACATCGCGGAAGTCGCGGTGGTGGGCGTGCAGGACGCAATCAAAGGGCAGGTGCCTCTGGCCTTTGCCGTCGTCAAAGACGCAGCCACCGTGGCCACGCCCGAAGCGCGCAAGGCCATGGAGCAGGAGGTGTTCCAGGTGGTCGACAAGGCGCTGGGCCCGGTCGGACGCCCGGCGCGCGTGCATTTCGTGACGCTGCTGCCAAAGACGCGCTCGGGCAAGGTGCTGCGCCGGAGCATTCAGGCGATAGCTGAAGGACGGGATCCCGGCGATTTGACGACGCTGGATGATCCGACGGGGATTGAGCAGGTGCGTACGGCGGTCAGGCCATGATGATAGGAAAAAATAGACTTTGATATTAATTTTGTGAACTGTAGATGGGGGTATTTTGATAGCCTGAGGTGGTTGAGCGCAGGCCATTAAATACGCTGGTTACAGCAGGTGGATTTGTGAGGCTCTTGAGGAATGCCTGACGCACATTGGATAGTTCAAATACCTTGAATTGTTCGACAAGTTCGAAGAATTCTTTGTCGCGAAAATCCCTGTTTGTAACAATGATTTTGCAATGCCGTTGCGCAGCTTTGCCACAGATTTCCTGTACTTCGTCGATGGCCCGAATGACATCGGTAAAACGACCGCCGGTTGCCCAATTCGGTTGACCGCGTTGGTTGATGCCCACAGCCAATGCATTTGACCAGGCGGCACCGTCGATATTTTTTTCGAACCTGACGAGGGTTTCGAGTTCTGTGGCCTCACTTATATTCAAAAGAATTGCAAAAGCTTTGGCAAACCCCAATTTATCATTCGATTGTGTCAACAAGGCAATACGCTCGGCCCAGCCCCGTGCAATGCCTTCGTTTTCTGGCGCGGCAGGGATGACATTTGCAATTGGAATCGGAGAGGCGCTCGCGCCAGGCACGGAAGTCTCGGATTCAGGGCGTGCAGTTGTGCTTTGTGATGAGGGTGTAGCGTTTTCCGTCTTCGTCATGGTTGCGGGAGGTTTGGTTGACAACGTAGATGTGTTGACTCCGGCAGTGAGTTTTAGAAGTTCAGCACGTAGCTTCTCCATTTCAGCACGAACAATTTCGGAATCCTTATCACGCTTGCGGCGTTCTTCCTCCATTTCACGCGTGAGGTTAAGGCGTTCCTGGTCCAGTCGTTGTCTTTCGGCACTAAGAGCTTTTTTAAGCTCGGCCTGCAAAATTTCGTTGCTGGCAGGATCTGGTTTCAGTGCCGCCTTGAAATAGAACTCGCCAGTCAACGAAGACGACTCCCAAGGAATTTGCTGATTGTCCGACGCTTTCAGGACATTGATGCGTACTTGCTTGAAAACGTCTTCAACTTTAAGGCCAGGAGTATCGAGAGCCTTGAGTAGTTCAGTCGTGTAGAGGCCATTGGCCCCTGTGCCGTCGTAGGCGACCTTGCCAGGCGCAGTGGCATAGGCGAGCATTGTTCCTGTAGGGGCATCAATTTGCGCAAGGCCGCCAGTGCCAGCGCTGCGGAAGCGGCGTTCAAACGGATTGTTGCGACAGGCATCCAATATGACCATGCTAAGCCGGGCGGAACCCAACTGTTCGAGGACTTGATCGACATCAACGGCCTCACTGCGCGTCGATGATTCGCTACTGATTTCAGCGTCGACCGGAACCAGGAAATTCTTGCCCCTCACCTGCATGCCGTGGCCCGCAAAATAAAAAAGCCCGACACTACCGCCCTTGAGTCGATCGCCGAACTGGCTGATCGCACGAGTCATGTCGCGCTGTCCAGCGTCGGTGCGCAGAATAACTTCGAAACCCAAGCTGCCGAGTTCGGCAGCCATGGCTTTGGCGTCGTTGACCGGATTCTTCAGCGCGGCGGTGGGGTAGGCGCTATTGCCGATGACCAGGGCGATTTTGGATTCGGTTGTCGCGGCGAGGCAGGCGGTAGTGCTGAATATCGCAAGCAGCAAGGCAGCGCAATTCTGGAAGCGATTGTTTCCAAAAATTGAATAAAAATTTGTCTTCAACAAATTT
>CAZVDN010000330.1:0-4090 GCA_964625665.1 uncultured Streptomyces sp. | reverse complement strand
CGTCCCCACATCTGGCGGTTCACGGTATCGCGGTGCTTCAATGAGATTTTCGACAGCGCGATGACGTCCTTCTTCATGCGTGCGCCGTCGATGTCGCGATAGACCTCCTGTCCGGGCTTAAGGGCGAACTCCGGGTAGTCCTCATCCCTGAAGAGCTGCGAAGCATGATCGCGCGGCAGGCCGATGCCGTAGGTCTTCTCGACCTTGGGGCCGAGGTCCATCTGCGCACAGGCCGGCCCGATGATCAACCATGTTGCCGTCCATACAACCTTGCGCCATGAACGCGTTTGAATCTTCATGTGAGGCTCCTCCGACAATCAATCATTATTTGAATAAGGCACAGCTTCAAGCAGCCGCTCAGCGCCCTTCCTGGCGGCGCTTTTCCCACTCCCGCTTTTTCTGCAGCGCCTCACGCGACTCGACTTCGGCGTGAGCACGCCACACGCCCCAGGCATAGACGAGCGCCAGCACAATCAGACAGCACACGCCGAGCCAGAAATAGCGGCCGATCAGCAACTGCATGCTCCAGCCGTGGTTGTCCACCAGCACCATCGCATCGGAGGCCATGCCGCCGGTGGTGCCGTAGGGAACGTTCTGGTCGTCCTTGCGCGCACTGACCCAGGTAGCAAAGATATCGACGAACGACGCCGCGCCGATCGCCACCAGCCCCCAGCGCACCGAGCCCTTGTAGAGTTGTGTGCGTTTGCCGAAGAAAAAACTCGCCATCAGCACTGTGGCGATGATCATGCCGGCGCCATCGCCGCCGAAGGCGATCAGGACCTGCGTGGTTTCGTGCTTGATGCCGAAGGTGCCGATCAATTGCAGCAGCACCAGGCCGATCCCCGCATACATCAGTGCGGATTGTTCCCTGGCGCGCGCATGCACAATCATGAAGCCGAGGCCGGCGAACATGGCCAGCGGGGCAATGAAACCGCGCGACTCCGGTATCAGCGTTTTCCACAACGTCGGTATCGCCGTGAAGCCACAGAACCACGCCGTCACGGCATGACCGAGTTCGTGCACCGGCATGGTCAGAAATATGCGCTGCAGCGATGCGCCGAGGCCCGATGCGTGAAACAGCATCGCAATCAGCAGCATGACCGGAATGGCCGCAATACAGCATTTGAGTTCGAACGCCGGGTCCGACACCGCGCGCCATTCGTCGCCGTCCTCATCGGTCGGCACGAAACCCGCCTCTTCGACAGTTTCCATGACCAGCGGCGTTTCATCGACGGCGGCGACGGCCCGGCCGTGCGACTTGATCGCTTCGGCCTTGGCATAGATGGCGCCACAGCGTGGACAGGTCGGGCCGGGATCGCGCGGCGCGGAACACCAGGGGCAGGAATCGGTCATGTCGGTGTAATGCGGTGAAGGACGCTACGTCAGGGAATTGGTTGTGACGCGCGATTGTATGACGGTTGTTTGACCTGCACCAATGCGCAACCACGGCAATGCTTTGCCATTTTTTCGGCCGGCATCCCCTTCGATTTTCCGCAATTGCAGGTTTGCATTGCGATGTTCACCACGTCGGACTATTATTGATTTATATCAAGAACACGGTGGCACCCGGCATGAGCAGCATGCACTTACCCGCAGGACATAACGCGGAGGAAGTATGCGAGTTCAAATTCGAACGGCGACACCGACCCGGCCGGCCCGCGAAGCCTGTCCCGGCTGCGGACTGCATGCATGGCTGCAGCCCGCCGGCCTCGACACTGCCGATGACCAGCGGGTTGAATCACTCTGCGAGCATCGCTTGTTGGTCAGGCGTGATCACTATCTCATCCGCGCCGGAGAACCGCTCGACCGCCTGTATTTCGTCAACAGCGGATCACTGAAATCAACGCTGCCGGACGCCGAAGGTCGCCTGCAACTGGTAGGTTTCTCACTGCCCGGCGAAATTCTCGGCATGAGCGCGATCGGAACCGGCTTGCATCCGGGCAACGCAATTGCGCTGGAAGACAGCCGTTGCTGCAGCATCCACTACGTTGACCTGATCAAGCTGTGCCAGGAAATCCCGGCCCTGCAGCACCATCTCCACCAGGCGATGAGCCGCAAAATCAAGCGCAACTATGAACTGATGTTAATGCTCGGCAGCATGCACGCGGAGGAACGCCTGGTGAATTTCCTGTTTGATATGTCGCATCGTCATGCGGCACGCGGCTATTCGGGTTCGCAATTCCGATTGAGCATGACGCGTCAGGACATCGGCAGTTATCTCGGTCTGAAACTGGAAACGGTCAGCCGCTTGCTGGCAAGCCTGAACAACGAAGGCGTGCTCGGCGTCAATCGGCGCGAAATCATCTTCAGGGATCTCGAAGCGCTGAAACAAATCGGCGACGGATTACGGCGTTGCGTCCGCGCACCGCGAAACAAGCCACCACCCGCCGCCAAATCAGGCAGCGAGTAGCGCACCTTTTACCCGGCTTATCGCGCTTTAGAAAACTGTGGCCTGAGACGATACTGCGCCGTTTCGATCAGTGGAGAACATCATGACCGTTTCCAATGTATCCACGCTTGCAGCGCCCGCCACCGCGGCATCGCAGTCAACCCTGAATCCCGCCGCCAAAAAAAACGGCCAGGACTTCAACGCCCTGTTGCAGGCCTTGGGCGGCACGGACAACTCGGGGACGCAAAATGCACTGGCGGGTTTGCTCCAGCAATTGCTGAGCCAGAGCGGCGCCACGCAGGTGCACCATCATCACCATCACCACCATGCGGACGCCGCACAGGCTGCGGGTGGCGCAGGTGTTGCAGGCTCGGCCGCAATCGGTGCCGCATCAGTCGGACGTTCGCTGCATATAACTGCTTAGGCCACTCGGGCAACACCGGTGCGCCCGGAAAGCCGCGAACGCGCAACATGCATTGATCGTGGCGCCGCACAACGCGTTGCATTGACGGTAATTTCTTTAACGCCCGTTGATGCAATGCGCGTATCATTCTGCGCTTTGGAATTCGTCGCTTGCACAACCCTATCCGGGCTTTTGCCGGCGCCGATTTTTTTTGATCGGAGAATGCTCCATGCGAAATTGTCTAGGCGTACTGGGAGGCATGGGGCCGCTGGCAACAGCCGACTTCCTGCGCAAGCTGGTAAAAAAAACGCCCGCAGAAATCGATCAGGCCCATATCCCGGTCATTCTTTACGGAGACTGCACAACACCGGACAGGACAGCCAGCATCGTTGATGGCGGCGCGTCACCGCTGCCTAAACTGCTCGACGGCATCCGCTTTCTGAACGACAGCGGCGCCAATGCGATCTGCATCCCCTGCAACAGTGCGCATTCATGGTTCGACGAAATGCAGGCGGCGTCCCAGGTGCCGCTGCTGCATATCGTCCGCGCAAGTGCGGGCCAGGTCCGCAAAAAAAATCCAGGCGCGAAATCGGTCGGCGTACTATCCACCTTCGGCACCCACCGCATGGGCATGTACCGCAATACGCTGAAAGACCTCGGCTATAACGTTGTCACCCCCACCGACAACGAATTCGAGACCCTGATCTCGCCGGCCATCGCCATGAACAAAGCCAACAAATGGGTCGAGGCGGAAGATTTTTATGCGCGCGCCGCGCAAAGTCTCGTTGACCGCGGCGCGGAAATCACCATTCTCGGCTGCACTGAAATTCCGTTTGGCATGGAACGGCAAACACGCGCCAATCCTGCAAAATTCGTCGATTCCAATGACGCCCTCGTTGATGCCGTGCTCGAATTCTTTGTCAAACCGCTGACCAGCGCGCACTGATGTCGCCCGCTGCAATCGGTCGCCAGATTTCGGCCGGCGTTTTTGTCGGCCTGAGCGCGGTCATTTATTCACTGTCGTACGGCGCGTTGCTGTTTTCGGGGCCGCTTGCCACGCTGGTCGGCTTCGGCATCACGATCACGCTGATCACCGCCACTGTCGGGGCGCTTTTTGGCTGGCGCTCGCAGGAAAAATCCTTTATAGCCGGTCCTGATTCGAATACGACTTCGGTACTGGCGAGCATGCTCGCGGTGATCGGCACCGCCGGCGGCATCGCACAGCAATCCGGCGCACCGCTTCTGCACGCGGCGTTGGCCGCGGTCCTGCTGACCTCCATTCTGTCGGCCGCATCCTT
>CAZVDN010000329.1:1763-4100 GCA_964625665.1 uncultured Streptomyces sp. | reverse complement strand
TTCAGCAACCGTGGGAAAAGGGGGGTATCGGACGTCCGGCGCATATCGCCTCGGCGTTGCAGATCATGCTCGACGGTCCGATCGGCGGCGCGGCCTTCAACAATGAATTCGGACGGCCCAATCTCTGCGGCTACTTCCGCACCTTCGAACAGAAGGTTGCCGGCGAGACGCGCGGTTACCACAAGCCGATCATGATCGCGGGCGGGCTTGGCAATATCGCCGCGCGCCACAGCTTTAAGGAAAAGATCCCCGCCGGCGGTTTGCTGATTCAGCTTGGCGGGCCCGGCATGCGCATCGGCCTCGGCGGCGGGGCAGCCTCGAGCATGCAGACCGGTGCCAATATCGCCGATCTCGATTTTGATTCGGTGCAGCGCGGTAATGCGGAAATTCAGCGCCGCGCCCAGGAAGTCATCGACCGCTGCTGGGCGCTGGGTGACGCCAATCCGATTCTGTCGATCCATGACGTCGGCGCCGGCGGTTTGTCGAATGCTTTGCCGGAACTCGTGCATGGTTCGGAGCGCGGCGGCAACTTCGATCTGCGCGCCGTGCCGAGCGAGGAGCGCGGCATGTCGCCGCTGCAGATCTGGTGCAACGAATCGCAGGAACGTTATGTGCTGGCGATTGCGGCCGACCGCATCGACGAGTTCCGCGCGATCTGCGAGCGCGAGCGCTGTCCGTTTGCGGTGGTCGGCACGGCCACCAACGAAGACCGGCTGAAAGTCAGCGACGCGGTGTTCGGCAACGCGCCGGTCGATATGGAACTTTCGGTGCTGCTGGGCAAGCCGCCGAAGATGCTGCGCGATGTCGCGCATCGTCAACAGACGCTGGCGGCGTTTGATGTTTCGGCCATTGATTTGCAGGACGCGGCGCTGCGCGTGTTGCGCATGCCGGCGGTGGCCGACAAGACCTTTCTGATTTCCATCGGCGACCGCACGGTCGGCGGCATGACGGCGCGCGACCAGATGGTCGGTCCCTGGCAGGTGCCGGTGGCCGATGTAGCGGTGACGCTGCTCGGATTCGAGGAATATCGCGGCGAGGCGATGGCGATGGGCGAGCGCACGCCGCTCGCGCTGATCAACGCGGCGGCCTCCGGTCGCATGGCGGTGGGAGAAGCGATTACCAATATCGCCGCTGCGCGCATCGAACAGATCGGCGACATCAAGCTCTCGGCCAACTGGATGGCGGCGGCCGGCCACCCGGGTGAAGACGCCGCGCTCTACGACACCGTGCACGCCGTGGGCATGGAACTCTGCCCGCAGCTCGGCATCAGCATTCCGGTCGGCAAGGATTCGATGTCGATGAAGACGCGCTGGCAGGCCGACGGCGAAGCGCGTGAAGTGACGGCACCGCTGTCGCTGATTGTCTCGGCGTTTGCCCGCGTCGTCGATGCGCGCAAGACCCTGACGCCGCAGCTGCGCACCGATTGCGGCGAGACCGATTTGTTTTTGCTTGATCTGGGCGCGGGACGCAACCGGCTTGGCGGCTCGGTACTGGCGCAGGCCTATGCGCAGACCGGCGATGTAGCGGCGGACCTCGACGAACCCGCGCGCCTGCGCGCGTTTTTCGACTGCGTGCAGAAGCTCAATGCCGATGGCCGGCTGCTGGCTTATCACGACCGTTCGGACGGCGGCCTGTTTGTGACCTTGTGCGAAATGATGTTTGCCGGACGTTGCGGCATCGATGCCGATCTCGGTGAGTCCGGTGATCACGCGCGCATTGTCGCGGCCCTGTTCAGTGAAGAACTCGGTGCGGTGATGCAGACGCGTCGTGCCGACCGCGCGGCCATTGAAGGCGCATTGAAGACCGCGGGTCTCGATACGCTGTCACGGCGCATCGGCGCAGTGGCGGAGCATGGCCGGCTGAATCTGCGGGCCGGCGGGCGGGAAATTTATTCGGCGGCGCGCGTCGATCTGCATCGCGCCTGGTCGGAAACGACGTTTCAGATGCAGCGCCTGCGCGACAATCCGCTGTGCGCCCAGCAGGAATACGATCGCCTGCTCGATGCGGCCGATCCCGGACTGTCGCCCGTATTGACTTTCAATGCGGCGGAAAATGTTGCGGCACCGTTTGTGAACACGGCGCGGCCGCGCGTGGCGATTCTGCGCGAGCAGGGCGTCAATGGTCAGCTCGAAATGGCGGCGGCCTTCGACCGCGCCGGCTTCGATGCGGTGGACGTGCACATGAGCGACGTCATTGCCGGGCGTGTCAGCCTGAAGGACTACAAGGGCATTGCTGCCTGCGGCGGGTTCTCCTATGGCGACGTGCTCGGCGCCGGCGAAGGCTGGGCGAAGTCGATTCTGTTCAATCCGCGCGCCCGCGATGAATTCGCCGCCTTTT
>CAZVDN010000329.1:0-1753 GCA_964625665.1 uncultured Streptomyces sp. | reverse complement strand
CTGCAACGGCTGCCAGATGATGAGCAATCTGCACGAGATCGTGCCGGGCAGTGCGGCGTGGCCGCATTTCGTGCGCAACCGTTCCGAACAGTTCGAGGCGCGTTTCGTCACGGTCGAAGTGACCGAATCGCCGTCGGTTTTTTTCAGCGGCATGGCCGGCAGCCGCCTGCCGGTGGTGGTTGCGCACGGCGAAGGTTATGCCGAGTTCGCCAGTGATGCGCAGCGAGCGCAGGCGACGGTGGCGATGCGGTTTATCGATAACCTTGGCGCGCCGACGGAAATCTACCCGTTTAATCCGAACGGTTCGGTGCAGGGCATTACCGGTCTGACTACCGCCGATGGCCGCTTCACGATCATGATGCCGCATCCCGAACGCGTGTTCCGCGCGGTGCAGAATTCATGGGCGCCGGCAGAGTGGGTAGGCGACGGGCCGTGGCTGCGCATGTTCCGCAACGCGCGGCGCTGGGTCGGTTAGGACGCCGGAACCGCATTTCAGGATTCCGGTTTGAGGTAAAAAAAATGGCGCACTTTGGTGCGCCATTTTTTTGGATCCGGCCGATTACTCGATCTTGGCTTTGGCGCGCAGGTCGGTGATCAGTTTCTGCACCACCTGTTGCTGCATTTGCTGCTGGATGTTGCCTTTGACGTCTTCGAACGGCGGCAGCTTGGTCGCGCGTTCGTCGTCGAGACGGATGATGTGCCAGCCGAATTGCGATTGCACGGGCGGATCGGTGATCTGGCCTTTCTTCAGCTTCACCAGCGCATCGCCGAAGGGTTTAACGTAACGGGCCGGCGCGCCCCAGTCGAGGTCGCCGCCGCGGTTTTTCGAGCCGGCATCTTCCGATTTTTCAGCTGCGATTTTCTCGAAGCTCGCCGGCGCTTTTTTCAGCTGCGCAATGATCTGTTTGGCTTCGGCTTCGTCCTTGACCAGAATGTGGCGCGCCTTGTATTCCTTGCTGCCGGCAGCGGCCTTGGCGTTCTCGTATTCCTTGCGCAGCGTTTCTTCCGGAATCGGATTGCTTTTCACGTGATCATTGAGGAAGGCCTGAATGATCAGGCTTTGGCGCTGGATTTCGAGCTGATTGACGACTTCCGGCGTTTTCTCAATGCCTTTTTTCGCGGCTTCCTGCAGCAGGATTTCGCGCGTGATCAATTCGTCGCGCACGCGGTTGCGCAGTTCAGGGGACTCGGGCTGGCCCTGGGCCGCGGCGGTTTTCAGCATGGCATCCATGCGGCTTTGCGGAATGGCGGTGCCGTTGACTTTGGCGACCGGGTCGGCGGCCTGTGCGGCGGCGGAGAACAGGACGCCAAAGCCGACGACGGCGCCGAGAAGCGTGCGGGTAATGGTGATTTTCTGCATGGAGTGACCTCGGGTCGGATTAAATTTCGTCGGCAGTATACGCCTTGATGGCTATGGCGTGTATTTCACGCTGCATCATGTCGCCCAGCGCGGCATAGATCAGGCGGTGGCGGGCCTGCAGCGATTTGCCCTCGAATTGCGATGAAACAATGACCAGTTCGAAGTGGCCGCCACCGCCTTTGGCGCCGGCATGTCCGGCGTGTCGGGCGGAATCGTCGCTGAGTTCGACGCTGTCGGGTTCCAGCACGGCCAGGCGTTGTTCGATGCGTTCGAGCAGATCATGGCCGTGATGCGTGGTGTTCATGACGGTGGATTGCGGGTGATGTCCGGCCGCGCGTCACGCATCAGGCGCCAGCCCTGCAGGAAGGCCAGTGCCAGCGACATGGCCAATGT
>CAZVDN010000328.1:0-4114 GCA_964625665.1 uncultured Streptomyces sp. | reverse complement strand
GTGCTCGCCGACTGCCCCCGACAGGGCTGTGCTGCTCGGCGGCTCTCAAGGGGAAGCCAAAACCATCTGTAATCGAAGCGTTCAGCGTCTATTTATTGCGCGGGCTCCAGTCCCTGGTGAGACGCCGAGTAACGCAAACGCGCCGGGAGGGGGCGGCGAGGACTGTCTGAGCCCTTGTCGCTTTTTGACAAGGGCGAGTTCCGCAGCCGCCCGGCGCGTTGAGTAACGCAGGGAACCCCCGAAGGGGGCGTCTCACCAGGGCGGCCTTCTCTTTGCTTACTTTCTCTTGGCCGCCCAAGAGAAAGTAAGTAGCCGCCGGGCTACCCCCGGCCAATAGGAGACGGAATCAGTAAACAACGCGATTGTCGAAAATCCATCCCTCTCCCTCTCCCGCAATGGGAGAGGGAGCCAAGGCAATTACTTCCCGGGAATCACCGGCAACAGCACAAAAGGCATTTTTCCGGCGGCGAAGTGCAGCGTGTTTTTGCCGCCGAAGATTTTCGCCGGCCGGTCTTCCGGGTGGGTGTGCGTGAACGGGCCGACGCCTTTCATCGGATAGGGCGCATGCGCGACGCCGGCGTCGGTGCCGTCGAATTCATAATCGCGGCCGCGCACGGTGAAGGCGATGCGATGGCCCTTGGGCACGACGATGGAGGTCGGCCAGATTTCGATGTCGAGTTCGACCGGCACGTTGGGCGTGAGCGGCTGGTGCTCGTCGTGGGTGTGCAGCGGACGATAGGGTTTGGTTTCTTTGGCGTCGAGCTTGCGCTGCGAGGCGCGCAACCAGCCGAGGCCCACCGGGGTGCGCGGGTCGTTCGAGCCGATGAACACCACTTCCTTGCCGGCCGGATCGTAGACGCGCAGGGCGATGAAGACGTCGGCGTCGGTGGTGTCGGACGAGAGCCAGAGCTTGGCCGCGACCGGGCCGGTGATCTCGATGTCGTTTGCGACAGGCGGCGTCGAGAAGGTGTAGCCCTCACCGGTGGTTTCGTAGGCGAGCGTGGTGTCGCCTGCGGGCGCGCTGGTGGCGAGGCCCTTGTCGGCAGGCTGCAGGTAGTAGGGCGTCCACTGCGTGCGCGCGAGCGGCCACTCGTTTTCAGCGCGCAGCACGAATTTTTCGCCGGGCCAGCGCACGTTGAGTGACACCTTCGGCTGTTTTTCCCAGCCGCTTTTTTCGCCCTTGAGGAAGTGCGCGAAGAACTGCTTTTGCAGGCCGGCGCCGTAATTGCTGTAGAAGTGCGTGAAGTGCGTGTCGCCGTGCACTTCCAGCCATTTCTGCGGGGAGGCGGCGCGCAGATAACCTTCGAAGTTGCCGCGCGGATGCAGGCCCTGGCCGCCCCAGTTGCCGGCGGAGAGCAGGGGCGTCTTGATTTTCGAGAAGTCGGGCATGCGCGCGCGGTAGTAGTCGTCGATCAGCGGACGGCGCAGCGCTTCGCCGTCAACGTCGGCGCGGTTTTTCTTCAGCTGCTCGGGCGTGAGCGTTTCGGGGCCGGCAATAGTGTCACCGGTGACCTTGCTGCGCGCGCCCTTGTCGCCGACGCCGTTCTGCACGGTGAGCACCTGGCGGTTGAACCAGTCGCCGAGAAAATCGCAGAGGATGCCGCCGTGGCGGCAGAGTTCGCGGTAATAGTCGGACGAGCCTTCCCAGATGCACATGGCGGTCAGATGCGGCGGCTGCAGCGCGGCGACCTGCCACTGGTTCATCGCATAGTAGGAAATGCCGTTGAGGCCGACCTTGCCGTTGCTCCACGCCTGCGTGCCGGCCCATTCGATGCAATCGTAAAAGTCGCGCGCTTCGCGTGCCGACCAGACATCGATCACGCCGGGCGAGCGGCCGGCGCCGCGCGAATCGACGCGCACGATGACGTAACCGTCCGGCACCCATTTTTCCGGATCGACGAGTTCCCAGTTCTGGTATTTGTTCGAAGAACCCTTGAGCGTGTCGGGCACGGCCTTGATCAGGCGCGTCCACTGGCTTTTATAGCCCTCTTCGAAATCGAGGCCCTTGGCGTAGGGCCCGTAGGTCATGATGACCGGATATTTGCCGTCGCCGAGCGGACGGAAGACGTCGGCGCGCAGCACCACGCCGTCGTCCATTTTGATCGGAGCATCCCAGTCAATGTGCATGCCGTCACGGGTTTCGCTTTTCATTGCGTTCATTTTTTTGCTCTGTCAGGTGATTCAAACAAGTTGTTCGGATTTTGCGTGGCGCGAGGCAGGTGATCGCGCCGCGTTTTTCACCTTCCCCCGCAAGGGGAAGGACAGGATGGTAATGGGTGATCACGCTGCCCCCATGCCCTCACTGTCTCTTCCCTTGGAGGGGAGAGGCCTTACTGTTGAAGCTGTTGGTTGTTTCAGCTCTTCATGCCCAGCATCTTCGCCGCATTGCCGCCGAGAATGGCGATCTTCTGCGCATCGGTCAGCGAGTCGGTGGCCATGATGTGGTCAACCGGATGCTCGTTCCACGGGATCGGATGGTCGGTGCCGATCATGACTTGACTGGCGCCGACCTGGGCAACAAGGTGGCGCAGTGCTTCGGGCGTAAAGACCAGCGAATCGAAATACATCTGGTTGAGGTATTCGGTCGGCTTTTTCTTCAGCACGATGTTCGGATCGCAGTTCTGCGGCGAGATGAAGCAACCGTGGTCGGAGCGCGGCGCATAGGAGCCGAGGTAGCCGCCGCCGTGCGCCGAGCAGACTTTCAGCTTCGGATATTTGTCGAGCACGCCTTCGAAAATCAGGTGTTGCAGCGCGATGGTGGTGTCGAGCGGATTGCCGATGACGTTCGACAGCCAGCCGTTGCCCTTGAAGCGGCTGGCCAGTTGCGGCGTGCTTTGCGGGTGGATGAACAGCGTGACGTTCAGTTCTTCAGCCTTGGCCCAGATCGGGTGGAACTTGGCTTCAGAAAAATCGACGCCGGCGACACTGCCGCCGATCGCGGCCCCTTTGAGGCCGTATTTCTTCACGGCGGTTTCGAGCTGCTGCACGGCGAGATCCGGAAACTGCAGCGCGAGCGACGCGAAGGCGGCGAGGCGGTCCGGTTTTTTTGCGCACAGCTCGGCGAGCTTTTCGTTCTGCACGGCGATGACTTTTTCAACCAGTTCGCGCTCTTTGCGGTACCACCACGGGTTGATGCTGAGCACCTGCATGTCCACGCCCTGCGCGTCCATCCCGGCGAGGCGTTCGTCGAGCACGATGTCGAATTCCTTTGAACCCTTCACCTGGGGATAGATGCCTTTGGCTTCTTCGGCCGGCAGCAGCGCAAGGGCTTCGGCGATCAGACAGTGGGCGTGCACATCGATGGTTTTGACGCGGGTGCCCTTGACCAGCACCGGCAGGCGCGATTTGGTTTTGGCCTGGGCGCGCGCCGGGGCGGCGTCGAGCAGGCTGCAACCGGTGAAAATGACGCCGGCGGTGGCGGCGGCGTCCTGCATGAATTTTCTGCGTGTGGTCATGGTTTCTCCTCTCGTGGATGGCGGAACGCGGCCCCGGTGCGACTGTTGTGCAGCCGTCGATGAATAAGGGTTCGGCAGCGATTATTGCATATCCGGCGCGGCGCCGAATCTTGAGGTAGATCAAAATCGGGTGGGGCGCCCCTGCTATGCTGCGCACTCATTTCGAAGGAGTGTACTGGTCATGAAAATTCTGGTTGCTGCCCTCATGCTGGCGGTTGCGCTGTCGGCAGGGGCAGCTGAAAACGCGGTGCCCGCAGGCGATACGGTCAAAGGCGAAGTGCTCGAAACGATCGATGCCAACGGCTTTACCTATCTGCGCCTGAAAACGAAAGAGGGCGAGTTCTGGGCGTCTGTGACCAAGGCTGCGGTCAACAAGGGCGCCGAGGTCACGGTCGAGAACGTGATGGTCATGAAGGATTTCAAAAGCAAATCGCTGAACCGCACGTTTCCGGTGATTCTGCTCGGTAATCTGCAGGGCGCCGCGCCGGTCAATGCGAATCCGCATGCCGCCGGCGGTGGTGCGGCCGCCAATCCGCACGCGGGCGTGAACACGTCGAAGGCGGCGGAGGTTGCAGATGCCAAAGTGCCGAAGGCCGCGGGCGCCAATGCGCGCACGGTCGCCGAGGTCATCACCAAAAGCGGTGAACTCAAGGACAAGC
>CAZVDN010000327.1:292-4182 GCA_964625665.1 uncultured Streptomyces sp. | reverse complement strand
TTCCGCAGAAGGGCGGCAGGACCAAATCCGCTTTTTCGATTACTGGCTGAAGGGCATCAAAAACGGCGTGATGGACGAGCCGCCGGTGAAACTCGCCATCCGCCACGGCAACGACAAGGTCGAGTGGCGTTTTGAGAACGAATGGCCGCTGGCGCGCACGCAGTGGACGAAACTCTATTTCGATCTGGCGCAGCCCTCGGTCAATGACGTGCCGCTGAGCGGCACGCTGGTCAAGAGCAATCCGGCGAAGACCGGCGAATGCACCTATGCCGCGACCGGGCTCGGCTCAATGGGATCGACCTCCGCAGCCTCGGCGCAGGTGATGGGTGGCGGTATCAAACCCGGCATGGGCGTTGCGTTGGTTACACCGCCGATGCCTGAAGACATGGAAGTCACCGGCCCGCTGGCCGCCAACCTCTGGGTGTCGAGCAGCAGCGAGGACATGGATCTCTTCCTCACGTTGCGGCACTTCGATGCCGACGGCAATGAAATCATGGAGACCGGCCAGCAGGGCACACCGGTGCCGGTGGCCAAGGGCTGGCTGCGCGTTTCGCACCGCGAACTCGATCCGGCGCTCTCGCTGCCGTACCGGCCGTATCACAAACACAAACGCCGCCTGTTTCTCAAGCCCGGCGAAATCGTCGAGGTGCAGGTCGAAATCTGGCCGACCTCGATGGTGTTCAAGAAGGGCCACCGACTGCGTCTGGATGTGCAACCGCGCGACGGGGTCGGCAGCCAGTCCTATATGCACTATCACGCCGACTACAACACGGGCACCAACACGATCTATTCGGGCGGCGACAAGGAGTCTTATCTGCTGCTGCCCGTGATTCCGGCCAAGCGGTAAAACGGTCGCGCGCCGGATGTGCGCGCGCTTTGATCCAGCGCAAATTGCCGGCATGCCACTGGCGTAGTCTGACGCGGCCTTTTAAACCGCCGCGCAGACGCCATGGCCAATTCCGTCGAAGACCACGTTCTCTATCAGATTTTCAATGCGCCGTTGCGGAACTATCCGTACCCGCACATTTACGTCGAGAATGTGTTTCCTGAAGACTTCTACCGCGAGTTGCGCCGCAACTGGCCCGACAGTTCGGCCTTTGTGCCGCTGGCGGCGACCGGGCGGGTTTCGCCCGGTGCTTATCCAGAGCGTTTTGTCATACCGGTGTCGCCCGAAGGCATCGCCACGCTGACGCCCGAACGGCGGCCGTTCTGGGAGAGTTTCGCCCAGTGGTTTGCGGGCCATGATTTCTGCATGGCGATGATTGAAAAATTCGAGCCCGAGGTCATGGAGCGCCTTGGCAACGACATCGCGACCTGCACCTACGGCGCCGATGTGCTGGCGGTGCGCGATCTGACCAACTACAGCATCGGGCCGCATACCGATGCACCACACCGTCTGGTCACCATGCTGTTTTACTGTCCGGAAGACGACAGCCGTAAACATCTGGGCACCTCGATTTACTGGCCCCACGACAATGATTTCCGCTGCCGCGGCGGCCCGCATTATCCGTTCAGCCGTTTCAAAAAAATCACCACCATGCCTTACAAACGCAATTCGCTGTTTGCGTTTTTCAAGGACGAGCGCTCGTTTCACGGCGTGGAACCGATCCCCGATGCGCAGTGCGAGCGCGATCTCATGCTCTACGACGTGAGGGTTTTCGGCACGGATCGCTGATACGCGCAAGCGGCGAAAACGTCACCGCTGCGGCGCTGTTCCGCGGCCGCTGCAGCCCGTATAATCCGACGTTTTTTCGCCGCCATGTGGATCAAGAACCTCATCGTCTACCGCCTGCCCGCGCACTGGGCTGTTGAAGCGGAAGACCTCGAGCGCAAGCTCGCCAAATCCCCGCTGCAACCCTGCGGCGGCTTTCAGATGGAAAGCCGCGGCTGGATTTGTCCCTTCGAGGAAGGGCAGTACCTCTACAACCAGAACCGGCACTGGCTGCTGGCGCTGGGCATGGAAGAGAAGCTGCTGCCGGCCTCGATCATCCGCCAGGAAGCGCTCGACCGCGCGGAGAAAATCGCCAAATCGCAGGCGCATCCGGTCGGGCGCAAGCAGATGCGCGACATCCGCGAGGAAGTGACCAACGAATTCATGCCGCGCGCACTGGCGCGCCGTCGCCTGACGCATTGCTGGATCGACGGCATCAACCGCTGGTTGGTGGTCGATGCCGCGGGCGACCCGCGTGCCGAAGAGTTCATGGAAAACCTGCGCCGCGCCGATGACTCCTGTCAGGCGCTGCGGCTCGAAACCGAACGCTCGCCGGCCTCGGCGATGGCCGAATGGCTGATCAAGGGCGATGCGCCCCTCGGCTTCACCATCGACCAGGATCTCGAACTGCGCGCGGCCGATGCCAGCAAGGCCACGGTGCGTTATTCGCATCACAATCTCGGCGGCAAGGAAATCCGCGATCACATTTCAACCGGCAAGACCGTGGTGCGTCTCGGCCTGACCTGGAACGACCGCATTTCGTTCGTGCTGACCGAGCAATATCACATCAAACGCGTGACCTTCCTCGACATCCTGCGTCGCGAATCCGATGGGGCGGTGCAGGACGAGAAAGAGCAATTTGAAATTGATTTTGCGCTGATGACCGGCGAACTGGCGCAAATGCTGGGTGATCTGGTCAAGGCGCTGGGTGGAGAAAAAGAAAAAGCATGAGTGTCAATGTAACGCCGGCCGCGCAGGCCAAGATCGTCCAGAACATCGCAACAGAACTTGGTGTCAATGCAAAACAGGTCGCAGCCGCCGTGGGGCTGCTCGATGACGGCGATACCGTGCCGTTCATCGCCCGCTATCGCAAGGAAGTCACGGGCAATCTCGATGACACGCAGCTGCGCACGCTCGAAGAGCGCCTGATCTATCTGCGCGAACTCGAAGACCGCCGCGCCGCCATCATCGCTTCGATCGACGAGCAGGGCAAACTGACTGACGCACTGCGCGCCCAGCTCGATGCGGCCGCCACCAAGCAGGCGCTCGAAGACCTTTATCTGCCCTACAAACCGAAACGCCGCACCAAGGCGCAGATCGCCATCGAAGCCGGTCTTGAGCCGCTGGCCAATGCGCTGCTTGCCGACCCGACGCTCGATCCGCAGGCCGAAGGCGCGAAGTACATCAAGGTCGTGCCGGCGAGCGAAGGCGTCGAGGCGATCAATATCGCTGATGCCAAGGCGGCACTCGACGGCGCGCGCGACATTCTCGCCGAGCGTTTTGCCGAGACGGCCGAACTGCTGGCCAAGCTGCGCACGCGATTGCAGAACGAGGGCATCCTGTCGTCGACCGTGGTCAAGGACAAGGAAAGCGCCGAAGAAGAAAAATTCCGCGACTATTACGCTTATTCGGAGCCGATTCGCAGCATCCCGTCGCACCGCGCGCTGGCGCTGTTCCGCGGCCGCGCGCTCGGCGTATTGTCGGTGCAACTCGGGCTCGGTGAAGAGCTCGAAGCCGCCGTGCCGCATCCCTGCGTGGCGATGATCGCCCAGCACTTCGGCCTCGAAGACCGTGGCCGTGCCGCTGACAAATGGCTGCAGAGCGTCTGTCACTGGACATGGAAGGTCAAGGCGCAGATGCATATCAGCAGCGAACTGATGATCCAGCTGCGCGAAGCAGCGGAAGCTGAAGCGATCAAGATTTTCGGCCGCAATCTGCATGATCTGCTGCTGGCCGCACCGGCGGGCCCCAAGGCCGTGCTCGGACTTGATCCGGGACTTCGCACCGGCTGCAAGGTGGCGGTGGTCGATGCCACCGGAAAACTGCTCGATACCGCCACCATTTATCCGCACGCGCCGCGCAATGACTGGGACGGTTCGCTGGCGACGCTGGCGAAACTGTCGTTGCAGCACGGTGTTGAATTGATTGTGATGAGACCCGTTTTATGAGCCTCGCTTCC
>CAZVDN010000327.1:0-282 GCA_964625665.1 uncultured Streptomyces sp. | reverse complement strand
GCAGCACAACGTCGAATTGATTTCGATTGGCGACGGCACTGGCAGCCGGGACACGTACAAACTGGCGGCCGATCTCATCAAACGGTTGGCCGCGCTGGCGCCGGAACGCAGGATCGCCAAAATCGTCGTCAGCGAGGCAGGGGCGTCAGTCTATTCGGCGTCAGCCTTTGCCGCTGCTGAATTTCCGGAACTCGACGTCAGTTTGCGCGGCGCGGTGTCGATCGCGCGGCGGCTGCAGGACCCGCTGGCCGAGCTGGTCAAGATCGACCCCAAGAGCATCGG
>CAZVDN010000326.1:0-4218 GCA_964625665.1 uncultured Streptomyces sp. | reverse complement strand
AGTCGAGTTCGCTGTCGTGGTTCCATTCGGCCTGCTGCGCGATTTCACCGCCCATGAACAGCAGCTTCTTGCCCGGATGCGCCCACATGAACGCGTAGTAGAGCCGCAGGTTGGCAAACTGCTGCCAGCGGTCACCGGGCATTTTCGACAACAGCGAACCCTTGCCGTGCACGACCTCGTCGTGCGACAGCGGCAGAATGAAATTTTCGCTGAAGGCATACATCAGGCCGAAGGTCAGCGCGTCATGGTGAAAACGGCGGTGCACCGGATCATGCTGCATGTACTGCAGCGTGTCGTGCATCCAGCCCATGTTCCATTTGTAATGGAAGCCGAGTCCGCCTTCGCTGGTCGGCCGCGAAACCGCCGGCCACGCCGTGGATTCCTCCGCAATTACCACCGCCTCCGGATGACCGCTGCCGACGAGTTCGTTGGTTTCGCGGATGAAAGCGACCGCGTCGAGGTTCTCCCGCCCGCCGTGCGCGTTCGGGATCCATTCGCCGGCGGCGCGGCTGTAGTCGAGATAAAGCATCGAGGCCACGGCATCGACGCGCAAACCGGCCACGCCGTAGCGCTCGATCCAGAACAGCGCGTTGGCGGACAGAAAATTACGCACCTCGTGCCGACTGTAGTTGTAGATCAGCGTATTCCAGTCCGGGTGCAGGCCCTGCCGCGGATCGGCGTGCTCATACAGACAGGAGCCGTCGAAACGCGCCAGCGCATGCGCATCGGCCGGAAAATGGCCGGGCACCCAGTCGAGCAGCACAGCGATGCCGGCGGCATGAAAGCGCTGCACCAGCACGGCAAATTCCGCCGGCGAACCATGGCGCGCCGTCGGCGCGTAGAGGCCGGTGGTCTGATAGCCCCAGGACCCGTCGAACGGATGTTCCATCACCGGCAGAAATTCGACGTGGGTGAAGCCGAGTTCCTGCACATAGGGCAACAAGCGGTCGGCCAGTTCGCTCCAGGTCAAGAGACGGCCGTGTTCGCCGCGCCGCCACGACGCCGTATGCACTTCGTAAATCGAAACCGGTTGATGACGCGCCGCCTTGGGCGGCACCGCGCCCTGCTCCACCGCCGGCGGCGCGGCAACCACCGAGGCCGTCGCCGGCCGATGTTCGGTGGCAAACGCGAACGGGTCGGCCTTCAGCGGCAGCAATGCGCCGCCGGCGTCCTTGATCTCATATTTGTAGCAGGCGCCGGCGCGCAGGCCGGGCAGAAAGATTTCCCAGACGCCGCATTCGCGCCGCAGCCGCAGCGGATGCATACGCCCGTCCCACTGATTGAAATCACCGACGATGGCAACGCGGCTGGCGTTCGGCGCCCACACCGCAAATGAAAATCCGGCCACACCGTCGATCACTGCGGCATGCGCCCCCAGTTTTTCATAGAGCCGCTGGTGGCGGCCCTCGGCCAGCAACCAGAGATCGGTATCGCCGAGCACCGGCGGAAAGCGATAGGGATCGTCGATCTCGCGCAGCGCAGCGCCGTGCGCCAGACGCAGGCGGTAGGCAAAGCGTTTGCGCCGGCGCGGAATACGACCGCCGAAGAGGCCGTCGGCATGCACGCGCTTGAGATTGGCCACCACACGGCCGCTGGACGCATCGATCACTTCGACCTGGTCGGCGCCCGGCTGCAGCGCGCGCACCCAGACACCGCCGGCGTGCTCGTGCATGCCGAGCACCGCGAAGGGATCGCCATGCTGCGCCGCCACCAGTGACTCGATGTCGTGGTTGCTCAGCATGAGCGCTCTGCCGCTCAGAGATCGAGCGATCGCACACCCCAGATGTTTTCCGCGTATTCGCGGATGGTGCGGTCGCTCGAGAACGGGCCCATCGCCGCGACGTTGCGAATAGCCGTGGCCGTCCAGGCATCGGCATCGGCGTAGAGCGCATCGACGCGCTCCTGCGCCGCCACGTATTGCGCGTAATCGGCGAGCAGGCAATAGTGATCGCCATGATCGAGCAGGCCCTGCACGATGGGCATGAAGCGGTCGGGCTGGTCCGGCGAAAACACCCCGGAAGCGATGGCGTCGATGACCGCCTTCAGTTCCGCATTGGCTTCGTAGTATTCGCGCGGTTGATAGCCGCGCTCGCGCAACTGGCGCACTTCATCGGTGAGCATGCCGAAAATAAAAATGTTATCAGCGCCAACCGCATCGCGGATTTCGATATTGGCGCCGTCTTCGGTGCCGATGGTCAATGCGCCGTTCAGCGCGAGCTTCATGTTGCCGGTGCCCGAGGCCTCGGTGCCGGCCGTTGAAATCTGTTCCGACAACTCCGCCGCCGGAATGATCAGGCTCGCCACCGAGACGCCGTAGTTCGGCACGAAGGCGACCTTGAGGCGCCCGCCGACGCGTTCGTCGGCATTGATCACGGCCGCCACATCGTTGATCAGCTTGATGATGAGCTTGGCCATGAAATAGGCCGAGGCCGATTTGCCGCCGAAAATCACCGTGCGCGGCACCCAGTTGCGCGAAGGCTCGGCGAGGATGCGCTGGTAACGCGTGATCACGTGCAGCACGTTGAGCAGCTGACGCTTGTATTCGTGAATGCGCTTGATCTGCACATCGAACAGCGAATCCGGATTGATTTCGATGCCGGCGACTTTTTTGATGTGCCGCGCCAGCCGGTGCTTGTTGGCGATCTTCACGCCCTGGAACTCGGCGATGAAATCCGCATTGCTCGCCAGCGGCATCAGTTCCCCAAGCTTCTGAAGCTGTGTGCGCCAGTGCGGCCCGATATGGCGGTCGATCAGCGATGACAGCCCCGGATTCGCCAGTGCCAGCCAGCGCCGCGGCGTGATGCCGTTGGTGCAGTTAACGAAGCGGCCCGGCATCAGCCGGTTGAAATCCGCAAACACCGTGTCCTGCAGCAGTTGCGAATGCAGTTTCGACACGCCGTTGACCTTGTGGCTGGCCACCACCGACAGGTGGGCCATGCGCACGCGGCGGCCGTGGCCTTCATCGATCAGCGAGACGCGCTTGATCAGTTCGTCGTCGTCCGGATTGCTGAAGCGCACCTTGTCGAGGAACATCTCGTTGATGTCATAGATGATCTTCATGTGGCGCGGCAGCACACGCTCGAGCATGCCCACCGGCCAGGTTTCGAGCGCTTCCGGCATCAGAGTATGGTTGGTGTAGGAGAAGATCTTCGTGCAGAGGCGCCAAGCCAGGCTCCACGGAATATGGTGGATGTCGGTCAGCAGGCGCATCAGCTCCGGCACGGCAATCGCCGGATGCGTGTCGTTCAGATGGATGGAGATTTTTTCCGCCAGCAGTTCGACGCCCGAATGCACCTTGAAATAACGCCGCAACAGGTCCTGCAGCGAGGCGCTGACGAAAAAATATTCCTGGCGCAGTCGCAACTCGCGGCCGCGTTCGGTGCTGTCGTCCGGGTAGAGCACGCGCGAAACGTTTTCCGAATAGTTCTTGCGCTCGATCGCCGCGGTGTAATTGCCCTGATTGAAATGCGAGAGATCAATCTCCTCGGTCGATACCGCCGACCACAGGCGCAGCGTGTTGACCACGCGGTTATCGCAACCGGGCACGATGGTGTCGTAGGCCATCGCGAACACGTCTTCGCTGTCGATCCAGTGCGCCACGCGGTCGCGGTATTCGACGCGGCCGCCGAACTGCACCGTGTATTTGACTTCCGGCCGCACGAACTCCCAGGGATTTCCCGAAACCAGCCAGTGGTCCGGAAACTCGACCTGCCGCCCGTCCTTGATGCGTTGCGCGAACATGCCGTATTCATAGCGAATGCCGTAGCCGAAACCCGGCAGGCCGATGGTCGCCATCGAATCGAGGAAACAGGCCGCGAGGCGCCCGAGGCCGCCGTTGCCGAGCGCCGGGTCCGGTTCGAGCGCATCGAGTTCATCGAGATCGACGCCGAGCCCGCGCAACGCCTCACCGCAGGTGCCGTGCAGACCAAGCGCAATCAGCGCATTGGACAGCGTGCGTCCGGGCAGAAATTCCATCGACAGGTAATAAATCCGCTTGGCGTCCTGCTGATAGGTGCGGCGCGTCGTGTCCATCCAGCGCTCGATCAGCAAATCGCGCACCGCCGTCGACAGTGCAAACAGCCAGTCGCGTTTGGACGCGGCAAAGGCGTCCTTGCCGACGGTGTAGATCAGATGACGCGATATGGAATCCCGCAGGGCCTGCGCATCGACCTCCGGAGCACCCTGTTGCGCTCCGGTCACTGCTTTAACATTTGTATC
>CAZVDN010000325.1:0-4238 GCA_964625665.1 uncultured Streptomyces sp. | reverse complement strand
GGTCGGCGGCCATGCCGGCGCAGTCGCCGACGTTGTCACCGACGTTGTCGGCGATCACCGCCGGATTGCGCGGATCGTCTTCCGGAATTCCCGCTTCGACCTTGCCGACGAGGTCGGCGCCGACGTCAGCACCCTTGGTGAAAATGCCGCCGCCAAGACGGGCGAAGATCGAAATCAGCGAGCCGCCGAAGGCCAGGCCGACCAGCGGGTGGGCGATGTCACTGATCGAAGCATTCGGTGTCGCATTGGCGATCAGGAACCAGAAGAAACCGGCGACACCGAGCAGACCGAGGCCGACCACCAGCAGGCCGGTGATTGCGCCGCCGCGGAAGGCCACGGCGAGCGCTTCGTTCAGGCCGGTGCGCGCGGCTTCCGCGGTGCGCACGTTTGCGCGCACGGACACGTTCATGCCGACGTAGCCGGCGAGGCCCGAAAGGACAGCACCGATGGCAAAGCCGATGGCGGTGGGCCAGTGCAGGAAAATGCCGATCAGCACGAAAAGAATCGCGCCGACAACGGAAATGGTGGTGTACTGGCGGTTGAGATATGCGGTCGCGCCTTGCTGAATGGCGGCCGCGATTTCACGCATACGGTCATTGCCGGTGGGCTGTTTGTTGATCCACAGCGCCCAGATAATGCCGAAGAAAATCCCGATCGCCGCGCAGACCAGCGCGAGGATCAATCCGTTTGATGCACTCATTCCTGCTCTCTCCCGTAGTAGTTATCGGCCCATTGCATCGGGCCTTGTTAGCCTTCTAAACCTTGAAACCTGCTGCGAGCTTTTTCTTCACTGCAACGTTCTTTAATTTGACGTAGGACGGCAAGCCGTTCTTGTAGGGCGGATAGTCCTCGCCGGCGATCAACGGTGCCAGGTACTGACGGCACTTGTCGGTGATATGAAAGCCGTCGGCCGTGATGAAATCGCGCGGCATCATTTTTTCCTTGTTCGCGATGTCCTTCAGGTCGGCGGATTCGATGGTCCACTTGTAGGGCTTGTTCGATTTGCGCACGATCACCGGCATCACGGCATTGCGGCCCTTGATGGCCAGTTCAACGGCCGCTTTGCCGACGGCATAGGCCTGCTCGACGTCGGTCTTCGACGCGATATGGCGCGCGGCGCGCTGCAGGTAGTCAGCCACCGCCCAATGGTATTTGTAGCCGAGTTTGTCTTTGACCAGATTGGCGATCTGCGGCGCGACACCGCCCAGCTGGGCGTGGCCGAAGGCGTCCTTGAGCCCCGATTCCGACAGGAACTTGCCGTCGGCGCCGCGAATGCCTTCCGAAACGCCGATCGCGCAATAGCCGTATTTTTTGACCACGGCATCGACGCGGGCGAGGAATTTATCCTGGTCGAACGTCATTTCGGGAAACAGCATAATCTGCGGCGCATCTCCGGCCTGCTCGGCGGCTAGGCCGCAGGCGGCGGTAATCCAGCCGGCATGGCGCCCCATGACTTCGAGCACAAACACCTTGGTTGAGGTGCGTGCCATCGAGGCTACATCGAAGCCGGCTTCGCGGATGCTGGTGGCGACATACTTCGCGACCGAGCCGAACCCTGGGCAGCAGTCGGTTACGGCGAGATCGTTATCAACGGTCTTCGGCACGCCGACGCAGGTCACCGGGTAGCCGAGTTTTTCCGAAATCTGCGACACCTTGTAGGCGGTATCCGCCGAATCGTTGCCGCCGTTATAGAAGAAGTAGCCGATGTTGTGCGCCTTGAAGACCTCGATCAGGCGTTCATACTGGGCGCGGTTTTCTTCGAGGCCCTTGAGCTTGTAGCGGCAGGAGCCGAAGGCGCCGGAGGGCGTATGGCGCAGCGCGCGGATGGCGGCGGCCGATTCCTTCGACGTATCAATAAGGTCTTCGGTCAGCGCGCCAATGATGCCGTCGCGGCCCGCGTAGACCTTGCCGATGCGGGTTTTGTGTTTACGTGCGGTCTCGATGAGGCCGCAGGCGGTCGCATTGATGACGGCGGTCACGCCGCCGGATTGCGCATAAAAAGCGTTTTTAACTGGCATGCTGGCAGGTAAATGGTGTCGTGGAAACGGCCAAACGCGGCATTTTACCGCAGAAGTGGCGTTTTTCGCATGCCAACGGTGAATCGGGGGCATTCGCCCCCTTCCGGGCTAGCCGAGCGCTGCGAAGATGGTGTCGCGGATGGATTCGACCGCGCCGACGCCGTTGACGCGGCAGTAACGGGCCGCGCCGGGACCGCTCTGATTGCGGTAAAAATCGACCAGCGGCTTGGTCTGCGCATGATAGGTCTCGATGCGCTTGCGCACGGTCTCTTCCTGGTCATCCGGGCGCTGTACCAGCGGTTCGCCGGTTACATCGTCCTTGCCGGCAACCTTGGGCGGGTTGAATTCGATGTGGTAGGTGCGCCCGGAAGCGGGGTGGACGCGGCGACCGCTCATACGGCGGAGAATTTCCTCATCGGCGGTTTCGATGTCGATGACAAAATCGATGCCGACGCCGGCCGCCTTCAGGGCTTCGGCCTGTGCGATGGTGCGCGGGAACCCGTCGACGATGAAGCCGTTCGCGCAGTCCGCCTGACGCACACGCGCTTCGGCCATTTTAATGACGACGCTGTCCGGGACCAGCGCGCCTGCGTCCATGAATTTCTTGGCTTCCAGCCCCAGCGGCGTGCCGGCTTTGACTTCGGCGCGCAACATATCGCCGGTCGAAATCTGCGGGACTTTGTAACGTTCGGTGAGGAAACGGGCCTGGGTGCCTTTGCCGGCCCCGGGCATGCCGAGAAGAATGATGCGCATCATGATGGGGTCACTGCGACGCGTAAAGAGGAGGCCATTATACCCCGTTATACGCAGGGGTATTCAGCGGCCCGTAAGCAATTGCCGGACGTGCTCGAGATCGGCGGCGGTATCGACGCCGGCATGCGGCGCCTCCCGGGTGACCATTACGCTTATACGGTAGCCGTGCCACAGCGCGCGCAATTGTTCGAGCGCTTCGGCCTGTTCGACGGCCGCCGGGGCGAGTTTTGCGTATTCGGACAGGAAGCGCGCCCGATAGGCGTAAATGCCGATGTGGCGGAAGGCCGGCAGTCCGCCTGGCAGAGCGGTTATGCCATTGGCAAATGCGTCGCGCGCAAAGGGAATGGGCGCGCGGCTGAAATACAGGGCGTAACCCGCCTTGTCGCAGACGACTTTCACCACGTTGGGGTTGGCCATTTGTGCTGCATCGGTAAGCGGGCAGCAGGCCGTCGCGATGGCGGCATCTTTGTGCGCCGCAAGCTGACGCGCAACACCGCCGATCAGTTCCGGCGGAATCAGCGGTTCGTCCCCCTGCACGTTGACCACGATCGCGTCGCCGTCGAGGTTTTTCAGGGACGCGACCTCGGCAAGACGGTCCGTGCCTGATGCATGGTCGGCGCGTGTCATTACGGCGGTATGGCCGTGGGCTTTGGCGGCGCTGAGGATGTCTGCGTGATCGGTGGCGATGATGACTTCTGCCGCACCGCTTTGGCGCGCGCGGTCGGCAACGTGGGCCACCATCGGTTTGCCGGCAATGTCGAGCAGGGGCTTGCCGGGCAGCCGGGTTGACGCGAAGCGCGCCGGTATGACGACGATGAAATCAGGCATGCAGGGTTGAGGACCGGGGATTGAAGATCAAGGGGCGAAGAATGCAGAGCAGGGACGGACGTTCAGGACTGACCGCAACGCCGATCAGGCAGTGAAGCGTTTCACGCGATCCACGATCCACAATCCTGCTTCTTCACACTTCTTCTTCCGGCGCGAGCTTGCGTGCCTCATCTTCGATCATGACCGGAATGCCGTCTTTTACCGGAAACGCGAGTCGGTCGGGTTTGCAGACCAATTCCTGTTTCGGCTTGGCATAAACCAGCGGCCCCTTGCAGATCGGGCACACCAGAATATCGAGCAGTTTGGCGTCCATCTAATGCGTTCTCCCCAGTTGGCGGATGATTTGTTCTGTCAGGTTGCCATCGATGACGGCATTGACCTGGTGCACCCAATGGTTTTCAAGTGCAAAGCGCTCGCATTTTACCGCGTCCTTGGCGGTCATGATGACTGCCGGGTGACCGCCGAAATCGATTTCGGCGGCCTGATATCGATGGTGGTCGGGAAATCCATGGGGCTGGTGCGGGATGCCGAGCGCTTCGAGCTGCAGAAAAAATCGCTGCGGATTGCCGATCGCGGCGATCGCATGCACCGGTTTACCGGCGAAAAAATCCGCGTTGACCTGCCGCCCGGGATCGCGCA
>CAZVDN010000324.1:0-4256 GCA_964625665.1 uncultured Streptomyces sp. | reverse complement strand
CATGGTGCGCGCCGCATTGCTCACATCGGTGGCGTGCACCCGCCCGCCTGTTAGTTGCCACAGCAGCCAACTGTCCACCGTGCCAAAGGCCAGCGCACCGTGGGCGGCCTGGGCACGGGCGTCGGGCACGTGGTCCAAAATCCATTGCAGTTTGGTGCCGGAAAAATACGCATCGAGCACCAACCCCGTGCGCTGCGCGAACAGCGCGGCGTGTCCGGCGTCCCTCAACGCATCGCAGGCCGCCGCAGTGCGACGGTCCTGCCATACGATCGCGTTACAGACCGGCTCGCCGCTGGCGCGGTCCCACAGCACGGACGTTTCGCGTTGATTGGCGATGCCGATCGCGGCGATGTTTTTCGCGGTGATGCCGGCGCGCGCGAGCGCCTCGGTCACGACACCGGACTGGGTCGCCCAGATTTCCCCGGCATCGTGCTCGACCCAGCCCGGCTGCGGGAAAATCTGCGTGAATTCCTTCTGCGCAATCGCGCTGACTGCGCCGCTGCGGTCGAAAACAATTGCCCGTGAGCTGGTTGTTCCCTGATCGAGTGCCAGGATGTAACTCATGCGCCGCCCCCCGCACGCTTCGGATGATCGGTAATCAACCCGTGCAATCCCAGCCCGGCGCAACGCGCATGCTCCTCGGCCGTCAGCGCACCATACACATAGTTGTTCCAGCCATAGGCCGTCACCGCCCGCAGCATGCTTTCATCGAGGATGTTGTAGTCCCACACAACGTTTTGAATGCGTGGTTTGCCGCTGCAGTCCGCCATGAGCGAATCGATCTCCAACGGCCGGTTCGCGATCAGCAGCGCACAATCGAGTTCCAGTTCCTCCGCGCACCGATAAACCACATCATGGCGAAACGAACTGACCATGATCCGGCGCGAAAACTGATATTTCGCCAGCACCGCCGAGGCCGCCGGCCACGCCTCTGGATGCTTGATTTCGATGTTCCACAGCATCGACGGAAAGGCCTCGAGTATTTCATCCAGCACCGGCACTGCGTGCCCGACATCCTGTTCGATTTCGCGGTGGGTAATGGTAGAAACCGCCCTTCCGGCCGGCGTGACCCTGTCATGCATGATGACCGGGCGTCCGTCCGCACTGAGGCGCACGTCGGTCTCGATGCCGTCGACGCCGAGCTTCCGCGCGGCCTCGAAAGCGCCCATCGTGTTTTCCGGTTGCCCGGCATGGAAACCGCGGTGCGCCAGAATCAGCATGAATGGCCCGTGTGCACGTTGCTCAAATACCGATCATAAACGCTATGCGGGCACCGTAAACCATCGCCCGAAAATCGGCCCGATTCCGCTGAACCCGCATGGAAACACCCGCCGCCCAACTTTTTATTTGGGCGGTTCTGATGTATTATTATCACTGTTCAAAACATTGTTAATCCTGAGCGGCAAACGCCGGATCAGACGGAGGCAATTATGGGGTTTTACGCCTTTTACGCAGTCGCAATTGTGATCCTGATTCTGCATTTCACGGGCTGGCTCAGACGCAATAATCTGGAGTGGCTGGTTCTGGTGCTGGCTGCCGGCACCTTCCCCGCGGTCATTTTCCTGAAATAAGCTCACCCGCCTTCTGCATCCGCCGGCCCTTTGCGGGCCGGTGATGACTTGTTGCACCGGGCGTCGCCCCGGCCGATTCATCCCCTCCTGCTTTATGGTTTTGCAACCGTCGCGGCGGCAGCCTGACCCGTTTGACATGTCACAGGGCTGCTCATAGTATCGCAAGCCCATCCGGACAAACACCGTGGCCAATCCTCCGCCCCAAACCCAATCACGCAGCAGCAATGCACCTGTGCCCCTGCTCACCGACCGTGCTTACGAACGGCTCAAGCACGATGTGATTACCTGCGTGCTGGCGCCGGGGACCGAAGTTTCCGAACCGCAGCTATGCCTGAACTACCGTCTCGGCAAGGCGCCGGTGCGCATGGCGCTGATTCGCCTCGCCCACGACGGACTGGTGCGCGCGATTCCGCGCCGCGGTTACCTGATCAGCCCGGTCACCCTGAAAGATATTCAGGACATATTCGAGTTACGCCTGATGCTGGAACCGCGCGCAGCGCGCATGGCCGCCGGCAACATCGATGCGCGCCGCGCACGCGCGCTTGAAGCGGCGGCCGGCGCCGGCTATCAGGTGCATGACGCACGCAGCATTACGTCCTTTCTCGACGCCAACAAGGCTTTCCACGTTGCGATTGCCGAAACGACCGGCAACGCGCGGCTGTCGTCGATGATCGATCAATTGCATGACCAGATGTCGCGGCTGCTGCATCTGGGCCTCGGCCTGCGCAACCGTTCGCACGAAATGCAGGCCGAACACCGCGCGCTGCTCAAGGCCCTCATTCGCGGCAACGGCGATCTGGCGGAGCGCCTGACCCGTGAGCAGATCGAGGCCGCCCGCGGCATGGTGCTGTCGGCAGTCATGACCAGCCGCAGCGTGATGAATCTCGCACTGTCAGGCGACCGCGCCTGACCGCAGTCACAACCCATTACACAACGGAGAACCCCATGAAGGCAGTTGTATTGAAAAAACACGGCACGATCGACGAACTCGAATACGTCACCGATTTTCCCGATCCCGTGGTCAAGGATGGCCACGTCATCATCCGCGTCGGCGCCACCTCGTTCAACTACCACGACGTCTTCACCGTGCGCGGCATGCCAGGCATCAAAGTGCCGATGCCGATGATCATCGGCCTCGACATTGCCGGCGAAATCCTCGAAGTCGGTGCCGGTGTGGACGGCTGGAAAAAAGGCGACCGCGTGCTGGTCAATCCACTCAATCCGAAGGTCGGCCTGATGGGCGAAATGATGCACGGCGGCCTTGCCGAGAAATGCCTGGTCTCTGCCGGCCAGTTGATCCGCATGCCCGACAACGTCAGCTACGAGCAGGCCGCCTCGCTGCCGGTTGCCTACGGCACCGCGCACCGCATGATGATCACGCACAAAACCATCAAGGCCGGCGACAAGGTGCTGGTGCTGGGTGCCAGCGGCGGTGTCGGCACCGGCTGCGTGCTGCTGGCCAAGATGCTGGGCGCCGAAGTCATCGCCTGCGCCAGCAGCGCGGACAAGATCCAGCGCCTGAAAGATCTCGGCGCCGATCACGTCGTCAATTACAAGGACACCGATTTCTCGAAATGGGCGATCGAAAAATTCGGCAAGCCGCAGCGCCGCAGCTACGAAGGCGGCGTTGATGTCGTCATCAACTTCACCGGCGGCGACACCTGGCTGCCGTCGCTCAAATGCGTCAAGCGCGGCGGCAAGATCCTCGTCTGCGGCGCCACGGCCGGCTTCGATCCCAAGGAAGACCTGCGTTACGTCTGGAGCTTTGAAATCCAGATCATCGGCTCCAACAGCTTCTACGACGACAACCTCAAGGCGCTGATGGACCTGATTCAGGAAGGCAAGATCAAACCGGTGATCGACGAAGTGCTGCCGCTGGAAAAAGCCGGCCAGGGCCTGAAGCTGATCGAAAACCGCGAGGTCTTCGGCAAGGTGGTGATTTGCCCCTGAGCAACGACATCGCGACCGCAGCGACCATCGCGGAACCCGCAGCGCGCGGCCATGCCGGCAATCTCGGCCTGCTGTTCGCCGCGCATGCGCAGTCCGACCGCACCGCCATCGTTGATCTCTACGATGCGGCGCGGCCGCGCGAGGTCAGCTTTCGCGAGCTCGACGGCCTGTGCAATGCCGTTGCGCGCGGGCTCGTGCGCGCGGGCCTTGTGGCGGGTGATCGCATTGCCATTCTGTCGCTCAATCGCATTGAGTTTGTCGCCACCGTACTCGGCTGCATGCGCGCCGGCGTCGTTCCGGTGCCGATCAACATCAAGCTGCCGGCTGACGCCGTCGATTACATCGTCAGGGACGCCGGCGCGCGGCTGATTTTTACCGAACCGGCACTGCGCCGTCTCTGCCCTGCCGGCACGACGGTGATCGAATACGGCGGCAACCAGCAACGTTTTGAAAGCTTTATCGAGCACGGTGATTTCAGCGCCATCGAACCGGCGCCGGACACGGTGGCCATTCAGCCCTACACCTCCGGCTCGACGGGACAACCGAAAGGCGTGCTGTTGACGCACTATGGGCAGAACTGGAGCCGGCTGGTGCTGGCATGGTCGCGCAAGACCACGGCGCGCGACGTCATCCTGGTGGCCGCGCCGCTGTACCACAAGAATGCATTAAACGCGATCAAACAGGGCCTGACGGCCGGTGCCATGCTGCCGCTGCTGCCGCAATTCAACGTCGAAC
>CAZVDN010000323.1:0-4262 GCA_964625665.1 uncultured Streptomyces sp. | reverse complement strand
CCGTGTTCGCGCAGCCTGAGGTCGGCAATGACTTTCGGATTGAGCAGGCTGACCGTGTAGCTGGCCGTCGAATTGCGAAAGCCCGGATGAAATTCCTCGGTGACCGCCGCGCCGCCGACCACGCCGCGGCGCTCGAGCACGCGCACCCTGAGGCCGGCGCCGGCGAGATAACAGGCGCAGACAAGGCCGTTATGGCCGCCGCCGATAATGACGGCATCCGGGTCACTGGGAATCGCCATGGTAGATTGATGATTCTACCCCGCGCACCCGCGATTCAGGCCTGTTTGTAAGCAGTCAGTTCCTGACGTTCGTTGGCAAGCACCTTGCCGCTGGAATGCTTGCGAAATATTTCATTCGCAACGGGACGCCGCACCCCGGCTGCAATCCAGTAAACAGCCTTGATCAGCACAGTGCCGGGATAGTTTCCGCGCGCCCACCCCTCGCCCTCGACCCTGAACGCATCAAAGTTGCCTGCCGGCAAGGCGACGGGTTCGCGCGCGACGACCTTGAATTCAAGCTCTGCCTCGCTTTGCATCGATCCCTGATCGACCTTGTAACGCGTTGACCATTTTTTGCCGACAGCATATTCCTGAATGAATTGCTGAAAACTGGTGTACTTCCATCCGTTCGGCGTTCTGATCGCATTGCCGAACAAATCGGTCACCAAAACGCCCCCGTTGAACACGATCTGGTTCTCGGTAATCTCGGTAACGCGATTCACAAAATTCCGCAATTCGAGTTTGGTGTACAAATCGATTTCGCGGTAACTGTAACTGTCACCGATCCTGAACTGCGTGTCGATGCGCGCGCTGCCCTTCGTGAACGGGTTGTCCTTGGCCACTTCAATCTGGATTGCCTTTTCGCCCTTGGCTTTGAGCACGCGGTCGAGCTGGAACTGCGCCAGTTCCGAGAACTGCCCGCTCGGATACTTCCGCAGATAATCCTCAAGCGGCCCGGGTTCCTTTGTTTCCTTGATCTTCTCCCAGATCGCCAGTTCCTCATTGAACAGCTTCTCAACTTCCGATTCCGACAGCTTTTTGATGTGCTGCGGCGGCAGAAAGTAAAAATCGTCCTCAAGCGATGTGCTCTCCCAGGGAATCTGCTGGCCTTCGGATTTGCGCCGCACTGCGAGACGCACGCGCTTCAACACGTCCTCGATCTTCGCGTCGGGGACGCGGATCTCGCGCAGGAGGTTTTCCGTGTAGAGGCCGTTCGCGCCTTCGCCGTCGCCGGCCGTATTGCCCGGCGAGGTCGCATACGCCAGCAGCGAGCCGGGCGGCGCGTCGAATTGCGACAGCCCTTTGTGCTCGGTCGGCACCTTCGTGCCGAACGGATTGTCGCGGCAGGCGTCGAGCATGATGATGTTCATCGGATTTTTCGCCTTCGTCATGCCTTCGAGCAGCGAATTCAATTCGATGGTCTTGGCGCGCATGTCTTCGAGCTTTTCGATCACCGCGTCGACCGGGATCAGGTAATTGCGCCAGGCCAGCTGCGCGCCGTGACCGGCGTAATAGAACATGCCCACGCCCTTGGTCTTCGCCAGCTCCGCGCTGAATGCAGCGATCGCTTCGGCCATCTGCGCTCGGCCGGCGTCGAGGAGCAGGTTGACCTTGAAATGGGTCTTTTGCAGTTCGCCGGCAATGGCCTTGGCATCGTTGGCCGGGTTCTTCAGCGGCGCTTCGATGTATTTCGTGTTGCCGATGATCAGCGCCAGCCGCGGCAATGCGTTGAGCGTCGTCTGCGCGTGACCGGTCGGCACCCACAGCGGCAATGCCGAGGCCCCGGCCAATGCGCCGGCCTGTTTCAGCCAGCGGCGGCGCGCGTATTGCCGTTGTTTGGCGGCATCATTCCGGGTTGACCGCATATCCCCTCCCCGATGTTTTATCTGTTATCGAGGGCGATTTTTCACGAGCAAGCCTGCATTGGCAAGCGCCGTCGATGGCCTGTGCAAAAGCGCGGCCGGCACGTCAGGCGAGCGGACGATCGTTGTGCTTGATGCTGACCACAGGCGGCAGGGTCGCCGCCATCGTCGCATGCAGATAACAGGTGCGCGCGGCGATGGTCAGCAGATTGGTCTGCACATCGTCGCCGGCCTCGCCATTGAGAAACAGATGCGTATCGAACCCTTCGGCGGCGCCCGTCCGGAACGGGCTGAACTGCACCAGTCGCACCGCGCCGACGGCGAGTTTCATCGCTTCGATATACCGCGCAATCTGCGTCATGTAGCAAAACGCGAGGCCCGCAGAAAGCAATGCCAGCCCGCAGGGCGCGCGGTCGCCGCCGCCCTCATCGCTGCGAAACGCGAAATGGCTCATGCCCGGCAACTGCAGCCAGGTTTCAATCGCCGTCATGCCCGAGGCGTCGGCCAGCCGGCCGCGCCCGGTGACCTTGCGCGTGATGCGCGTGGTGGTGGCAGACGGCGCAATGGTGATTTCGCCGTCTTCGCGCGCCGATAACTTTTCAATGACGGCAACGCCGCCGGCCGTTGCACGCGGCGGCGCCTGATAACGCAAAAAAGGATCAACGACATCGGCGGCCGGCGACACTGCAACGTCCGCAACCGCGCGGCGCCGGCCGTTGATGTAGAGTGCAAACGTGTTGACCAGCGGCGTGCGCAACAACGCCAGCGCCGGCGACGCCTCGACGGCCGCGGCGATGACCGTCGCAATGATGTCCGCCGGCGCACGGCTGCGGACATCTATCTGTATGCGCGTCGGTTCGGCGTGGCCCTGCCCCGTACCCAATGCAAACGAACCGGTCAACCAATACTCGTTGTCGAGTACGATTTCGAGCGAGTCAAGCGCGACGCCCTGTCCCGCTGCAGCTTTGCGAATGCAGCGCATCAGATCGCCCTGCAGGCCCGCATTGAAATATCCGAACGGAAACGGCGCGAGGTCGGTGCCCTTCAGATGCAGGCCCTCGTCCGACAACAGGCGCCAGGCGCTGCCGCCGTCGCCCGCGGTGACGACCGCTTCGCGCACGTGGCCGCCGACATGGCGCGCATCGACCTTGAACGTTTCGCGCGAACCGTCGAGGCGCGGCGGCCGGCCGGCGCGCAACGCAAATGCTAGTAGGCCATTTTCAGGCGGGAACATCTAATTGCTTCCATCATCGCTACGTCAAGTTCAGTCGGATTCGAAACAGGGCTTGGCAGCATTGAACTAGGCATATGGCCAGCGAAAAATTACCGTATACCGGCTTGGTGGCTGCCCGCATCACGCGCGCACTTGCTTCAGTCCGAAATCAAAAGTTTCAAGAATTGACATGGCTCAGAAAAGTGGGAACCGTTCACATGACACACCGAAAGCCATATTCGTAAGGTCGTCAATATACAAAATTTCGAAATTATTGGAGAATGAATGCAATAGAAATATTCTAGGAAATTAGATTATGAAAGTGTCGGAACGCGCCGCAAATATGGAAGCGCTCAAAAATCTTCTGCCGGACACACGGCTGACGGAAATTGTTGACGTTGGCGCAAATCCAATCGACGGGACGCCTCCTTACAGAAACATGCTGAACGCCGGGCTATGCAATGTTACGGCTTTTGAGCCGCAGGAAAACGCGCTGGCCAAATTAAACTTGGCCAAAGGTCCGCGCGAGCGGTATTTTCCGTTCGCGGTTGGGGACGGCGGTTTACACACGCTGCATATTTTTCGCGGCAGCGGTTGGGCCAGCCTGCTCGATATCGATCCTGCAAGCATGAACGTTTTCCAGCACTTTCGGCCCTATGCGGAACTGATTGAGCAAAAGCCGGTACAAACATTACGGCTCGACGACATTGAAGAAATTCAATGTATGGATTTTTTGAAAATCGACATTCAAGGCGGCGAACTGTCGGTGTTTAAAAATGCTAAAAAAGCGTTGTCAAAGGCGGTTTTTGTGCAGACGGAAATCAGTTTTGTTCCACTGTATGCCGGGCAACCGGGGTTCGGCGAGGTGGATATGGAATTGCGGTCACAGGGGTTTATACCGCACTGTTTCGGCATGCCCGTCGAAACACGGCCCATTAGCCCGCTCGTATTCGATAATCAACCGTGGAAGGGTTTGCATCAACTTGTCGAGGCGGACATGGTTTACGTGCGTGATTTCCGGAAGCTGGACTTGCTATCCACAGAAATGTTGAAGCAAATGGCAATGGTGGCCCACTGTTGCTACGCGTCGGTAGACCTGGTACTGCATTGCCTTTTAATTCTTGCCGAACGGGGCATTATCAGTCAAGAGACCTGCAGAGAGTATCTGTTCGGGAAGGGCTGATCTGG
>CAZVDN010000322.1:0-4266 GCA_964625665.1 uncultured Streptomyces sp. | reverse complement strand
GATGCGGCGCGCGATCTTTTTGCGGTGTCGCTGCTCGGCACGCAACCGCATGTGCTGGTCGCCCATCCGTCGCTGCCGGCGAAATCCGTGCGCGATCTGATCGCACTGGCGCAGGCCAGGCCGGGCCAAATCACTTACGCCTCATCGGGCGTCGGCACCGGGCCGCATCTTGCCGCGGAATTGTTTGCCATGCTCGCCGGCGTGAAACTCAATCACATCCCTTATAAAGGCGCCGCACCGGCCATCATCGATGTCATGGGCGGACAGGTGCAGATCAATTTTTCCACCATCGTCACCGCGATGCCCTACGCGCAATCCGGACGCCTGCAGTTTCTCGCCGTGACCTCGCAGCAGCGCGCACAGGTGCTGCCGTCCGTGCCGACGATTGCCGAATCCGGCATGCCGAAATACGAAGCACTCGGTTGGTACATATTGATGGTGCGCGCCGGCACGCCGGCGCCGGTTCTGGAACGCATCCACAGCGGTATCGTCGGCGCACTGAAAGACGCTGCCGTGCGCGACCGCCTGATCAAGGACGGCGCCGAAATCGTCGGCAACAAGCCCGATGAAGCAGCGCGTTTCCTCAAAGCCGAAATCGCGCGCTGGGGCGCGGTGGTGAAATCCGCGGGGATCAAACCCGAATGAAGCCCGGCGTGCTGTCGAACATCACCGTCATCGATATGACCGAAGGCGTCGCCGGACCTTACGCCGCTTCGCTGCTCGGTGATCTCGGCGCCAACGTCATCAAGGTCGAGCGCGCCGAAGGCGACTGGTCGCGCACCGCGGGCAAACACAGCGTCGGCAATATCGGCAGCACGCAGTTCGTCGCCTTGAACCGCAACAAGCGCGACATCAGCCTCGATGTCGGCACACCCGACGGACTGCGCATCATCGAACGCATGGTCGCGCAGTCGGACGTGCTGCTGTCGAATTTCCGCGCCGGCGTGATGGCCAGACTCGGCCTCGACTACGCGCGCTGCAAGACGCTGCGCCCCGATCTCATCTATTGCACGATTTCCGGTTTCGGCCAGAACGGTGCCTACGCGCAGTTTCCCGCCAGCGATACGGTGCTGCAGGCCCTGAGCGGCCTGATGCAGCAGGTCGGTGAAGCCGACGGCCCGCCGCTGCGCGTCGGTTTTCCGCTGATCGATCTTGCAGCGGCGAACAACGCCGTGCAGGGCATCCTTGCCGCGCTCTATGGACGTCTTTCGGCAGAAAAAGGCAAGGGCGGTGCTGAGATCGACGTCAGCCTGATGGCCTCGGCAATGGCGCTGATGAATGTGACGCTTACCGATTATCTGGCGAGCGGGCGCCTGCCGCAGCGCCACGGCAACCAGAATCCGCAGCACGCGCCAGCCGGCGCCTACGAAGTCGCGGGCGGGCGCTTCATCACGCTGGCCATTCTGCGCGACACACACTGGAAAAAACTCTGCGCGGCGCTCGATCTGCCGGCGCTCGCCGACGACGCGCGCTTCAACAGCAATGCGCTGCGCGTCGGCAATCGCGCCGCGCTCGACGCGATCATCGCGCCGCTGTTCAAATCAAAACCGGCCGAACACTGGATCGCGCAGTTGCGCGCCGCCGACATCCTCTGCGGCGCAGTGAACACCTTCGCCGACGTGATGGCCGATGCCGACCTCGCCGCCTGTCTGCCGCTGATCGAAGCCAGACTCGACGGCATGGCGCGCATGATGGGCAATCCGCTGCGCATCGACGGCGAATACTTGGGTGCGGCGCGCCCGGCGCCGGCGCGCGGCGAACACACGCGCGAACTGCTGGCTGAATTCGGTTTCAGCGCGGAAGAGGTTCAGGGCTTTCTGCAATCCGGCGCGGCGTATTCCGCCTGAGCGGCACGCGCGCTCAGGGCGCGACCGGCATGGTGATCTGCGTCAGCTCCGGTGCACCGGGCACATAACTGCCTTCGACCTGCAGACGATTGCCGATCATGCGGCCGCGGCGCGTGAAATCCTGCGCGATGGCGACGTGCTCCTGTTCCCATGCCGCAAGGTTCACACCCAGGTCGGCCGCGCTCTGCGCCGCGCGCAGGGCATCGGCCAATCCCCAGGCCGCGCGCAGCGCGCGCGCCGTCGAGGCACTGACATGCGGGCGCGTTGCAGCCGCCGCATCGCCGATCAGCACCTGGCGGCCGAACACCATGCGTGACGGCTCGACATCGTTGATGGTGGTGACAAACGGTTCGCAGCGCGAAAACACCTCGACCGCCGCCGGCGGCAGCTCGGCTTCGACGTCGCGGCGGAACTGATCGATAAAGCGCTTCTTCAGCATGCCCGCCTTGAGCGAGGTGGCGCGATGCACGCCCTCGCGGTCAGTCATCAGTTGTTCGAGTTCCGCGCCGCCCGCCAAATTGCGGTACCAGATGGCATTGATGCGCGACTCGCCAGCGCCGTCGAGGCCGGGTTCGCCCGGCACCGGATAAAGAATCACATGACTGAGACCGGGCACGACGAAGATGCGCGCGTCTTTCAGCACCGCGCGCGTCTCTGCGCCGAGCTCGGCCTCGGGCACCAGGCCGCGCCACGCGACATAACCGACATATTGCAAACGCGCCGACGGATTGAGCCGCTGCCGCCCGCCCGAACCGATGCCGTCGGCGAAGACCACGAGGTCGGCAGCTTCACGGCGGCCGCTTTCGAACTGCACTTCGACTTTGTCACCAACTTGCGTGGTGCCGGTGCAGCTCTCGCCGCAAAAATACTGGCTCTCGCCAAAGCGCTGCAGCAGGGCGCGATAGAGACTGCCCCAGGAGGCGAAGCTGCCGTCCTCGGTCTGCTCGAAGATCACGCGGTTGGTCGCCGATTCGCGGCGCGGCGCCAGATGGCGGTCGAAGCGCGTGCGCGTCGAAAACACCTGCGGGTCGATGCCCGCGTCGCGCCGCAGGATGTCGGCCAGCAGCGGCTGCACGCGGATGCCGGCACCGGTGCCGCGCAGAATTTCCGGCGCGCGCTCGAACACGCGCACGCGAAAGCCGGCGTTCTGCAAGGCGATGGCGGAAAACAAACCGGCGTGAGAACCGCCGATGACGATGATGTCGTTCAGGGCTTTGGGCATGACGCGGTTGCCAACGGTGTATGAACGCTGGCGCGGGAATGACGCAAATGACGGCGGTCAGCGTCTAGAACTGGCAGGAACCGGGGCCGCCGGGATCGCCGCACCCCGGACAACCCGCCGGCAGCGTGTCGAGCGAAGCGGAACTCGACACCGCACCGAAAGCCGAACGCGAGGTGGCGGAGAAGGTCGAGATCTTCTTGTGCAGATCGGCGCTGTTGCACGACGGACATTCCGGCGCCGGCGATGAACTGCGCACGAGCTTTTCAAATTCTTTGCCGCAGGCGCGGCACTGGTATTCAAAGATTGGCATGGATCGGGCCTCGCGCAAATATCAATGCTGTTAGTTTACGGCCAAACACCCGGCGCGCAAAAATTTGCGGTTGGTCAGGTTTTGACAATGATGGCGCGCAACCCGCCACCATCAGGCGCCGAGCACGACCGTCTTGCCGCTGCGCGCGGATTCTTCAATGGCGAGCGTGATTTCGAGGTTCTGCCGCGCGTCGCGCGCCGTCGCCATCGGACAGGGCCGGTTGCGCGACAGTGAATCGAGCCAGACGCGCGATTCATCGGCGACCGGCCCCCAGTAATCGCCAAGGTGCCAGTTGCCCGGCGTCGACGACGACAGAAACGCCGTCTTGAATTCGAGGCCCGGTATGTAGGCGTGCGGAATGCCCTTGTTGGTGATCAGCAGTTCGTCGGTATGGTCGTCATTCAGCAAGAGCGAGCCTTCCGAACCGTAGACCTCGATGCGCACGCCCATGCCGAGCTGGGGCGCGTGTTCGGGCAGCGCGTAATAAACGCCGAGGTTGACCACCGCGCCGTTCTCGTAGGTGATCAGCGCAAAGGTCGCATCGTTGACGTCGTAACCGGCGGCGCGAAACACCGTGCCGTGACCGCGCGCCGTCACTTCGCGCGGACGTATGCCCTCGAGAAACCAGCCGGCGACGTCCACCCAATAAGTCAGCACATCGACCACCGGTGTTGCGGTGGCCGAGCGCTTGAGGATTTCGATGCCCTGCGCGCGCGTGTTGCAGGCGCGGCCGGTGAGCGCAGTGATCTCGCCGATGCGCCCGGCGAGGATCTGGTCCTTTGCCGACAGATAACGTCGCTTGAAACGCTGCGCATAGCCGACATACAGCGGCGTGCCGGTCGATTCGGATTTGGCGATCAGCGCATCGGCATCGGCCAGCGTCAGCG
>CAZVDN010000321.1:2014-4270 GCA_964625665.1 uncultured Streptomyces sp. | reverse complement strand
ACAACCCCGAACAGTGGGTGATGATCATCGCCGCCGCCGGCCAGAAATCGTTCTGCAGCGGCATGTACGTGACCGAAGCCGCCGACAAGACCGCCGCCAGCGGCCGTACCGAGGGCTACACGATTTTCAAACCGTGGACCGACATGATGCAGTCGATCAACAAACCCTTCATCTGCGCTGTGAACGGTTACTGCATCGGCGGCGGCTGGCACCTCGTCGCCGACAGCGACATCATCATTGCCGCCGACAACGCCTGCTTCTTCGATACCCACGTCAACATCGGCCTCATCAACGGCGTTGAATCCGCCGGCCTCGCCTTCAAGATGCCGGTCGGCATCGTCATGCGCATGTGCCTCGAAGGCCGCCACTTCAAACTCACTGCGCAGCAGGCGCTGCAATGGGGCCTCGTCTCGGAAATCGTGCCCAAAGACCAGCTGATGGACAAGGCCTGGGAAATCGCCACCCACATCGCCGACGACGCAGCCCCCCTCGCCGTGCAAGGCTCGAAAAAAGCCATCCTCGGCGCCATCGACCGCGGCCCCGTCGCCGGCATTCCCTGGACCTGGGAACGCCTCTACGACATTCAGGACACCGAAGACGTCAAGGAAGGCTTCCGTTCGTTCGTCGAAAAAAGAAAACCGAAGTTCACCGGGCGCTAGGCGTATTGACCGCCCGCTCACCGCCACGTATTTCCACACCAATAAAAAACCACCCGAGGAGAGAACACCGTGAGAATCATCGACATCCCGCCCTACCAGCGCGCCGGCGTCAACTATGACCCCAAAGAGGGCCACTTCATGATGAAGGAGCTGGTTTCCTATCTAAAGTCGAAAGGCCAGCTCGAGGGCGTGGAAATCGACATCGATGAAGGCGCCCCCACCGATCACGGCGCGGAGTCGCGTGACGAGGAAGTGGTCTCCAACATTGCGGTCGGCGTGGTCAATCGCGTCAAGGCCGTCTGCGCGATGGGCAAGTACGATGCCGTCATCACGCAGGCCGGCATTGAGCCGGGCTTTCTCGCCGCACACGTCGTTTCAACCCTGCCGATCGCCTACCCCGTGCATTCGGCCATGCATTTCGCCTCGCTGCTCGGCGAAAAATTCTGCGTGCTCACCACGACCGACGCGCAGGCCATGATCGTGCGCCGCAATGCCTATCTCTACGGCATGAACCACAAGCTGACCAGCGTGCGCTATGTTTCGCGTTCTTCCACCTTCACCATGGCGCTGGTGCGCAAGTATCCGAAAGCCGACCGGCTGAAAAGCCCCGAGGTGATGGAGTTTGCGAACAGCATCGTCGACCAGTTCGTGCACGCAATCGAGGATGAAGGCGCCGACACCGTCATCATCGGCTCGCCGCACCAGCAGTGCTTTCTCGACGAAGTGCGCGCCGGGCTCGATGCGCGCGGCTACCAGGAAATCAACCTGATGGGCGCCTTCGCCTGCGCGGTCGAAATGGCGCGCGCGATGGTCAACATGGGCATCAAGCAGGCGGCACGGGCCTATCCGAGCGACAAGCTCAAGGCAAAACCCTCGTTCCGGTAACCGGCCGGAGGCCTTCCCCCGCGCGCGGGGGGAGGCAGTTGTTTGCGGCAATTCCATCAACGCTGCAGTCTCCCGCACAGGTCAATCAAATGCCGATGATCATTCGAGTCTTGCGGTTCCTCGTTCTCGCGTTATCCATTACCACTGCGCAGGCACAGTCCTACCCCGTCAAACCGGTCCGCATCGTTACCCAGGTCACCGGCGGCAGCCTCGACCTCGCCGCGCGCCTCATCGCGCCGAAATTGTCCGAGCGCCTCGGCCAGCAGGTCATCGTCGACAACCGCGGCGGCGTTACGTCGATGGAACAGGTCGCGCGCGCGCCCGCCGACGGCTACACGCTTTTGATCGCCAGCGGCAGCCTGTGGACGCTGCAATTCATGCGCGACAACGTGGCGTGGGACGCCCTGCGCGATTACGCGCCGGTGTCATTGCTGATGACCTCGCCGAATATCGTCGTCGTTCATCCTTCGCTGCCGGCCCGCTCGATCAAGACGCTGATCGCGCTGGCCAAAGCACGCCCGGGCGACCTTAATTATTCGACCGGGCAATCGGGCGCCTCCGCCCACCTTGCCGGCGAACTCTTCCAGTCGATGGCCGGCATCAAATTCCAGCGCATCGCCTACAAAGGCCAGGGACCAGCCATGCTCTCGCTGATCACCGGCGAGGCGCAACTGAGTTTTCCCAATGCCGCGTCGGCCCCCCCCTTCATCAA
>CAZVDN010000321.1:0-2004 GCA_964625665.1 uncultured Streptomyces sp. | reverse complement strand
TCCGGACTGCCCGGTTATGAAATGAAAGCCATCGTCGGCATTTTCGCGCCGATGAAAACGCCTCAGACCATCATCGACCAGCTGCATCAGGAAATCGTGCGCGCACTCAATACGCCGGAAATCAAACAACGCGTCTTCGACTCCGGCTCGGACACCGTCGCCGGTTCACCTGCGGAACTGACGGCTGCGATAAAATCCGAGATGGCGACCACCGGCAAGCTGATCAGGGAACTCGGCATCCGCGCCGAATAGCCCGGAACAGGCCTTCAAGCGCGGGCCCGACGCGCCATTTTCGTGCATCACACGCGTAATCCCCTTTCACGGAAGACCCAGTGACTTCTATTGGCATCGACTTCGGCACCTCCAACTGTCTCGCCCACACCGCCACAGCCAAAGACGTCGTTCCGGTTGAACTTGAAAGCGGCAGCTTCAGCCTGCCCTCGGTCGTATTCACCGCGCGGCGCGAAGTCGCCATGCGACAGGTCGAGGACAGCGAATTCGACAAGCGCCTGCGCCACGCGCGCCTCGAAGAACGCAAACGCGGCGGCCGCGCCATCGACGACAACGAACTGCAGCGGGCGATCCGCGATGCCATGCGCCGCGAAGCCGCCGACGAAGCGAACAAATCCTACTGGGACCAGACCTTCTTCTCGCTGCTGAAAGACGGCCAGGCGATTCTGTTCGGCACACCGGCACTGCGTGCCTATTTCGCCGACCCCTTGAGCGGCGTGCTGGTGAAATCGCCGAAGTCCTTCCTCGGCAGCAAGATCAGCCAGAACTATCTCAGCCATTTCGAAAACATCGTCACCGCGATGCTCGAACACATCCGCAGCGTCGCCGAGACCGCGCACGACTGCTCTATCAGCAGCGCCGTGCTCGGCCGCCCCGTGCGTTATCACGGCACGCAGGGCAAGGAAGGCGACACGCAGGCGCTCGACGTCATGTCGCGCGCCGCCGCGCGCGCCGGCTTCAAGGACGTGCGCTACGAATTGGAACCGCTGGCCGCCGCCTATGAGTACGAAACCAGCATCCGCGAAGAACAGAAACTGCTCGTCGTGGACGTCGGCGGCGGCACCACCGACTGCGTGATGATGCGCGTCAGCCCCGACAAAGCCGGCCGCGCCGACCGCGACGACGACATCCTCGGCGTCTCCGGTGACCGCGTCGGCGGCACCGACTTCGACGAAGCGCTCGCCTGGCACGCCTTCATGGCCGCTTTCGGCAAAGACACCCTGCGCAAAAACGGCTTCCCCGTGCCGCACTCGCTGCTCTACGACGCCATCTCGATCCGCAACCTGCCGGCGCAACTGCGCTTCGCCAAATCAAAACGCGAAATCGCCGATCTGATCGAGCAGGCCGTCGAACCGGAAAAACTCGCGCGCCTCGCCACGCTGCAGGAACAGCAGCTGCAATACCGCCTCGTGCACAGCGCCGAGTCGGCGAAGATCGAACTTTCAAAAACCGATGACTTTAACGTGCCGCTCGACTACATCGAACGCGCGCTAAATATCCCCGTCACCCGCCGCGGCCTCGGCGAAGCCTCAGCCCGCCTCGTCGACAAAATCCGCGAACTCGCCCTCGAAGCCGTCACCGCCGCCGGAGCCAAACCCGACGTCGTCTTCCTCACCGGCGGCATGGCCATCTCCCCCATCGTCAGCGACGCCGTCGCCGATGTCGTCGGCAAAAATGTGCGTCTGCAATCCAGCGACATGCTCGGCACCGTCGGCAAGGGGCTGGGTTTGTGTGCGCAGAGGGTGTTTGGGCGGTAGTGGAGAACTGGTGTTGGGCTTCCTTCGTCAGCCCAACCTACCCGATCTATTTTTTTCGTAGGCAATGGCAAACCATTCGGTTTGCGCCTCCCCCTGAGAGCCGCCGAGCAGCACAGCCACGACGGGGGCAGTCGGCGAGCACTGTCTGAGCCCTTGTCGCTTTTTGACAAGGGCGAGTTGCGCAGCCGCCCGGCGTGGCGAGCAGCGCAGGGGAGTCCGAAGGACCGGCGAACCG
>CAZVDN010000320.1:291-4289 GCA_964625665.1 uncultured Streptomyces sp. | reverse complement strand
GGCAACGCGGTAAAGATCGCCGATGCCAAACTGCGCGGCGACCAGATTGCCTTCAGTGCGACGGCGACAATAAACGGCGCACCGGTCAAAATGACCTTCAGCGGCCGCGTATCCGGCGACAATATTTTCGGCAGCGTGGCGCTCAGCGGCGCGCGCTCGCAAAGCCAGCTCGAATGGACGGCGGTGCGCAGCAGCAAAGCCGGTGCGCTGCAGGTTGCGCCACTCGCCGTGGCGGTCCGTTAAATGGCGAATTTCGGCAAATGGGCGGCACTGCTGTTGCTGGCATCAGTATCCGCAACGGCACAGGACTTCGGCGACACGCCCTACGTGCAGACGCCGATGAGCGTTGTCGAGCGCATGCTGCAGATGGCGAAAGTGACTTCGAAGGATTATGTGATCGATCTCGGCTCCGGTGACGGCCGCATGGTGCTGACTGCAGCGAAAAAATACGGCGCGCGCGGTTTCGGCGTCGATCTGGACCGCCGGCTGGTTGAACTGGCCAACCGTACCGCGGCGAAAACCGGTGTGGCCGACCGCGCTGCATTCTATGAGCGGGATCTCTACGAGACCGACTTTAGCGCGGCGAGCGTGATGACCATTTATTTGCTGCCCGAGGTCAACCTGATGGTGCGTCCGAAGTTGCTGGCGACGCTCAAGCCGGGCACGCGCATCGTCACCCACGATTACGACATGGGCGAATGGCAGCCGGATGAGCAGGTCGTGCTTGACGTGCCTGACAAACCGGTCGGTCGCGACAAAAAGAGCAAGGTGTTCTTCTGGCTCATTCCGGCCAATGCGGCGGGCAAATGGCGCTGGGAAGCGCCGCTGGAAGCGGGCAAAACCGCGGTTTTCGAACTCACGCTGGCGCAGAATTTCCAGAAAATCAGCGGCAGCGCGTCGGTTGACGGCCGGCCGCTGACGCTGGCCAACGCGCGGCTCGCCGGTGAAGAGATTGCGTTCGAACTCACCGACCCGGCGACGCAGGCGCGCTACGTCTACACGGGGCGCATTGTCGGCCACAACATCAGCGGCAGCGTGCAGGTCAATGCGACGAACGCGCAGCGCCAGCTCGGCTGGGATGCGGCGCGCACCGAACTCGGCACACCGGCGCATGCCCTGCTGAAAAAACCGACCATGCAGGAGCTGCAGGAAAAAATGCAGCCATGAGGCTCGCGCGGCGCCTGTTCATGTGCGCCGCGCTCTGCGTTGCGGCGGGTGCGCACGCGCAGTTCAATTTCGATGTGCCCTATGTGCCGACGCCGCCGGTAGTGGTCGAGGAAATGCTGCGGCTGGCGGGCGTCACGGCGGAGGATTTTGTCATCGATCTGGGCTCCGGCGACGGTCGCGTGGTGATCGCAGCCGTCAAAAAGTTCGGCGCTCGCGGTATCGGTGTCGATCTTGATCCCGACCGCATTGAGGAAAGCGAATATAACGCCAGTGTCGCCGGCGTGACCGACCGCGTTGAGTTTCAGCGCCAGGACCTGTTCAAATTCGACATCAGCCGCGCCAGCGTGCTAACCATGTATTTGCTGCCGACGGTCAATCTCCGGCTGCGCCCGCGTCTGCTGTCGGAGCTGAAGCCGGGCACGCGCATCGTTTCCCACGACTTCGACCTGGGCGACTGGGTGCCGGACGCGAAATCGACAGTGCGCAAGAACGTATTTCTGTGGATTGTGCCGGCCAAAGTCGGGGGGCGCTGGCGCATTGAACTTCAGGCGCCGGGCGGCGTGCGCCGTTACGATCTCGATTTGAGGCAGAAATATCAGGAACTCGACGGGCTCGTGCGCTACGGCCAAAAAGTCGGCGGACTGTGGAATGCGTCCCTGCGCGGCGACCGAATGCGTTTTACCATTGTCGACGACAGCGAGGAACCGGACTCCAATCTCTACTTCGACGGGCGCGTGGCGAATGACGTGATCGAAGGCGTGGTGCTGCGCGGCGTCGGCGCCGGTCAGCAAGCGATGAACTGGCGCGCGACCCGTCTGGTTCCGGGGGCAACGCAATGATGAGACACCACTGGTTGGGCTTGGGTGCGGCGTTCCTGTTCGGAATGACGGCCCCGGTTGCCGCACAGCTTACCGCCGACGTGCCTTATGTGACGACACCGTGGAATGTGGTGGAAACCATGCTCGACATGGCGCAGGTCACGGCGGCGGACAATCTGATCGATCTGGGATCCGGCGACGGGCGCATCGTCATTGAAGCGGCAAAGAAGCGCGGTGCGCGCGGCTTCGGCATCGAACTCGATCCGCATCTGGTGAAGATCGCGAAAGACGAAGCACAGAAGCAGGGTGTTGCCGCGCGGGCGAAGTTTGCCGAAGGCAATTTGTTCATCTTCGATCTGCACGAAGCCAGCGTGCTGACGATGTATTTGTATCCGCAGGTGCTCATGCATCTGCGACCGCGCCTGTTCGAGCAGTTGAAGCCGGGCACGCGCGTGGTGTCGCACGATTTTCACATGGACGAGTGGAAGCCCGATCTGCAACGCCAGGTGGCGGTGCCCGGAAAATCCTACGGACCGCCGGTCAGCGTGCTCTATATGTGGGTGATCCCGGCGAACGCTGCCGGGACGTGGAGCTGGCAGACGCCACTGAATGATGCGCCGGTGCGTTTCGAGATGAAGATCGAGCAGCGTTTTCAGACGCCGGAGATCGTCGCCACGGCGGGCGGGGCGCCGCTGAGCGTCAGCGATGCGCAGCTGCGCGGCGACGAGATCCGCTTCCGCGCAACGCAGCAGCGCAAGGACGGGGCGCTTGGCCTCGAATTCAGCGGTCGCATCAGCGGGGACGCGCTGGCCGGTTCGGTCAGGATTCTCTCGCCGGAGCCCCGCACGCTGGAATGGACGGCAAGCCGCGCCGGGCGTGGCAAAATACGGCTCGATTGATTCCGAATTCATTTTCTGGAGAGTGGCATGAAACAAGGCAAATGGTTGAAACAGGCTGCCATCGCAATGGCATTGGCGGTGCCACTGTCCGCGCTGTGCGCAGAGGACAAGGAGCGCGGTGTCGGCGATGTGGTTTACGTGCCGACCCCGCAGGTCGTCGTCGATGAAATGCTGAAGATGGCGAGAACCGGCCCGAACGATTTCATCATCGACCTGGGTTCGGGCGACGGGCGCATGGTGGTCACTGCAGCGAAGAAGTTCGGCGCGCGAGGTTTCGGTGTGGATCTGTCGGACGATCTGCTGGCCGAGGCGCGGGCCAATGCCAAGGCGGCCGGCGTTGCCGACCGCGCGGAGTTCCGCAAGCAGAACCTGTTCGAAACCGACCTCAAGCAGGCGACCATCATTTCAACCTACCTGCTGCCGGAAATGAACGAAAAGCTGCGGCCGAAGATTCTGGCGCTGCCGCCGGGCACGCACGTGGTGGCGCATGATTACCACATGGGCGATTGGATGCCGGATGAAACCAAGACGCTGTCGGTGCCGGAGAAAATCGTCGGTACCCCGGGCGTCAGCTACACCTATATGTGGATCGTCCCGGCGAAAGTGGCGGGCCGCTGGCAGTCCGAGTTCAAGCACGGGGCCGGTTCGACGGCAATCGAGTTTGAATTCGCGCAGACCTATCAGGTTGTCAGCGGCAGCGCCAGGATCGGCGGTCAGACCGTGAAACTGCCGGACAACCGTCTGGCCGGCGACCAGATCGCGTTCACGGTTTTTGCCAAACAGGGCGATGTGGCATCGCGTCATGAATTCCGCGGCACTGTCAAAACCGATGTGATCATCGGCACGGTGACGGTCGGCAGCGGCACGGCGCAGACCCAGTATCCGTGGTCGGCGAAACTGCTGGCGCGGGCGAGCGTGATCAAATGAGCGCGGCGCACGATCAGGAGGGCGCGGCACCGCACCAGACACTGTCGCTGTTTGATGCGGTGACCATGATTGTCGGCCTGATCGTCGGCGCCGGCATTTTCGGCACGCCGGCGCTGGTTGCCGGTGCGGTGCAGAGCGAAGCCACGCTGGTGGCAGTATGGATCGCCGGCGGCCTGTTTTCAGTGAT
>CAZVDN010000320.1:0-281 GCA_964625665.1 uncultured Streptomyces sp. | reverse complement strand
GGGACGCTCTTTTCCGCCGCACTCGCCTCGGCCTTTCCATTGGCCGGCGGCGAATACCATTTTCTGCAACGGGCTTTCGGCCGCCAGATTTCGTTTCTCTATGGCTGGGCGCGACTGACGGTGGTGGTGGCCGGATCGATCGCGGTGTTTTCCTACCTGTTCGGCGACTACATGTCGCGCGTGATCAACCTCGGCACCTATTCATCGGCGATCTGGGCCGCATTCATCGTCACTGCACTGACGCTGGTCAACTATATCGGCATCCGTGAGGGCAAGGCGAC
>CAZVDN010000319.1:0-4313 GCA_964625665.1 uncultured Streptomyces sp. | reverse complement strand
TCGACGATGACAAAGTCGCGGATGGAAAGGCTGCGCAGCATGGGGTTCACGGCGGCTCGGTGCGAAGTGCGCGCCGGCCTAATAAAACTCCGTCCAGTGCAGCTTCTCGCGCAGCATGCTGTAGTAGTCATGCCCGGTCGGATGCAGCAGGCGGATCGTATGCTCGTAACGCCGCACAACGATGCGGTCGCCGTTGCTCAAATCGTAATGCGAATGGCTGTCGAAATGCGCGCGCGCGTCGGCGGCACTGCGGATGGTGATTTCAACTGTGCTGTCGCCGCCGATCACGATCGGCCGGCTGGAAAACGTATGCGGGCAGATCGGCACCAGCGCCATCGCCGACAACGACGGGTGGATGATCGGGCCGCCCGACGACAATGCATACGCGGTCGAACCAGTCGGCGTCGCCACCAGCAGACCGTCACCGCGCAAGGCATAGAGAAAGCGGCCGTCGATCTTGGTCTCGAACTCGATCATGCTGCCCTTGAGGCCTTTGGAGACGACCACATCGTTGAAGGCCAGCACGCCGAACACCTGGCGGCCGCCGCTGAACACCTCGGCCTCAACCAGCATGCGCTCTTCCGTCACGCAGTTGCCGTCGAGAATTGCGCCGATGGTTTCGCGCATGGTATCGATCGAAGTATCGGTGAGAAATCCCAGCCGCCCCTGATTGACACCGACCAGCGCGACATCGAACGGCGCCAGCACCCGCGCGATGTTGAGCATGGTGCCGTCGCCGCCGAGCACCACCGCAAGTTCGGCATCGCGGCCGATCTCTTCCAGCGTATGCACCGGAAAACGGCTGTCGCCGATGTGCTGTGCGGTCAGGCCGTCGATGATCACCCGAACCCCGCGGGCCTCGAGAAAGTCACCGAGTTTGAGCAGGGGCGCGGCGATTTCCGGGCTCTTGTATTTGCCGATCAGGCCGACGGTCTTGAATGCTGCGTTCATGCCCCCATTATAGGTGAACGTGCTCGCAGCGGTGCAAACCGCGTGGTTGGCCCGCGCCCCTCCGCGCTGCCGCGGCGAATCGCACCCCGGACGTGTCTTTTGTGTAGAATAAATCGATGTCCTCCGAACTGCCGAATCTGAACGAACGCGCGCAAACGCTGCTCAAGGCCCTCGTCGAGCGTTACATCGCCGACGGCCAGCCGGTCGGTTCGCGCGCGCTGTCGCGCATGTCGGGCCTCGACCTCTCGCCGGCGAGCATCCGCAACGTGATGGCCGATCTGGAAGAGATGGGATTCATCGCCAGCCCGCACACCTCGGCCGGCCGCATTCCGACGCCGCGCGGCTACCGCCTTTTCGTCGATACGCTGCTGAAAATCAAACCGCTCGACAGCATCCAGATCCACGAACTCGAAGGCCAGCTGCAAACCGACAGCCGGCAGAAGATGGTGGCCTCGGCCTCGCACCTGCTGTCAGACCTCACGCATTTCGCCGGCATCGTCATGACGCCGCGGCGCGCCGCCATGTTCCGCCACATCGAATTCGTCAGCCTGAATGAAAAACGCATTCTGCTGATCATCGTGTCTCCGGAAGGCGATGTGCAGAACCGCATTCTCACGACCACGCGCGCCTACAGCCCGGCCGAACTGGTCGAAGCGGCGAACATGCTGAACCAGAATTACGCCGGACTGTCGTTCCACGAAATCCAGCATCGCATCCACGACGAACTGAAGAAACTGCGGGAGGACATGTCGCACCTGATGTCGACTGCACTGGAGGCCGGCAGCCAGGCCCTGCAGGAAGCCTCCGACGAAGTGGTGATTTCCGGCGAGCGCAATCTGCTCGAAGTGCACGATCTGTCTGGCAACATGACCAGCCTGCGCAAACTGTTCAACCTGTTCGATCAGAAAACCAGCCTGCTGCAATTGCTCGACATCTCAAGCCGTGCCCAGGGCGTGCAGATCTTCATCGGCGGCGAATCCGGACTGGTGCCGCTCGACGAATGCAGCATTGTCACCGCGCCTTATGAAGTCGACGGGCAGATCGTCGGCACACTCGGCGTGATCGGCCCGACGCGCATGGCTTACGAACGGGTGATCCCGATCGTCGACATCACGGCAAAACTGCTGTCGAGCGCGCTGTCGCATGGCTGATCAACGCCGTGAAGGAGTGAAAGCGTGAATGCGTGAATTGGAGGCCACTCCTTCACCGTCTTGCTTTATCACCCTTTCACTTCTTCACCCCTTCACCCCTTCACCCCTTCACGGCCGTAAATGCCCCGCTACCTCCCGGAACCCGCCTACACCCACGGCACCGCCGCAACCACCGGCGTACTGCTGATCAACCTCGGCACACCCGAAGCACCCACACCGGCCGCCGTGCGCACCTATCTGCGCGAATTTCTCTCCGACCCGCGCGTGGTCGAAATTCCGCGCGCCGTCTGGTGGCTCATTCTCAATCTTTTCATTCTGCCGTTCCGCCCGAAGGAATCGGCGAAGCGTTATGCCCAGGTCTGGACGCCCGAGGGCTCGCCGCTGAAGGTCCATTCCGAACGGCAGGCCCGCCTGCTCCGCGGTTATCTCGGCGAATCGATCAAAACGCCGCTGCTGGTTGAATATGCCATGCGCTACGGTTCCCCATCGATCAGCGATACGCTCGATCGCATGAGGGCTGCCGGCTGCACGCGCATATTGGCCGTGCCGCTCTATCCGCAATATGCCGCAAGCACCACGGCCACTGCCGTCGATGCGCTGGGCGCCGCGCTGGCAACGATGCGCAACCAGCCCGCACTGCGTACCGTGCGCAATTTTCACGATGATCCGGGCTATATCGCGGCGCTCGCGCAAAGCGTGCGCGATTACTGGACAGCGCACGGACGCCCCGACATGCTGGTCATGAGCTTCCACGGTGTGCCGCGTTACACGCTCGACCGCGGCGACCCCTACCATTGCGAATGCCATAAAACCGCACGCCTGCTGGCTGAAGCGCTGCAGTTGCCGCAGGACAAATATCAGCTGACCTTCCAGTCGCGCTTCGGCCGTGCCGAATGGCTCAAACCCTATACCGCCGAGGTGCTGAAAGAGCTTGGCGCCAAAAAAACCGGTCGCGTGGACGTCATCTGCCCCGGCTTTGTCAGCGACTGCCTCGAAACACTCGAAGAAATCGCCATCGAGGGCAAAGGCATATTCCTGAATGCCGGGGGCGGCAGCTACCACGCCATTCCCTGCCTCAACGAAAACGATCTCTGGATCCGCGCGCTTGCCGACCTCGTTACCAATAACCTCGGCGGCTGGCTGGCCGCTCCGCCCGGCGCTGACGCACTCGACCGCAGCCGGCTGCGCGCCCGCACGCTGGGCGCCAAGGCCTGAGGCGTCCTTTTCTTTTTCACTCAAGGGGTTGCCTGCCCCTTGAAATCCGCGGCAATGCCCCAATAAGGACTGGATTGACCAATTTCCGCCGTCCTTTTTGAGGTATTTGATGCAGGAACCCACCCAAACCGCAGCCGAATCCGCCGGCGCCGCGCCGACCAACCCCGGCGACGCCGGCGACAGCAATGCCGGCCCGGAAATCATGCCGAGCATGGAAGAGTTGCTGAAAAAGGCTGAACTCGCCGCGCAGGAACATCACGATGCCTGGTTGCGCGCCAAGGCCGACGCCGAAAACATCCGCAAGCGCGCGCAGGCCGACATCACCAGCGCGCACAAGTACGCGATTGAAAACTTCGCCACCGAACTGCTGGCCGTGCGCGACAGCCTGGAAGCGGCCCTGGCCACGTCCAACGCCACGCTGGAAAACCTGAAAAGCGGTGTTGAACTCACGCTCAAGCAACTGAGTTCAGTGTTCGAAAAATTCAAAATCGTCGAAATCAATCCGGCCGGCGCGAAATTCGATCCGCATCAGCACCAGGCGATCAGTACCGTCGAGGCCGAGCAGGAACCAAACACCGTCGTGCAGGTATTTCAGAAGGGCTATCTGCTCAACGAGCGCGTCATGCGCCCGGCGATGGTTTCCGTGGCCAAGGCGAAAAGCGCTTGAAACCCAGACAGTTATCCCCATATGGATAACAAGGATTAATCGAACGGGCCGCCGGCATGCCGCGGCCCACAGGCAAACGAATCGGAACTCAAGAGGTCAGCAATGTCAAAAATCATCGGTATCGATCTGGGCACCACCAACTCCTGCGTCGCCATCATGGAAGGCGGCCAGCCGAAGGTCATCGAAAATTCGGAAGGCGCGCGCACCACGCCGTCGATCGTCGCCTTCACCGGCGACGGCGAGCGGCTGGTCGGCCAGTCGGCCAAGCGCCAGACCGTGACCAACCCGGAAAACACCTTCTTCGCCATCAAGCGCCTGATCGGCCTTCC
>CAZVDN010000318.1:0-4317 GCA_964625665.1 uncultured Streptomyces sp. | reverse complement strand
CAGATCGAATTCCTGCGTTATCTCGACGAGCGCGGTCGCGTGGTGTCTGCGCTGCCCGCGTTCGCCGCCGATCCGGCAGCGCTGGTGCGCTTCTACGAAGCGATGGTGCTGATGCGCACCTACGACGCCAAGGCCATTGCCCTGCAACGCACCGGCCAGCTCGGCACCTATGCCTCGATGCTGGGCAAGGAAGCGGTGGACGCCGGCATCGGTTATGCAATGCGGAAAGACGACGTCTTCCTTTCCACCTATCGCGACAACGGCATCCAGATGCTGCGCGGCGTTTCCATGCGCGAACTGCTGCTCTACTGGGGCGGCGACGAGCGCGGCAGCAATTTCGCCGGCCCGCGAAAGGACTTTCCGGTCTGCATCACGATCGCCTCGCAATGTCTGCATGCGGTCGGCGTCGCCTATGCGATCAAGCTGCGCAAAAAACGGCGCGTTGCCGTCTGCATGATTGGCGATGGTGCAACCTCCAAGGGCGATTTTTACGAAAGCATCAATGCCGCCGGCGCCTGGAAGCTGCCGGCCGTGTTCTTCATTACCAACAACCAGTGGGCGATCTCGGTGCCGCGCACCACGCAAAGTGCCGCGGAAACGCTGGCGCAAAAAGCCATCGGTGCCGGCATGCCCGGCGTGCAGGTCGATGGCAACGACGTCGTTGCCGTGCATCAGGCCATGCAGTATGCGCTGGCGCGCGCGCGGCGCGGCGACGGCCCGTCGCTGATCGAAGCCGTGACCTACCGGCTGGCCGATCACACCACGGCCGATGACGCATCGCGTTACCGCGCGCCTGAAGAAGTCGCCGCGGCGTGGAAAAACGAACCGGTTCTGCGCCTGCGCAACTATCTGTCAGAGGCCGGGGCCTGGGACAAGGCGCGCGAAGAAGACCTGCTGCGCCGCTGCAACAGCGAGGTGCAGGCCGCGGCCCAAGCCTATCTCGACACGCCGGCCCCGCCGCCCGAACAGATGTTCGATCAACTCTATGCAACGCCGCCCGCCGCCCATGCGGCACAACGCGCGGCCCTGCTCGAAAACGCCCAAGCGCATGGCAAAGATCACGCTGGTTGAAGCAGTCAATCTGGCGCTGGCACGCGCCATGCGCGATGACCCCGAGGTCATCGTGCTCGGCGAAGACGTCGGCCGCGACGGCGGCGTGTTTCGCGCCACGCTCGGCCTGCTCGAACAATTCGGCCCCGAACGCGTGCTCGACACGCCGCTGGCGGAAAACCTGATCGCCGGCATGAGCATCGGCATGGCCGCCGAAGGCCTGAAACCGGTCTGCGAAATCCAGTTCTCCGGTTTTTCCTACGCCACCATCGACCAGATCATCAATCACGCCTCGCGCATGCGCCATCGCACGCGCGGCCGGCTGACCTGCCCGATGGTGCTGAGAACCCCCTGCGGCGCCGGCATCCATCCGCCCGAACACCATTCGGAAAGCCCGGACGCGATGTTCGCGCACATTCCAGGAATCCGGGTCGTCTATCCTTCCTCGCCGCGCCGCGCCTATGGCCTGCTGCTTGCTGCGATTCGCGACCCTGATCCGGTGGTTTTTCTCGAACCGACACGGCTCTACCGCCTGTTCAAGGAGGACGTCGTCGACGACGGCGTCGCCCTGCCGCTCGACACCTGCTTCACGCTGCGCGAAGGCACCGACGTCACGCTGGTGACTTGGGGCGCGATGGTCTACGAAACGCTGCAGGTCGCCGATGAGCTCTCGGCACAGGGCGTGTCCTGCGAAGTGATCGATGTCGCCACGCTGAAAATCATGGATATCGACAGTATCCTCGCCTCGGTGGCCCGCACCGGGCGCTGCGTCATCGTTACAGAAGCACCGCGGCATTGCAGCATCGCGTCCGAAATTGCCGCTTCGCTGGCCGATGAAGGCCTGTTGACCCTGCTCGCGCCGGTAACGCGCGTTACCGCGCCGGACATCATCGTGCCGCTGCCCCGGCTCGAACAGCATTACCTGCCGGGCCGCGCACAGATCCTTGCCGCCATCCGCAAAACCCTCGAATTCGCCTGAGCATTTATGAAAATTTTCAAACTCCCCGATCTCGGTGAAGGCCTGCAGGAAGCGGAAATCGTGCGCTGGCACGTCAAGACCGGCGACACCATCGCGCAGGATGCCCCCCTGGTGTCCGTCGAAACCGCCAAAGCCATCGTCGATATCCCCTCGCCCTACGCCGGCACCATCCAGCGCCTGTTCGGCGGCGAACACGACGTCGCGCACGTCGGTCAGCCGCTGGTCGGTTTCGAGGGCGGTGACGATGACGCCGGCAGTGTCGTCGGCAAAGTTGAAGTCGGCAAAAGCATTGTCGCCGACGCGCCGGCCGCAGCAACGCCATTGGCACACGGTATCAAGGCCACGCCTTCAGTGCGTGCGCTGGCGCGCCGGCTCAATGTCGATCTGGCGATGGTGACGCCGACCGGCGCCGAAGGTCTGATCACTTCAAACGATGTGCAGCGTGCGGCGCGCATCCTCGCCGAACTCGGTCCGCAGGAACTGCTGCGCGGCGTGCGTAAAGTGATGGCGCAAAGCATGACGCTGGCGCATGCCGAAGTCGCCTCGGCAACGCTGATGGACGACGCCGACATCCATGCCTGGCATCTGGGCGAGAACGTCATGCTGCGCCTGATCCGCGCGCTGGTCGCCGCCTGTCGTGCCGAACCTTCACTCAACGCCTGGTATGACAGCCAGGCCGTCGGCCGCCGCCTCATGCCCAATATCGATATCGGTATCGCCGTCGATACCCCCGATGGACTGCTGGTGCCGGTGCTGCGCAACACCGAAAAACGCAGCGCTGATGATTTGAAGACCGCATTGCCGCAACTGATCAAGGCCACGCGCGAACGCAAGGTGCCGCCGGAAGACCTGCGCGCGAATACCATCACGCTGTCGAACTTCGGCCCGATCGCCGGACGCTACGCCTCCCCGATCGTGCTGCCGCCGACGGTTGCCATCGTCGGCGCCGGCCGCATCCGCGACGAGGTCGTCGCATTCAACGGTGAACCGGCCGTGCATCGCATGGTGCCGCTGTCGGTGACCTTCGATCATCGCGCCGTCACCGGCGGCGAAGTCGGCCGCTTCATGGCCGCGATGATCAAGGACCTCGAACACGCCACCTGATTCGCATTACAACCGCAGGAGTTTCAGAGCATGTTTTTCCAAGCCCCGCCGGTCGTTGAGGCCGAAGTATTTTCCAGTGTGCCCGACCGGCTGCGCAAAAAAGGCCAGCCGGCCAGCTGGATCGACGCCAACCATCCGGGTTCCGGCATCGACTGCTTTCTTGAAGGCCCCGCCTTCGACCGTGCCGGCAATCTCTACATGGTGGACATTCCCTTCGGCCGCATCCTGCGCATGTCGCCCAAGGGCGAATTCGATGTCGCTGCCGAATACGACGGCTGGCCCAACGGTTTGGCAGTCCACAAGGACGGCCGCATTTTCATCGCCGACTACAAACACGGCATCATGGTGCTCGATCCGAAGTCGGGCAAAGTCGAGCCCTGGCTCACGCATTGTTTCTCGGAGAGCTTCAAAGGCGTCAACGACCTGACGTTTGCGCTGAACGGCGACCTCTACTTCACCGATCAGGGACAAACCGGCTCACACGACCCGACCGGACGCGTTTATCGCGTCGCGACCGACGGCCGCATCGATTGCCTGATCAACAACGGCAACAGCCCGAACGGCATCGTGCTCGATCCCAAGGACAAGGTGCTGTTCGTTGCCATGACGCGCGCTAATTGCATGTGGCACGCGCCGCTGAAACCCGGCGGCGGCGTTGCCAAGGTCGGCGTCTTTGCCCTGTTGCCCGGGATGCACGGGCCCGACGGGCTGGCGATGGATGAAGCGGGCAACCTGCTGGTTGCGCATCCGCGCGTGCGCATCATCTGGCTGTTCGACCCGATCGGCGCGCCCATTCTGCAAATCCAGGGCAAGAGCAAAAACAGCCGCATGACCAACATGGCCTACGGCGGTGCTGACGGCAAAACACTCTTCATCGTCGACTCTTATAGCGGTTCAGTTCTAACGGCAAAGATGCCGGTCGCCGGCAAACGGCTCTACTCGCACACCTGAGCCGCGGACGAAAAAAAGCCCGCGGTTTAGGCGGGCTGATTTTGCAGGCTGATTTGACGGATTTGCTGCGATTAACGCGCTTAAATCGAATCCATAAAGCTGCGCAATTTGTCGCTGCGACTGGGATGCTTGAGCTTGCGCAGGGCCTTGGCCTCAATCTGGCGGATGCGTTCGCGGGTGACGTCGAATTGCTTGCCGACTTCTTCGAGGGTGTGGTCGGTCGACATCTCGAT
>CAZVDN010000317.1:0-4331 GCA_964625665.1 uncultured Streptomyces sp. | reverse complement strand
CTTCGGCATCCACATGGTGATGGCGATCGGCGGCGCCGACATGCCGGTGGTGGTTTCGATGCTCAACAGCTACTCGGGCTGGGCGGCGGCGGCAACCGGCTTCATGCTGTCGAACGATTTGCTGATCGTCACCGGCGCACTGGTCGGTTCCTCGGGCGCGATCCTGTCCTACATCATGTGCCGCGCGATGAACCGCAACTTCATCAGCGTGATTGCGGGGGGCTTCGGCACCGAAGGCGGAAAACCTGCGCCGAAAGCCGATGGCGCGCAACCGGCCGGCGAAGTCGTGCCGATCAGCGCCGCCGAAACCGCCGAACTGCTGCGCGAAGCGAAAAATGTGATCATCGTGCCGGGTTACGGCATGGCGGTGGCGCAAGCCCAGCACACGGTGTACGAAATCACAAAGCACCTGCGCGAGAAAAACATCAATGTGCGGTTCGGCATTCATCCCGTGGCGGGCCGCATGCCCGGCCACATGAACGTGCTGCTGGCAGAAGCGAAGGTGCCCTATGACATCGTGATGGAAATGGACGAGATCAATGACGATTTCCCCGACACCGATGTCGCCATGGTGATCGGTGCCAACGACATCGTGAATCCTGCCGCGCAGGAAGACCCGACCAGCCCGATTGCCGGCATGCCGGTGCTTGAAGTCTGGAAGGCAAAAACCTCGATCGTCATGAAACGCAGCATGGCCTCGGGCTATGCCGGCGTCGACAATCCGCTCTTCTACAAGGACAACAACCGCATGTTGTTCGGTGACGCCAAGAAGATGCTCGATGAAGTGCTCGTTGCACTGAAAACCTGATTCACCGCCTGATAAAAAAAGGCCGTTCCCGCAAGGGAACGGCCTTTTTTTTCAGCCGGTCGCGCGCTACTGTTCAGGTTCGCCGTGCTCCGTATCACGCACGCGGGCATGCGCCCGGCCGCGCGCCAACGTCAGCTTCACCTGATCGCCCGCATTGAGGCGCGAGGCATCGCGCACGATGGTTCCGTCCGCGAGTTCTGTGATGCTGTAGCCGCGCTCCAGAACCGCATGCGGATTGAGATTGGCAATTTGCGCAGACAAATGCCTGAGGTCGGCCTGCGCCATCTGCAATGTATTCGTTGCCGCCTGACGCAACCGCTGGCCGAGCATGCGCGCCGTGCCTTCGAGCGCACGCGGATCAGGCCGCGCCGCACGCAACGTCTGCGCAAGGCCGCGCAAATGCCAGCGCCGCTCATCCGCGCCGCGCCCCCCGGCACTGCGCAAGCGGCTGGCGAGGTGTGCAAGATGCGCGCGCCGCGCGGCGATCCTCTCGCCCGGATGCACCAGACTGCGCGCAAGCCCGTCGAGTTGCTGCATGCGACGTTCCAGCGCGCGTTCGACGACACGGCGCAGCCGCTGCGCATAGTGTCCGGTGTCCTGCGCCAGTTCGTCGCGGTTCGGGCTTGCCAGCTGGGCGGCGGCAGTCGGCGTCGGCGCGCGCATGTCGGCGACAAAATCCGCGATGGTGAAATCGGTTTCGTGCCCGACGCCACTGATCACCGGCAATCTACAGGCGTGAATGGCGCGCGCCACGACTTCTTCATTAAATGCCCACAGGTCCTCGATGCTGCCGCCGCCGCGACAGACAATCAGCACATCGCATTCGGCACGGGCGTCCGCCGCGGCAATCGCCGCGGCAATCTCGCGCCCTGCGCCTTCGCCCTGCACCGCCGTCGGATAAATCACCACGGGGATCGCCGGCATGCGCCGGCGGAGCGTCGTCAGCACATCGCGCAGCGCGGCCGCCTTGAGCGAGGTGACCACACCGATTGCCCGCGGAAAACGCGGCAACTGCTGCCGGTTTTCATCATCGAACATGCCCTCCGCCTGCAGTTTGGCTTTGAGCTTTTCGAATGCCGCATACAACGCGCCCAGACCGGAGCGGCGCATGGTTTCGACAACCAGCTGGAACTCTCCGCGCGCCTCGTAAAACGAAGGGCTGGCGCGCACCTCAACCTGCATGCCGTTCTCCGGCTTCCAGTCCTGATGCTGGAGTTTGTGGCGAAACATGACGCAGCGCACCTGCGCCTGCGCGTCCTTGAGTGAAAAATAGCAGTGCCCGGAGGCGGCCCTGACAAAATTCGAGATCTCACCCGAAATCCACATGAGCGGCAGGTTCGTCTCGACCAGTTCCTTGGCGAGCCGATTGAGTTCGGCCACGCCGATAACCCGTTGCGCAACCGCTGAATCCCAAATATTTTTCATCGGCGGATTGTAGCGCGCCTGCCCGCACGCTCTCTCCGCACATGAAGGCCGAATGCCAGCGCGGCCACCACGGTTCGACGTGACACCGCAGCGGTCCCTGCGCGGCTACCTCATCCACAATCGTCATGCAAGTGTCACAGACATGCGGAATATCGGGCGGGCGCTAGAGGGAAAATTAAATAAGGCAATGTTTTTAAATGATTAATTCGGCCGTTTAAAAAATGAGCAGGTCAGCAAAACCCCTTACAGGCGCCTTACTTAGCTGACTTGTTTACAAACTCTTCACATACTTATCCACAGCATTTGTGGATAACAAATCGGCGCAAAAATTCAGCATTCGAAAAAAATACACCGTCGCGTTTGCCGCACAGTATTTCCGCACGCTGCAGCATTGTGTTGCGCCGACCACGCACTGCAGACTCAGATCATTGCGACACCAGTCCGCCGCATTTGTCTGCTTGCTGAAAACCCATTGCCCATATACAGTTACGCCGTTCAAATCAGGCGGAATCGGAGAAGCGCGTGTTTGCATTGATTGAAGCTGCTGGATGGCCAATATGGCCGCTGTTGCTGGCGTCGGTTATCGCGCTGGCCATCATTGGCGAGCGTGCATGGACATTGCGCAGCAGCATCGTGACCCCCAAGGACCTGCTCAACCAGACCGTGCAGGAACTCAAACAGCAGGGCATCACGCCGCAACTGATTGCCCGCCTCTCCGCCGGATCGCCGCTCGGCCAGGTGCTGGCTGCCGGCGTCAAAAATGCGAAAAACACGCCCCAGGTCATGAAGGAAGCGCTCGACGATGCCGGACGCGCGGTGGCCCATGAACTCGAACGTTTTCTCACCACCCTCGGCACCATCGCCTCGATCAGCCCGCTGCTCGGCCTGCTCGGCACCGTCATCGGCATGATCGAAATTTTCGGCTCCCAGGCGCCTTCGGGCAGCAACCCGATTGTTCTCGCCCACGGCATCTCGGTGGCGCTCTACAACACCGCCATGGGGCTGGTGGTCGCCATCCCGAGCATGATTTTCTATCGCCACTTCCGCAGCCGCGTCGATTCGCTGATCGTCGAAATGGAAAGCCAGGCTGTGCGGCTGGTCGAAATTTTGCACGGCGAACGCCAGAACTGAGCGGAAAGCCATCTTGAATTTCCGCCTCGGCAGTCACAAGGAAGAACCCGAGATCAACCTGATTCCGTTGATCGACGTCTTGCTGGTCATCCTGATTTTTCTGATGGTCACCACGACGTATTCGCGATTTGCCGAACTGCAGATCAATCTGCCTACCGCCGAGGCCAACAAGCCGGAAGAGCGCCCCAATCAGATCAATGTCGCCGTCGACGGCCAGAGCCAGTACATGGTCAACCGGTCGGCGGTGCCGTTCCGCAGCACCGATGCCTTTGCCTCGGAACTCAAGCGTGCGGCGGGCGGCAATGCCGATCCGGTGATCATCATCAACGCCGATGCCTCAGCCACCCATCAGTCCGTGATCAACATCATGGAAGCTGCACGCATCGCCGGCTTCAGCCGCATCACCTTTACGACGCAGGCAGGCAAGAAATAGTAACGGCGCGGGCGCAAGGTGTGAGGCGAAACGGCCCGGTGTGATTCGCCCCTTACCCCTTCTCTCCTAACCGCTTACGACAAAATGCGCTGGCTGGAACAACAGTGGTACCGGAGCGACTCGACGGCCCGCGCACTGCAATGGCTGCTTTGGCCGCTGAGTCTGCTGTTTGCATGTATCGCCGCGATTCGACGCATCGCCTACCGCACCGGATTGCTTGAAACGACAAAGCTGCCGGTACCAGTCGTGGTCATCGGCAACATCAGTGTCGGCGGCACCGGCAAAACGCCCCTCGTCATTACCCTGGCCGAACAACTGCGCCAGCGCGGATTGCGTCCCGGAATCATCAGCCGCGGTTACGGTGGCAATGCCTTGGTGCCGAGAGCAGTCTTCGCCCAAAACAACCCCGATGAAGTCGGTGATGAACCGTTGTTGCTGGCGCGACAAACGGCTTGCCCGGTATGGATCGGCGCCAATCGCGTTGCGGCGGCCCGGGGCCTGCTCGCCGACAATCCCGACTGCGACATTCTGCTG
>CAZVDN010000316.1:0-4335 GCA_964625665.1 uncultured Streptomyces sp. | reverse complement strand
CCGGCCGGTTAAGTCTGTTAAAACCGTTTGACCCTGTCCAGCGGCCGCCGCCGGCGAACCCGGCAGCGCGGCCGGCGCGAGCAGAGAGTTGGGCGCGACAGCCGCCAGCATTTCCCCGGCAACCCCGTTCGGCAAAGCGTGACCGAGCAGAGCTCCAAGCACTGCCGGATTCAAACCCTGCTGGCGCGCATAAGTCCTGATCACGTCTTCGGAAATTTCCGCTGCGCCGGGCGTCAGCACGTTTATCGCGGGGCTTATCGGCACGATGCACAGCGCGCCCGCCGGCAAGTCGTTGCCGCCCGTGGCGGCATCAGACTGACCCGAAAGGCGTTTTTTTACCGCATCGAATATCCGCTCAAAACCGGATTCTGGCTCAGCCGTCGCATCGACAGCGCCAGAAGGCGCTGCGCTAGCGGTGTTAAGCATATAATTTTTATTGATATTTTTGTCAATTTCCAGATTACTCATGATTCTTTATGGCTCCGCGTGCCTGTTGGATGCGTCCTGTAATGCAAAAACCGTGACAGCGCGCGCTAACCCCCCCGCCCGCCACCAGACCGGCGGCACACGCTCAATGGCAACCCGAACCAACCAGTGCGACGGGCCCTGCCGCTCAAGGCCGGCACTACGATCGACTCCGCGGGTGCGCATGCACCCCGTCGTGCCGCATTTACAAGTGCATGATTTCTCGATTTTTAATATTGGCACGCAGTTTGCTTTATTCACGGCGCCTGGTAATACAAAATTTATTTCATTAATAAACAGCTGGTTAGAAGGCAAGCCCTCTTTATCATGTCTACAGTCGCACTGTCGTTTTTACGTCAGAATCTTCGCCGCGTGCGATTGATTGATTTGGGTATTCCCGCCCTGATCCTGATGATCATGGGAATGCTTGTCATCCCGATGCCAGCAGTCTTGCTTGACGTCTTATTTACTTTCAACCTGCTGGCCGGCCTGGTCATCATCACAATCGCGGTCGCCACCACCCGTCCGCTTGATTTTTCGTCGTTTCCCATCATTTTGCTGCTGACCACAATGCTGCGGCTCGCACTGAACGTAGCGTCGACCCGCGTTGTGCTGGTCGAGGGTCATAAGGGCGCCGATTCTGCAGGCAAAGTCATCCAGGCATTTGGCGAGTTCGTGATCCAGGGCAATTATTTCGTTGGATTTATTATTTTTGCGATATTGATGATCATCAATTTTATTGTGGTCACCAAGGGCGCCGGCCGGGTTTCGGAGGTCATTGCGCGCTTCACGCTGGATGCACTGCCGGGAAAACAGATGGCGATTGACGCCGATCTCAATGCCGGGGTGATCAATCAGGAAACCGCAAAAAAGCGCCGCGAAGAAATCGCCCAGGAAGCCGATTTTTTCGGCTCGATGGACGGCGCATCAAAATTCGTGCGTGGCGATGCCATTGCCGGCGTCATGATTCTTGTCATCAACATTTTCGGCGGCCTGATCATCGGCATCGGCTTTCATGGCCTGTCTCTGGCCGAAGCCGGCAAGATCTATACGCTGCTGACGATCGGCGACGGCCTCGTTGCGCAGATCCCCGCGCTGTTCCTGTCGCTCGCGACGGCCATCATCGTTACGCGCGTCACGACACCGCAATCGCTGAGCGAGCAGACATCCACCCAGCTGGCCAAACCTTTGCCGCTGTTTGTCTCCGCATCGATATTGCTGCTGATCGGCATTGTCCCCGGCATGCCGCATGCCGTTTTCATCACATTGTCCGGCGCTACTTTCGGCGTCGGCTATCTGCTGCTGAAGCGGGACGACGTCAAAATCGCGGAAAAAGCCGAACAACAGGCACAGGTATTGCCACCCCCACCCAAAGAACTCGACTGGAACGACATCGAGCAGGTCGATCTGATTGGGCTTGAAATTGGTTACGGCCTGATTCCTATGGTGAATCCGGAAACCGGCGGCCAGCTGATGTCGCGCGTCAAAGGCATCCGCAAGAAACTGTCCGCCGAACTCGGATTCCTGATCCCGGCAGTGCGCATACGCGATGTGCTGACCCTCGAGCCGAATTCCTACAATATTCTCGTGAACGGCGTGGTTCGCGCCAGCGGCCAGATCAGGGCCGACCGCGAACTGGCGATCAATCCCGGTCACGCCTACGGCAAACTCGAGGGAATCCAGACACAGGACCCGGCATTCGGTCTGGAAGCTACCTGGATCGCGCCCTCCCAGAAAGACTACGCGCGGACGCTTGGCTATACGGTCGTCGATGCCAGCACGGCGCTGGCAACCCATCTGAACAAGGTTCTGCGCGAAAACGCCGCCGATCTGGTCAGTCAGGACGAGACGCAGCAGTTGCTCGACAAGCTGGCCGCGAGGTTCCCGAAGCTGGTGGAAAATCTGGTGCCGGGGAAGATTCAGCTCTCCATCCTGACGCGCGTTCTGCAAAACCTGCTGTCGGAATCTGTGCCGATCAGGGACATGCGCTCGATTGTTGAGACTTTGTCCGAAGAGAGCGCGAAAACGCAGGACCCTGAAGAACTGACCGGTCTGGTTCGTCCCCGCCTCGGCCGGATGATCGTGCAGAACCTTGCCGGGGTGAAAGATGTCCTCCCGGTGATTACGCTGGAGCCCGGACTCGAACGAATGCTGCAAAACGCGGCCGACCAGACGGGCGCCGGGCAGACCGCGGTGCTCGAGCCGGACCTTGCCGAAAGCCTCTTCAAAGCACTGCGCAACGGCGCCGCCAAGACACAGGAACAGCACGAATGCGCGATCCTCGTCGTCTCACCGTCGGTTCGTCCGTGGCTGGCAAAACTGCTCAAACACCGCGTCGGCGATCTGATCGTCCTGTCATACAGTGAAATACCGGACGATCAGGCGGTGAAAGTCGTACTCACCATTGAAACCCAATCGAAACAACAATAAGGTCATCCCATGGAACTCAAACGCATATTGGCCGCAGACAGTCGTTCAGCGAAAGACAAGGCCCTCAGCCTTTATGGCCCCGACGCTTTGATCCTCTCCAACGAAAAGGTCAACGGCCAGGTCGAAATCATAGTAGCCGTGGATTTGGCCGGCGAGGATCCGGGAGAGGATGTCCGTCCGCGCACCGCCCGCACCGCCGCCGGGCCCCGCACCGCAGCACTGGTGACGCCGCCGAATTTCGGACGTGTCCTGCAAGGCGCCATGCAGCACATGCAAAAAAGCACGCCGCCGGCAACGGCTGAAGAGACCGCCCCGGCAGCGCTGCAGGAAAGCCTGCGTGCGCGCGAACTGGTTGCCCTGGTCAAGAGCGAACTCGAGGAAATGCGCAGGGAGATACGGCTTGCGCGTTCAAGCGCGCAATGGGAAAACAGCGCGGGGCTGCCGGCCCACATCCAGGCGCTCGGCGAAATCATGCGCGAGACCAACGTGCCGTCAACGCTGCGTGCCATCCTGCTCGATGAAGTGCGCCAGGTTGAATCATCCGAGCGGGCGCTGGAAAAAATCCGCGAAAGCCTGACCGTATCACTGCAACGCAAGGCAGTCGTCAGCCCTTTCAGCGGAGTCCACGCTGTCATCGGGCCCAGCGGCGCGGGCAAGACCAGCATGGTCTGCCACATCGCCAACGCCCACAGCCGGCTGCACGGCCAGGACGGCATCGCCATCGTCAGCTTCAACGACAACCGCCTCGGCGCATGGCCGCAGCTGCAACTGCTCAGCGCGAGCGCCGGCATCGACTGCTTCAAGGTGAAAAATACCGCAGGTCTCGTTGAACTTGTTGGGAGCCTGTCCGACCGCAAGCTGATCATCGTCGACACGCCGGGCAGCGCAATTGAAGAAAATATCCGCGCCATCCGCACCGCAACCGACCGCGCAGGATGCCATCTCGTTTTGCCGGCCGACGCCTCCGCCGGGACGATCAAGCGCTTTTTGCCAATCGCGCCGGCCAACTGGCAAAGTCTGGCGCTGACCAAACTCGACGATTGCCAGAATCCCTGGCCGGCGATTCAGATGCTTGCCGAAAACGATATTCCACTGTCGTTCGCAGGCGCGCGATCCGCGCTTGAAAACAAAGCCGAGGCTGCCGCGATCATCCAGACAATCGTCGGCAGCGGCATCAAGATCCTGTCGCCCGCGCCGCTCATGCCAACCGGCTCGGCGCGCGCAGCGGCGCCTGCATTTGCCGGCGCGGCAGTGCACTAGTTGCATGGTCGAGCATCCGTGATAATTGTTACAATTGCTGAAATCCTATCAGGCCAGCCAAAATGAATGTCATCGGTATTGCAAGCGGCAAGGGCGGCGTTGGCAAGACAGCCACATCAGTCAACCTCGCTGTGGGTCTGGCATTGCGCGGCCGCAAAGTCATGCTGTTCGATGCAGACC
>CAZVDN010000315.1:613-4379 GCA_964625665.1 uncultured Streptomyces sp. | reverse complement strand
CATGGCGCTGGAAAAGATCGCGCTCGAGGACGAATATTTCGTCAAGCGCAAACTTTACCCGAACGTCGACTTCTACTCGGGCATCGTCTACAAGGCGATCGGCATTCCGGTGTCGATGTTCACCGCGCTGTTCGCAGTGGCGCGCACGGTCGGCTGGATTGCACAGTGGAACGAAATGATCGGCGACAGCGAGCAGAAGATCGCGCGCCCGCGCCAGCTGTTCACCGGCTCCCCGGAACGCGCATTCGTTCCGATCAACAAGCGCAAGTAACCGACGAGGTGCGAAAGGCCCCATGTTTGATGAGTTACGCGGCAATTCGTACCTGTTCGGCGCCAACGCGCCATTCATAGAAGCGCTCTACGACCGGTATCTCGAAGATCCCGGTTCCGTAGAGCCGCGTTGGCGCAGTTATTTCGACGAGCTGCAGAAGCTCGACGACGGCGCGCAGGATGTCTCACACGCCGCAGTGCAGGCGCGTTTCGCGCAGATGGCGAAATCGCGCGCGCCGGTTGCCGCCGCTCAGGGCGGCACTCAGCCTCATCTCAGCGAAAAGCAATTTGCCGTCCTGCAACTGATCGGCGCCTACCGCTTTCAGGGCGCGCGCCACGCCAGCGTGGATCCGTTGCGTCGCCAGGAAAAACCGCATATTCCCGAACTCGATCCGGCGTTTTACGGTTTGACCGACGCCGATCAGCACACCGTGTTTTCGACCGGCTCCTTGGTGGGGCCGCGCGAAATGAAGCTCGTCGATCTGTTGCGCTTTCTGCAGGAAACCTACTGCGGCTCGATCGGCTACGAGTTCATGTACATGAGCGACATTCCGCAGAAGCGCTGGTTTCAGGAGCGCGTGGAAAGCATCCGCTCGAAGCCCAAATACGACGCAGCCTACAAGCGCCACATTCTCGAACGTCTGACCGCAGCGGAAACGCTCGAGCGTTATCTGCATACGCGTTACGTCGGCCAGACGCGTTTTTCGCTGGAAGGCGGCGACAGCCTGATTCCGATGCTGGACAACCTCCTGCAACGCGCTGGCGCGGCCGGTGTGCAGGAACTGGTGATCGGCATGGCCCACCGTGGCCGTCTCAATGTGCTGGTCAATACGCTGGGCAAAATGCCCAAGGACCTGTTCTCGGAATTCGAGGGCAAGCACGAGAACTCGGTGCTCGCCGGTGACGTTAAATATCACGATGGCTTCTCCTCGAACGTCATGACGCCGGGCGGGCCAATGCACGTCTCGCTCGCGTTCAATCCATCGCACCTCGAGATCGTCAACCCCGTGGTGGTCGGCTCAGTCAGGGCGCGCCAGCACCGCCGCCGCGACCATACCGGCAAGCAGGTCCTGCCGGTGATGATTCACGGTGATGCCTCGTATTCGGGGCAGGGCGTGGTGATGGAAACGCTGAACCTCGCGCAGACGCGCGGCTTCGGCACCGGCGGCACAGTCCACATCATCGTCAACAACCAGATCGGTTTCACCACTTCGGACCCGCGTGATGCGCGTTCGACGCTTTACAGCAGTGACATCTCGAAAATGATCGAGGTGCCGATTTTGCACGTCAACGGCGACGATCCGGAGGCGGTGTGCCTCGCCACTGAAATCGCGCTCGATTACCGCATGCAGTTCGGCCGTGATGTGGTGCTTGACCTGTTCTGTTACCGCCGCCTCGGCCACAACGAGCAGGACGAGCCGATGGTGACGCAGCCGCTGATGTACAAGGCGATCCACGCGCACCCGACGACGCGGAAGATCTACGCGGACAGGCTGACGGCCGAAAAAGTCATCGAGCCCAGCGGCGGCGATTCGATGGTGCAGAACTTCCGCGCGGCGCTTGATGGCGGTCATCACACCAACCAGACCATACTCTCGAATTTCAAGCCCCCGTTCGAAGTGGACTGGAAACGTTACGCTGGCACCAAGTGGAACGAAAACGACGATACACGCCTGCCGCTCGAGCACCTGCAGATGCTTGGCCGCAAGATTGCTGAAGTGCCGAAGAATTTCAAACTGCACCCGCGCGTCGACAAAATCATGGCCGACCGCAAGCTGATGGCAGAAGGCAAGCTGCCGCTCGACTGGGGCATGGCGGAAAACCTCGCCTATGCTTCGCTGCTGCACGAGGGCTATTCAGTGCGGCTGGTCGGACAGGACGCCGGCCGCGGCACGTTTTTCCATCGTCATGCGGTGCTGCACGACCAGAACCGCGAGAAATGGGATCAGGGCATCCACGTTCCGCTGCAGCATCTGGGCGAGAAGCAGGGCGATTTCGTGGTGATCGATTCGGTCCTGTCCGAAGAGGCGGTACTGGGTTTTGAGTACGGCTACGCCACCTCAAGCCCCGATGAACTGGTGATCTGGGAGGCGCAGTTCGGCGACTTCGTCAACGGCGCCCAGGTCGTCATCGATCAATTCATCGCTTCGGGCGAAGTCAAGTGGGGCCGCCTCTGCGGCCTGACCATGATGCTGCCGCACGGCTACGAAGGCGCCGGACCCGAGCACTCATCGGCGCGCATCGAGCGCTTCATGCAGCTCTGCGCCGACTACAACATGCAGGTGTGCATTCCGGCGACGCCGGTGCAGATGTATTACCTCTTGCGCCGGCAGATGATCCGACCGTACCGCCGTCCGCTGATCATTTTTTCGCCAAAGAGCATTCTGCGTCACAAGGAATCGGTGTCGCCGCTCGAAGAGTTTTCGCGCGACAAGTTCAATCCGGTCAACGAGGAATGGGACGACAACATAGATCCCGCGAAGGTTCGGCGCGTCGTCTTCTGCAGCGGGAAGGTGTTCTATGACCTGCGCGCCGGCCGCCGTGAGCGCGGGATCGACGATATTCCGCTGATCCGCATTGCGCAGCTCTATCCGTTCGCACACGACGAATTCAAGACGCAGATCGAAAAATACAAGAACGCCACCGAAATCGTGTGGTGCCAGGAGGAGCCGCGCAATCAGGGCGCGTGGCACCGCATTCAGCATTACCTGCTGCGGCATTTGCTGCCGCACCAGAAGCTGACTTATGCGGGGCGCGACTCGTCGGCAACGCCGGCGGCGGGCTACAAGGCGCTGCACGAACAGCAGCAGAAGGAACTGGTCAATATGGCATTGACGCCGGGCGCTGCATCGCGCGCAGACGGCGTGCACTAGCGACGCACTTAAAATCGGGGGCAGCAAATGTTAGTCGAAGTCAAAGTGCCGCAACTGTCGGAATCGGTCGCAGAAGCGACGCTGGTTTCCTGGCACAAAAAAGTCGGCGAGTACGTCAAGCGCGATGAAAACCTCGTCGATATCGAAACCGACAAGGTCGTGCTCGAAACGCCGGCGCCGGATGCGGGCGTGCTGGTCAAGGTCATCAAAGGCGACGGCGCGACTGTGGCGAGCAAGGAAATCATTGCCACCATCGATACCGAGGGCAAGGCTGCCGCGGTTGCTGAAACGGCTGCCCCGACAGCCGCGCCCGCAGCTGCACCCGCGGCCGCCCGTGCCGGCGGCGTGATGCCGGCTGCACAGAAAATCGCCGCCGACAACAACATCGACGCCGCGGCCCTCAGCGGTAGTGGGCGCGGCGGGCGCGTTACCAAAGGCGACGTCATCGGCGCGATGCAGGGCGGTTCGCCGGCAACTGCTGCGGCGGCACCGGCTGCGCCGCGCGCGCCGGCACCTCCGGTAGACCTCGGGGCACTGGGCGACCGGCCCGAGCAACGGGTGCCGATGTCGCGCTTGCGCGCGCGCATTGCCGAACGTCTTGTCCAGTCGCAATCGACGGCGGC
>CAZVDN010000315.1:0-603 GCA_964625665.1 uncultured Streptomyces sp. | reverse complement strand
ATTCTTACGACTTTCAACGAAGTGAATATGCAGCCGGTCATCGAGCTGCGCAATCGCTACAAGGATAAATTCGAGAAGGAACACGGCGTCAAACTCGGCTTCATGTCGTTCTTCGTCAAGGCGGCCGTGGTGGCGCTCAAGCGCTACCCGGTTGTCAATGCGTCGGTGGATGGCAACGATGTCATCTATCACGGCTATTTCGACATCGGCATTGCGGTGGGCAGTCCGCGCGGCCTTGTCGTGCCGATTCTGCGCAACGTCGATCAGATGTCTCTCGCCGACATTGAGAAACAGATTGCCGAATACGGCAAACGCGCGCAGGACGGCAAACTCGGCATCGAAGACCTCACCGGCGGCACGTTCTCGATTTCGAACGGCGGCGTGTTCGGTTCGATGCTCTCGACGCCGATCATCAATCCGCCGCAGAGCGCAATCCTCGGCGTACACGCCACCAAGGACCGTGCCGTCGTCGAGAACGGCCAGATCGTCATTCGCCCGATGAATTATCTGGCGCTTTCCTACGATCACCGCATCATCGACGGCCGCGAGGCAGTGCTGGCTCTGGTGGCGATGAAAGAGGCGCTGGAAGATCCGGCGCGCATG
>CAZVDN010000314.1:0-4382 GCA_964625665.1 uncultured Streptomyces sp. | reverse complement strand
CCATTTCGTCAGATCGTTGCGGATGATTTCGGTGAATGCAGCCACGCTCTGGCGATAAGGGTCGAAGGCGACATTGGCCATCTGCTCGCGCACTTCCTTCAATTGCGAGAGTCGTTCGATTTCCGCATTGAGCTTGTTGACGATGGCCGGCGGCGTGCCCGCCGGAGCGAGCAGGCCGATCCAGGTAATCGCTTCGTAGCCGGGCAGCTTTGCTGCTTCGGCCGCCGTCGGATATTCGGGCGCCATCGGCGAGCGCTGCGCGCTGGTCACCGCCAGCATGCGCAGCTTGCCCGAACGCGCATGCGGCAGCGCCGTGCCGAGGCTGGTGGAAATGATCGGCACCTGGCCGCCGATCACCGCCAGCGTCGAGGGGCCCGAACCGTTATAGGGGATGTGCTGCAGCTTGATGCCCGCCATGGCGCGGAAGAGTTCCATGCCGACGTGCATGACGGTGCCGCTGCCGGCCGATGCGTAACTGAGGCTGTCGGGTTTTGCTTTGGCGAGCGCGACGAGGGCGGCCAGCGTAGGTGCCGGCAGCGAGGGATGCACGGCGATGCAGTCGGGCGAGGAACCGACGGCGCTGACCGGCGCGAAATCGCGCAGCGGATCGAAGGGCAGTTTGCTGAACATGCTCGGATTGATCGAATGCACGGTGCTGGTCATCAGCAGCGTGTAACCGTCGGGCGCGGCCTTCGCGACCTGGTCGGTGGCGATGTTGCCAGTGGCGCCGGGCCGGTTGTCGACGATGAACGACTGGCCCAGCGATTCGCTGAGTTTTTGCGCGAAGATGCGCGCCATCACATCGACGCCGCCGCCCGGCGCAAAGCCGACCAGCATGCGCACAGTGCGCGCCGGATAGTTTGCACCACCCGCAGCGGTGGTTTGTGCGCAGGCGGCGTGCGCGGCAAGCGCGAAAGCGGCGCCTGCCAGAATCGGTAACGGTTTCATCAAATCCCCTCTGCTGACGGGCTGCGCATGACAGTCTGCACAGCATTGTTTTGTGCAGGTATCGTAACGAGTGCGTCGCAATACGGCAACCGCCGACAAGGACCGCGGCGGTGCAAAATCGCCGCGCACTTGACGCACGCCGCGCGACAGTGGAAGCTAACCGCACATTTGAACAATCCGGACAGCCCGACGGGATGAAGCGGGCGCCCGGCCATGGCGCTGCGCCCCTGGAGGAGATCATGCTGTCATTTGTGCGACTGTTCGCTCTGCTGTGCCTTGCCGTTTTTGCGCTCTGCGCGCAGGCGCAGCCGTGGCCGGCGAAAACCATCCGCGTGGTGGTCAACTTTCCGGCCGGCGGCACCACCGACATGATGGCGCGTGCCTGGACGCAGAAACTCTCCGAGGTGCTCGGCCAGCCGGTGATCATCGAAAACCGCGGCGGCGCCGGCGGCAATGTCGGCATGGAAGTGGTGGCGCGCGCGGCGCCCGACGGCTATACGCTGCTGGCATCGTCCGGCAGCCCCGTGGTGGTCGGGCCGCATCTCTACAAGCTGAATTTCGATGTCGGCCGCGACCTGACGCCGATCGCGCCGATGGGCCGCATCATCACCATTCTGGTCGTGCGGCCGACGTTGCCGGTGAAGACCACGCAGGAACTCATCAGCTTCATGCGCGCCAATCCCGGCAAGCTCAATTACGGCTCGGTCGGCAGCGGCAGCACGCTGCACATCCACGCCGAGCGCCTGCTGCGCGCCAGCAAAACCCAGGCGACGCATATTCCCTACAAGGGCGCGGCCGAACTGCTGACTTCGCTGCTTGGTTATCAGATCGATTTTGCCTTTGATTCGGGGCTGACCGTGCCGCACGTCAAGAGCGAGAAGCTGCGTATCATCGGTGTGGTCGCCGCGCAGCGCTCGGCGCAGTTTCCCGATACGCCGACGCTGGCCGAGGCCGGCATCGATGTCGAGGGCGATGCGCTGTTCGGCGTTTATGCGCCGACCGGCGTATCGCGCGATATCGTGCTGCGGCTCAACCGCGAAATCGGCCGCATCATGCAGACGCCCGAAGCGCGCGCGGTGCTCGCCACCTTCGCCGCCGAAGTCGTGACCATGCCGCCCGATGAATTCGCCGCCGTCCAGCAGCGCGACCGCGAAAAATTCGGTGCTTTCATCCGCGAGGCGAATATCCGCGCCGATTGATTGATATCATTCTGCGGGCTGCACAGGAATGTGCGGCCTGACCGGCGGCGGCACGGCCGGTCGGACGAACACCATAAACCGATTCGACCAACACTTCAGAGAAAGAGGAGACAGGGATGTTTGACATCAGGCTGAATGACGAGCAGAGGGCCTATCGTGATCTGGCGCGCGAATTTGCCGAGAACGAGATCAAGCCCATCGCCCTCGATCTCGACAAAAAGCCGAACTGGGAAGACCGTATTCCCTGGGAAGTGCTGAAGAAGGGCTCCAAGCTCGGCTTTCGCACCTTTGCGCTGAGCGAGGAAAACGGCGGCGCCGGTGCGTCCGACCATCTGACCGCCTGTCTGATTGCCGAAGAACTGGCCGCCGGCGACATCGGCACGGCCTATTACTACATGCTCACCGCGCGCCGCGCACGCGACTGGTTCGAACTGCGCATGACGCCGGAGCAGCGCGCCTATTTTCTGCCAAAGTTCCTCAATGACGATCTGTTCTTCACCACGGTCGCCATTCACGAACCGGACACCGATCTCGGCTTCGATTACTTCACCGAAACGCCGGAGACGGCGCGCTTCAAGACGCGCGCCACCGAACAACCGGACGGCTCATGGCTGCTCAACGGCGCGAAGAATTTCCAGACCGTCGGTTATCTGGCCAAGCTGCTGGTGGTGATGGCCCAGACGCCGGCCGGCGCGCGCGCCTTTCTGGTTGAAGGCGATTCGCCGGGCCTCGTGCGTCATCCGATGTCGAAGATCGGCCGCCGCATCGGCGACAACGCGGAAATCTTTTTCGACAACGTGCGCGTGCCCAAGGGCTTCATCCTCGCGCCCAATCCGCCGGGCCGCAGCGACATCGGCACGCACGTCACCATCGCCGCGATCACTTTGGGCCTCGGCCGTGCCGCGCTCGAAGAAACCATCAAATACACGTCGGAGCGTGTGTCGGGCGGCAAACCGATCATCCAGCACCAGGCCGTCGGGCTTTACATCGCCGACATGGCGATGAACCTCGAAGCCGCGCGGCGTCTGATCTGGACCGCAGCGTGGGTCAAAGACCATCCGGAAGCGATTGCCGACGGCACGGTCGAGTCCAAGCCCTACGAAATGATGGCGACCGCGTTTACCGGCACTGCCGTGCAGCGCCTTACCGAGCAGGGGCTGGAGCTGTTCGGCGGCATGGGCGTGGTGCAGGGCATGCCGATCGAGAAATACGTGCGTGATGCGATCGTGCAGAAACACATTTCGTTCGTGTTTCCGTCGCGCTATAAAATCACCGAAGCGCTGGCCGGCTACAAGCGCAAGGTGCCGCCCTTCCTCGGCAATACCTGAGCGCAGGGTTCTCGGCTGTATCGCGCCGCCGCAGCGCCGGTTTGCATTTGCCGGCCGGTGCGGCGGCGCGCATTTTGAATGCGTGATTTTTCGTCGGGTTGTTTGTTGCACAGAAAAGGGCATTGAGCATGACCATGAAACGCATGGCGACCGAGATCGACATGGGCACCGATATTCGCGGCGCGGATTACACCAAGGCGGCAGTGCGCGCCCTGCGCGACGCGCTGTGGCACAACTCGCTGAACGTCGCCGACGCGCTGGGCAAGCCCGTCGATTCGATGGTCGTCGAGGTGCTGATTGGCGTGCCGAAGCCCGAGCTCGTCGACAAGGCTGAAGTACTGAAGGTCTTGCCGCACGGCACCGGCACGGTGAGGGTCTGCGAAGGCGGGCTGGAGATTTTCAACGACGCAGGCACAGGATCGACCGTGCTCGCGCATGCGGCGGCCATTGTCCGCCTCGATGTCTAGGAGATCGCCATGCCACTCAAGCGATTTATCCTCGAAATGGGCGCCGGCAACGATCTTCACGGCGGCGATTACACCAAGGCGGCGTTGCGCGCCGTGCAGGACGCGCTGCATCATTCGTCGCTGGCGTTCATCCGCTCGCTCGGACTCAATTCGAAAGAGATGCAGGTCGAAGTGACCATCGGCGTGCAGGAGCCTGCCAAAGTCGATGTGGCTGCCGTCAAGGCGAGCCTGCCGCATGGACAGGTCACGGTGAAGGTGGTCAAGGGCGGACTCAATGTCCCCGAAGAGGGTAATCACGATCTGGCGGTGATCGCCAGCGCCGCGATTGCGGTGCGATATAACATGACATGAAAAGCAACATGAAAGTAGCGATATGAAAGCCGTACAGATGTTCGAACCCGGCGGACCCGAGGTTCTGAAATACGTCGAACTGCCGACGC
>CAZVDN010000313.1:0-4394 GCA_964625665.1 uncultured Streptomyces sp. | reverse complement strand
CGGTGTCCGCGGCGATGGTGGCCTTGAATGCGTCCGGAGTACTCGCCACCACATCAGCGCCTTCGCGCGTGACGCGCTCCGTAACTTCCGGTGAGCGCGCGGCTTTCACCGCATGTTCATTCAAAAGCTTGATGATCGCCGGCGGCGTCGCGGCCGGTGCGAGCACGCCGACCCAGGTATTGAATTCGTACCCCGGCACGCCCGATTCGGCAATCGTCGGCACATTGGGAATCGCACCGAGGCGTTTCTTGCTCGTCACGGCGAGCGCGCGCAATCGGCCCGAGGTGATGTAGCCGCCGGTCGATACCAGAGTCTGCATCGAGAGATCGCATTCGCCGGAGATCAGCGCGATCATCGCAGGACCGCCGCCCTTGTAGGCGACGTGCACGAGATCCATCTTCGTCATGTAGCGCAGCAGTTCGGTGGCCAGATGCGGCAGCGTGCCGGCGCCCGACGACGTGAACTTCAGCGTGCCCGGCCGCGCTTTCGCCAGCGCGATCAGTTCCTTGACGTTTTTGGCCGGCACCGAGGGATGCACGAAGAGAATGCTTGCGCCATCGACCACCATTGAAATCGGCGCGAAGTCGCGTTGCGGATTGAATGTGATGTTCGGAAACAGCGCCGGATTGGCGACAATGGGCACGGTATTGACGAGCAGCGTGTAGCCGTCGGGCGCGGCGCGCGCGACGGCTTCCATGCCGATGTTGCTCGATGCGCCCGCGCGATTGTCGAGCACCACGCCCTGACCGAGAGTCTCGGACATTTTCGGCGCGATCAAACGCGCCACGGTGTCGACACTGCCGCCGGGCGGAAACGGCACCACCATGCGGATCGGTTTGGTCGGAAACTGCTGCGCCATCGTTGCGGCGCTCATCGTGCAGATCAGCGCCACGGCCGCGCGTGGAAGTCGGGTTCGCATGCGTACTCCTCCGGAATTTTGGCTTGCGGCTCTTGGCGCGGCCGCTTCGATGGCCTGATTCTACTGCGATGCGGGCGGCGCTTCACCGGCCACGCATAGACGACACAAAGGCCGCGTTACAATGCGGCCTCCCGGGAGGACATCCATGCCAATCAAAAAGAAAACGGTGCTGACAATAACGTTGCTGGCCATCGCTTCAGCGGCCAACGCCCAGCCATATCCGGCCAAGCCCCTGCGCATCATCGTCATGAACACGCCGGGTTCGGGTGCGGACATCGTCACGCGGCTGATCGCAGCGAAGATGTCGGAATCGCTCGGGCAGCAGGTCGTGGTCGACAACCGTGCCGGCGCCAGCGGCAACATCGGCGCCGAAATCGCCGCGCGCGCCGCGCCCGACGGCTACACGCTGGCCATGATTACTTCGCAGCAGCCCAATGTCGTCGCGCTATTCGACAAGCTGCCCTACGATCTGGTGAAAGACTTCGCACCCATCAGCCTGCTTGCTGCGGCGCCCTACATTCTGATCGTGCATCCGTCGGTGGCGGCAGCCAATGTGAAAGAGTTCGTCGCGCTGGCCAAAAGCAAACCGGGCTCGCTGAGTTACGGTTCGGCCGGTTCAGGTTCGGCACCGCATCTGGCCACCGCGGTATTCAGCAACATGGCCGGCATCAACCTGCTGCACGTGCCTTACAAAGGCACTACACCGGCGCTCACCGATACCATGGCCGGGCAGATCCAGCTCTCGGTGCTGGTGGCGCCGCTGGCGCTGCCCGCCGTAAAGGCCGGCAAGGTGCGCGCACTCGGCGTCACCTCGAGCCGCCGCACCGCCCTCGCGCCCGAGATTCCGCCAGTGTCCGAATCGGTGCCGGGCTATGAATGGTCGGGTTGGTACGGTCTTGCCGCGCCGGCCAAAACATCGCCTGCCATCATCGCAAAACTCAACGCCGGCCAGAATGAAGCCATCAAGGCGGCAGATTTCAAGGACCGCCTCGCCGGTGTCGGCGCCGAACCGATCGGCAGTACGCCGGAGGCCTACGGCACGCACATCAAGACCCAGCTCGACAAAATGAAGCTCGCCATCAAGCTGGCGGGCGTGAAGGCGGATTAGCACCGGCACAGTTCCCGCTTGCATTTTCATGCCGCATGCGTAGCATGACCCTCCGGCCACCGGAAAATCCGGGGCCATCGATCAAAATGATCAATCAAGGGGGGGGAACCATGCTGAGCTTTTCACGCCTGCTTGTCGCAGTCGCTTTGCTGTCGCTGGGCTTTACGCAGGCGGCACGCGCCGCCGACGGCGACACTGCCTACATCGTCACCTATTTCGACACCAACCACGCTGACAAGGACAAGGCGCGCCTGCTCGCCAAAAAACTCGGCGACGCCAGCCAGAAGGAAGACGGCAACCTGCGCTTTGAAGTGCTGCAGCGCATCGGCCACCCCGACCAGTTCATGATTCTCGAGGCGTGGAAGAACAAGGACGCCGCGGCCGCACACGGTGCCGCCGCCGGCACGCGCGAATTCCGCGAGAAGCTGGCGCCGATGCTGCGCGGCGCTTATGACGAGCGCCCGCACACGGCGCTCGGCGTCGGTGATGTCAACGTGCCGGCGGCAAAAAGCCGCGGCGGAATCTTCGCCGTCACGCACGTCGACATCATCCCGCCGGAGAAAGACCGCGGTGTCGGCATGACCAAGGACATGGCCAACCAGAGCCGCAGCGACAAGGGCAACATCCGCTTTGAAGCGCTGACGCAGAACAACCGGCCCAATCACATGACGGTGGTCGAGATCTGGAACAACCAGCAATCCATCGCCGCGCATGCCGCTTCGGCGCCGAAAAAGCAGTACCGCGAAACGCTGACGCCGATGAGCGGCAGCCTTTACGACGAGCGCTTCTTCCGTCTCGTCAATTAACAAATAGTTTCAGCGATGAAATCACGCGCCGGCGCGGCGATGTTGGTTGCCGCCTCCGGCGCGTTTTTTATTGCACCGGCGCAGGCGCAGACGTTCCCGAACCGCGCCCTGCGGCTGGTAATTCCCTTTGCACCCGGCGGCACTGCTGACATCATCGGCCGCCCGCTGGCGCAGAAGATGGCCGAGGCCGTCGGCCAGCCTGTTGTCGTGGAAAACCGCGGCGGCGCCGGCGGCGCGGTGGGCGCCGCAATCGTCGCCAGCGCAGCGCCTGACGGATACACGCTGCTGCTCGGCGTGAACGGTTTTCTCACCATCCTGCCGGGCTTCACCAGACTGCCCTATGACCCGGTAACGGATTTTTCGCCGGTGGCCACCATCGCCTCGTCGCAGTTCGTGCTGGTCGCGCACCCTTCAGTACCAGCCCGCGGTGTCAAAGAACTGCTCGCCCTGGCGAAAGCGCAACCGGCGCGGCTGACCTTTGCCTCGACCGGCAACGGCACCGTCAACCACGTCGCCGGCGAATTGCTCAACAGCATGGCCGGCGTGAAGACCACGCATGTACCGTACAAGGGCACCGGGCCGATGATGCTCGATCTGCTCGCAGGGCACATTGATCTCGGCTTTACCGGCGTGTCTTCCGTGGTGCCGACGATCAATGCCGGCCGCCTCAAGGCGCTGGCGGTCACCGGCGCTGCGCGCTCGGTGGCATTGCCTGCCGTGCCGACGATCGCCGAAGCGGCCTTGCCCGGCTATGAAGCGACCTCGTTCTGGGGCGTGCTGGCGCCAGCCAGAACGCCGGTTGAAATCGTGCGGCGTCTGAATGTCGCCGTGCTCGATGCATTAAAAAACGCCGAGCTGCGCGATTCATACACGCGCCAGGGCAACGACATCGCGCCGGGCACGCCCGAAGCCTTCGCCGCGCTGATCCGCAGCGACACTGCAAAATGGGCGCGCGTGATCAAGTCAACCGGCATCAAGCTCGATACGCCGTAAGCGCGGGGCGCGCGTGCCCCTGTGTTAAGATTTTTCCATTCTCCAACGTATTTTTTGAAAGGCAATCATGGCCGGTTCGCATGCTGCTCCGCCCGAAACACTCGCCCGCGATCTCGACGTCGGTCCCGAGGATTTTCAGGAACGCCACTTCTATCAGCTGATGACGGGCATGGTGATCCCGCGCCCGATCGGCTGGATCTCGACGATTTCGGAAACGGGCATCGCCAACGTCTCGCCCTATTCCTATTTCAACCTGATGGGCAGCGACCCGTTTTACTGCGCCTTCGGTTCAACCGGAGAAAAAGACAACGTCACGAACATGCGCAAGGTCCCGGAGTTCGTTGTCAATATCGTCTCGATGGACCTCATCGAGCAGATGAATTTTTCGTCGGGCGATTTCCCGCCGGAAGAGGACGAGTTCGAATGGGCGGGCCTGACCAAGGTACCGGCCGCCAAAGTGCGCCCGCCGCGCGTCGGCGAGGCCAAAGCCCATCTCGAATGCAAGGTCATGCAAATCGTCGACGACAACAACACACACATCGTGCTCGGACGTATCGTCCACGCCCAT
>CAZVDN010000312.1:0-4398 GCA_964625665.1 uncultured Streptomyces sp. | reverse complement strand
TTGGTCACCGCGTCGGCCAGTGCGGCCGAACCCGCCGGCGTGGTGGCATTGCCGCATCTGGGGGCATCGACCCGCGAGGCGGAAGACAATTGCGCCATCATGGTGGCCGACCAGCTGCGCGAATACATGGAGCACGGCAATATCCTCAATGCAGTGAATTTCCCCGATGTCACCATGCCGCGCGAATCGCCGTTCCGCATCGGCATTGCCAACTCCAATGTGCCCAACATGCTTGGCCAGATTTCGACGGCCATGGCCGAGGCCGGTCTCAACATCCACAACATGTTGAACAAGTCCAAGGGCGAAATGGCCTATACGCTGGTCGATGTCGACAGCGCGGTCTCCGATGCCGTGGTGGCGAAGATTGCCGCCATCAAGGGCGTGCTGGCGGTTCGTTACCTGCCGCTCGACCGCGCCTGAGACGTCGCCGCGCATTGCGGCGGCTGAATCCCGGTGCGATTGCGCGCCGGATAGCCGCCGGTGCGCGGTTTGTTTTATCATCGACGCTCGCCGCCTGATGTTTCATTTTCCCGGCGGCCGGGGACGACGTGACCGACAAGCTCAAAACCATCCGTGACCGCATCGACGCGTTCGACGACCGCATACTCGAACTGTTGAACGAACGCGCGCGCCTTGCGCAGGAAATCGGCGGCGCCAAGCGCGGCGCCGTGAAATACCGTCCCGAGCGCGAAGCGCAGGTTCTGCGGCGGCTTTCAGCCGCCAACAAGGGGCCGCTGCCTTCGCGCGCGATTGCGCGCCTTTACACCGAAATCATGTCGGCCTGTCGCGCGCTTGAAGACGGCATCAGCGTCGCCTATCTCGGCCCTCAAGGCACGTTCAGCGAAGAGGCGGCCGTGCGCCAGTTCGGCGGCCAGGCCACGCTGCAGCCCTGTGCGTCGATTGACGAGGTGTTCCGTCAGGTCGAGTCCGGGCAGTGCGGTTATGGCGTGGTGCCGGTGGAGAACACGACCGAAGGCAGCATCGGCCGCACCCATGATCTGCTGCTGGCCACACCCCTGAAGATTTGCGGTGAGGTTCTGCTGCCGGTGCACCAATGCATGATGAGCAAAAGCGGCAAGGTGTCGGCGGTGAAAAAAGTGTATTCGCACAGCCAAAGCCTCGCGCAGTGCCATGAATGGCTGAACCAGCGTTTCCCGTCGGCCAAACGCACGCCGGTGGTGAGCAACGCCGAGGCGGCGCGCATGGCGGCGAAGGATGCATCGGCTGCGGCGATTGCCAGCAAGGCCGCCGCCGCGGTCTACAAGCTCAAACTGATTGCCGCCAACATCGAGGACGAGCCGCAGAATACGACCCGCTTCGTCGTGATTGCCGCGCATGATGCCGGGCCGTCCGGGCGCGACAAGACGTCGCTCGTGTTATCGACGCGCAACGTGCCCGGCGCGATTCACGCGCTGCTCACACCGCTGGCGCGCCACGGCGTCAGCATGACCCGGCTGGAGTCGCGGCCGGCGCGCACCGCGCGCTGGGAGTATGTGTTTTACGTCGATATCGAAGGGCACCAGCAGGACGCGAACGTCGTGCAGGCACTAGAGGACATTAACAAGCAGGCGGCATTTTTGAAAAATCTGGGTTCCTATCCGGTGGCAGCCGCCTGAGCGCGGTCGTCATTTCCCATTCAGCATCAAGGCAATCAAGCATGTCAGCAGCCAACGCTTTGCAAACGGCGCAACGCGCCCCCGACGCCTGTGATCTGGCGCCGGGCTATGTGCGCGCGATCGCACCCTACCAGCCGGGCAAACCGATAAGCGAACTGGCGCGCGAACTCAATCTCGAACCCGAGAGCATCATCAAGCTCGCCTCCAATGAAAATCCGCTGGGCGTCAGTCCGCTGGCGATGAAGGCCATGCAGCAGGCCATTGCCGATCTGGCGCGTTATCCGGACGGCAACGGCTTCGAGCTGAAACAGGCGATCGTCAAGACCTTCGGCGTGTCCATGCCGCAAGTGGTGCTCGGCAACGGTTCGAACGACGTGCTGGACATGGCGGCGCGCGCCTTTCTGTCGCCGGGCGTCGAAGCCGTCTATTCGCAGCACGCGTTTGCCGTCTATCCGATCGCCACGCAGACCATCGGCGCGAAAGGCGTCGAGGTGCCGGCAAAAAATTTCGGCCATGACCTCGAAGCGATGTTGAAGGCGGTGACCGCGCAGACACGCATGGTTTTCATCGCCAATCCGAACAATCCGACCGGCACGCTGGTGCGCAGCGAAGAACTGCTGCGTTTTCTGCGCGCGGTGCCGGCGTCTGTCATCGTCGTGCTCGACGAGGCCTATAATGAATCTCTCGAGCCCGGTCTCAAAACCGACAGCATCGGCTGGCTGTCGCAGTTCCCCAATCTGGTTGTGACGCGCACCTTTTCGAAGGCTTACGGGCTGGCTGGGCTGCGTGTCGGTTACGCGCTGGGGCATGCCGATGTGATCGACCTCATGAACCGCGTGCGCCAGCCGTTCAACGTCAACAGCATTTAGCTGGCGGCCGCGGCGGCGGCGCTTGATGATCATGATTTCGTGCGCCGCAGTTATGAATTGAATGCGACCGGCATGCGACAGATCACGCAGGGCCTCGACAAACTGGGGCTGTCCTATATTCCGTCGTTTGGCAATTTCATCAGTGTTAACGTCGGCGACGCCGCGAAGATTTTCCAGCAACTGCTCCGTCGCGGTGTCATCGTGCGCCCGGTTGCCGGTTACGGCATGCCGTCCTATCTGCGCGTCAGCACCGGGCTGGAATCCGAAAACCAGCGTTTTCTGGAAGCGCTGAAAGCATCGCTCGCGGCATGAAACAGGCGACCGCCAAAAAGCATGCAGCGCGAAAACCGGCTGCGCGAAAGACCGGATCTGCGAAGAAGGCCGTCGGCAAGCTGGTGATCTTTGGCGTCGGGCTGATCGGCGGTTCGTTTGCGCTGGCCCTGAAGCAAAAACGCGCGGTCGGTCAGGTCGTCGGCGTGGGGCGCACGCGCGCCAATCTGCTGGCGGCGAAACGGCTCGGCATCATTGACGAGATTGCGACCGATCCGGCCGCCGCAGTGCGCGATGCGGACCTGGTATTGCTGGCCGTGCCGCTGGCGCAGAATGCCGCGGTGCTCGCCAGCATCGCACCGCACATCGGTGCAAAAACCATCGTCACTGACGCCGGCAGCACCAAGCGCGACATCATCAAGCAGGCACGCCGCCATCTCGGCGACAAATTCAGACACTTCGTGCCGGCGCACCCGATTGCTGGCACCGAGAAAAGCGGCGCGCAGGCGGCGTTCGCGGAACTCTATCGCGATCACGAATTGATCATTACAGCGGAACGCGAAACCGATTCGCGCGCGATTGCGAAGGTGGCGGCGGCCTGGCGCATTGCCGGCATGCGCATCAACCGCTGGTCAGTCATCTGCCGCATATCGTTGCTTACGCGCTGGTCGGCCAGATCGCCGGCTATCGCGATGCGCAGACCCTGCTGGCACATACCGGCGGCGGCTTTCGCGACACCACCCGTATCGCCGGCAGTTCGCCGGAAATGTGGCGCGACGTCTGTCTGTCGAATCGTGACGCGCTTTTGCCGGCACTTGATGATTACATCGCCGAATTCGAACGCCTGCGGGGGCTGCTTCAGGCCAACGATGCGGCCGGACTGGAGGCGCGTTTTTCCACGGCGCGCTCGGTGCGTGAACGCTGGCTGAAATACCGATGAGCCGGCGCATTGCCAGAGATAACGGCCGGTGAGGGCGCGTGGATTTTCTTGATCTTGCGCCGGTTCGTTCGATGCGCGGCACCGTCAGGCTGCCGGGCTCGAAAAGCATTTCAAACCGCATTTTATTGCTGGCCGCACTGGCCGGCGGGGACACGCGCATCCACGATGTGCTCGATGCGGACGACACGCGCCGCATGCTTGAGGCATTGCGCATGCTGGGCGTTGAAATCGCTGATGAGGGCGGCGGCGTTTTGCGCGTGCGCGGCGCTGGCGGTGCTTTTGCCGTCAAGCGTGCCGATCTGTTTCTCGGCAACGCAGGGACGGCATTCCGTCCGCTGACGGCGGCGCTGGCGTTTTGTGCCGGCGATTACCGGCTCTCGGGCGTGCCGCGCATGCACGAGCGGCCGATCGGCGATCTGGTGGACGCCTTGCGAGGTATCGGCGCGCAAATCGATTACGATGGTGCGGAAGGTTATCCGCCGCTGCATATCAGGCCGGCGGCGCTGCAGGGCGGTGTGGCGGTCAGTGTGCGCGGCAATGTTTCCAGCCAGTATCTGACGGCCTTGCTGATGGCGCTGCCGTTGCTCGGGCGGCGCGTCACCGTGAATATCGTTGGTGAGCTCATTTCAAAACCCTATATCGAGATTACGCTTAATGCCCTGCAGCGCTTCGGTATCAAAGTCGAACGTGAGGGATGGTCGCG
>CAZVDN010000311.1:3031-4404 GCA_964625665.1 uncultured Streptomyces sp. | reverse complement strand
GATCAACACGCTCTACAACGGCATCAAGATCGGCCCGCAGAACATGACCTCGCGCATCATGGATACCGGCAGCCTCGAGCGCATCGAGGTGCTGAAGGGCCCGGCATCGCTGATCTCCGGCGAAGGCGCGGCCGGTGGCGCGGTCAACTTCGTCACGCGTAAACCGCATCGAGGCGCGGTGGAAAACGAAGCCACGCTGTCCTACGGCAGCAACAACACGGTGCGCGCCGGCTTCGGCTCGGGCGGCAGCACGTCGAAGGACGGTCTCGATTACCGCTTCGATCTCAACCGCGCTTCGAGCAACGGTTTCATCAACGACACCGCCAGCCGCAATGCGCAGATTTCCGGCGCGCTCGACTTTCAGGTGAATACGGGCTTCAAGCTGTTCGGCTCGGTTGAACACAAAAACGACCACTCGAACCCCTACTGGGGCACGCCGCTGGTGCCGGCTTCGTTTGCCGGCGCCAATGCCGCCGGCGGCATCGTCTCCGGCAGTTATGTGTCGAACTACAACAGCACCAATCTCGGCGTTGTCACCATCGACAGCCGTTCGCTCTCGACCAACTACAACGTCCTCGACAATTACATGAAGGCCGAGGAAAACATGACGCGCGCCGGCTTCGAATGGACGCTGCGCGACAACCTGTTGCTGCGCGAGCAGGCTTACTACTACACCGCGCGGCGCGAGTGGTACAACAACGAAGTCATCGCTTTCAACACCGGCACCGGCCTGCTCGACCGCGAACGCTTCTTCGTCAATCACGACCAGAAACTCATCGGCAACAAGGCCGAACTGCAGTGGGACAGCAAACCCGCCGGCATGGACAACCGCATGGTCACCGCACTCGATGTCAGCAAACTCGATTTCACGCGCCCCGGTGCCGCCAACTTCCCGGCGGACACCGTCAGCGTCGTCGATCCGGCGCGCGGCGCCTACGGCCTGCTGACGCTGCAAAAGCAGACCACGCAGATCCAGAACACCGCGCTGTCGATCGAAGACCGCCTGAAGGTCACACCGGCCTTCGCGCTGATCGGCGGCCTGCGTTACGAGACCATCGAACTCGACCGCACCTCGGTCAACGCCGCCGGCGCCAACCGCGCCGGCTTTCCGTTTTCAAAATCGTTTCATCCGGTGACCGGGCGCCTCGGCCCCACTTCCGAAGCGCTGCCGGGCTTCACGCTCTACGGCCAGTACGCGACCGCCGCCGACGTGGTTGCCAGCGACATTTTCCTGATCGGCACCGGACAGCCGGTCGAACTCACGCGCGTGCGCACCTACGAAGCCGGCATCAAACACACGCTGTGGGAACGCAAAGCCGAATGGACGCTGGCCGCCTTCGACATCGCGCGCAGCAACGTCTATTCCGCGCAGG
>CAZVDN010000311.1:0-3021 GCA_964625665.1 uncultured Streptomyces sp. | reverse complement strand
CGGACGCACGCTCAACGTGGCCGGCAAACAGCAGTCGAACGGGCTTGAACTGTCTGCGGCAGTGCGCCCGACTGCAGCCTGGAACCTGTGGGGCAACATCGCCTACACGCATGCCTATTACAGCGACTACACCTTCGCCACCGGCTCTTTCTCCGGCAACGCGCCGCCCAATGTGCCGCGCGTGGTTGCCAATGCCGGCGTGGTCTATCGTGTCGCCGCCCCGGCGCCGGTCGAACTCGGCGCCACGCTGCGTCACGTCGGCGACCGTTACCACAGCGATGCCAATACGGTGAAACTGCTGGCCTACACGGTCGGCGACGCCTTTGCCTCCGTCGATGTGCGCAAAACAAAGTTCTCGCTGCGCGTGCGCAACATCACCAACGAGCGCTACGCGGTGTGGAGCGATGCCTTCTATCCGGACCAGATTCTGCTCGGCGCGCCGCGCAGCTATGAAATTTCCGCGGTCATGAAATTCTGAGGACTGCATGCGCATGCTGGTCCTTCTGCATCGCTGGTTCGGCGTTGCCTTCTGCCTGTTTTTCGCCATGTGGTTCGCCACCGGCGCGGTCATGCATTGGGTGCCCTTTCCCGAATTGAATGAAGGCGAACGGCGAGCCGGACTGACGCTGCTGGCGCCGGGCGCGGTGAAAATCGCGCCGGCACAGGCGCTGGCGGCCATGCACCAGGACTGGATCACGCGCCTGCGGCTGACCGCCCCCGGCGGCCACCCCGTCTACATCGCCACGCAGAACAACGGCGCGCTGTATGCCATCGACGGCGTCACCGGTTCACCGCTGAGCGTTGACGAGGCGTTTGTCCTCGCCAGCGCGCGCGCGCATGCTGAAGCGCGCGGCATCGGCGCAGCGGCACCGGCTTTGCTCGAAACTGCCGACCATGATCAATGGACGGTGTCCGACGGCCTTGATCCGCACCGGCCGCTGCATCGAATCGCGCTCAATGACGATGCCGGCACCGAACTCTATGTATCTTCTTTGACCGGCGAAGTCGTGCGTGACACCACGCGCGTGGAGCGTATCGCCAACTACACCGGCAGCGTCCTGCACTGGATCTATCCCACAGCGCTGCGCAAACACTGGGCCGTCTGGGACAACACGGTGTGGTGGTTGTCACTGCTGGCGGCCATCGGCGCGCTGGCCGGCGCCGTGCTGGGCGTGCTGCGCCTGAAAAACGCCGCCTCGCCGTATCGCGGCTGGATGTACTGGCACCACCTGCTGGGACTGGCCTGCATGACCTTCGTGCTGACCTGGATCTTCAGCGGCTGGCTGTCGATGGACCACGGCCGGCTTTTCACCGGCGGGCACGGCTCGGCGGCGGAACATGCGCAGGTCTACGGGTCGCCGCTGACACCGGCCGAACTGAGCGGCGCCGCGCTGGCCCACGCGCCGGCGCATGAAACCGAGTGGTATCGTTTCGCCGGCAAAATGCTCGCCGCATCGCTGACCGATGCCGATGCGGAACGCGCGGCGGCGCGCCTCGGCCCGCGTTGCCGGGTCACCGCGGACAACGACGACTACGCCGCCCGTTCGCGCGTTGCCGGATTGCCGGTCTATCGCATCGCCTGCGGCGACGTCTGGTGGCAGATCGACGGCGCCGACGGCCGTATCATCGAAAAACTCGACGCGTCGCGGCGCGCCTACCGCTGGGCGTTCCGCGCGCTGCACACGCTCGATTTTCCGGCGCTCGCCGCCCATCCGCTGCTGCGCGATGCAATCGTCATGCTGCTTTGTCTGCTCGGGTTTGTCTTCAGCGTCACTGGCGCCGTCATCGGCTGGCGGCGCGTCAAAATGAGCCTGTTGTAGTATGATGGTCGCGTCCGCCGCCGCTGATTCCTACAAAAACAACATGGCCGGCGCGTCCGTTGCGATCACCGTCATTGCAGCACCTGGAGCGAGGAACCCATGCGAGCGAAGCTGCGCCTGTTGACCCTGTTGTCCGCGTTCGGCCTTGTCGCCTGCAGCGAACCGGCTCCGCCCCCGCCACCGCCGCCCCCTGCCGCGCCGCCGTTTCACACGATTCTTGATTTGCGGCAATTCATGCTGCTGGTCATCGATCCGGCCGCCGACCTCGTCTGGGATTCGGTCAAGACGGTGATGAGCAAAAAAGGCACAGAAGAAATCTCGCCGAAAACCGACGAGCAGTGGAACACCGTGCGCACCGGCGCCGCCACCATGGCCGAAGCCGCCAACCTGCTGATGCTCGAGGGCCGCGCCAAAGACAAACAGGAATGGATGGCCGCCGCGCGCCGCCTCACCGATACCGCGGAAAAAGCACTCAAGGCCGCCGATGCCAAAGACCCCGCCGCCGTGTTTGACGCCGGCGGCGAGATTTACGAAGCCTGCCGCGGCTGCCACCAGCGCTACGCGCCGCATCTGAACAACACGCCGGTCGGCGTCAAGGACGGCAGCCAGGACGCCGCGAAGGACGCCCCCCAGAACACGGCAAAAGATGCCGGCAAGGATGCGGCGAAGAAATAGTCGGCGCCCGCCCCGTTGAACAGCCCCCATTCCGAATGCGATTGACGCCATGAAAACCAAAGCCCTGCTCGACTTCTGCGATTACATCGATGCCACTGCGTTAAGCCAGGCCATCCAGAGCGTCAAATGGGTGGTGCCTGCCGTGCAGACGGTGCACATTCTGGCGATCGCGGCGCTGATGTCATCCATTCTCATGATCAACCTGCGCCTGCTCGGCGTCTCGGGCACCGACCAGACGCTGGCCAGGGTGTCTTCGCGCTTCAGCCCGGTGGTCTGGTGGTCGCTGCCGGTGCTGCTGCTCTCCGGCGCCACACTGATTGTCGGCGAACCGGCACGCGCGCTCGCCAACGATTTTTTCCAGCTGAAAATGTTTCTGCTGGTCTCGGTCATCGTGCTGACCCTGTATTTCCAGCATCCGCTCAAGAGCAATCCGAATTTCTGGGACAGTCGCGGCGGCGCGCTGCGCGTCATCGCCGTGCTGTCGCTGATTCTCTGGACCGGCATCATTTTCGCCGGCCGCTGGATT
>CAZVDN010000310.1:0-4461 GCA_964625665.1 uncultured Streptomyces sp. | reverse complement strand
GCCCGCGACTGGCAGCAGTTCCACACACCGAAGAACCTGGCGATGGCACTGTCCGTGGAAGCGGCCGAACTGCTGGAACATTTCCAATGGCTGACGCCGCAGCAATGCGAACGCCTCAACCGGATGACCAAACGCGCAATTGGAGAAGAAATCGCCGACGTGCTGCTCTATCTGACGCGGCTGGCCGACGTGCTCGAAATCGACCCCGTCGCTGCCGCCCGTCGCAAAATGAAAATCAATGCCCGCAAATATCCGGTGCGCCGCGCGCGCGGCAATGCGCGCAAATACAATGCAGGGTGACACGGTATAATTGCGTCCCTCGGCCGGCAGCGCCGGTTCCGCATTCCGTTCGACATAAAGCCCCATGTCCTTTTTCAGGCACCACGTTTTTTTCTGCTGTAACCAGCGCGATGGCGGCAAAGCCTGCTGCAACAATCATGGCGCCAGCGAAATCCGTGATTACGCGAAAAACCGCGTGAAAGAACTCGGCCTCTCCGGCAACGGCAAAGTGCGCATCAACATGGCCGGCTGTCTTGACCGCTGCGAACTGGGCCCGGTGCTGGTCGTCTATCCCGAAGAGACCTGGTACACCTACGTTGACCGTGAAGACATCGACGAAATCATCAGCGAGCACCTGCAACACGGCCGCATCGTCGAGCGCCTGAAGATTTGAAACCGCCCGCCACTGAAAAAGTCCTGCTCGACGGCGCCGCCGGTGCCATCGAAACCGATATCACCGATCCTGGCGAGGACCGCATCGCCATTGCGCTGATCGCGCATCCGCATCCGCTGATGGGCGGCACCAAGGACAACAAGGTGGTGACGACGCTGGCGCGCACATTCCACGCGCTCGGCTGCGCCACTCTGCGGCCGAATTTCCGCGGTGTCGGCGCCAGCGCCGGCGTGCACGACCAGGGCATCGCCGAAACCGACGACCTGATTGCGGTGGCCGCCTATGCAAAACAGCGCTTCGGTGATCTGCCGCTGATCTGCGCCGGGTTTTCCTTCGGCAGCTATGTGCAGACGCGCGTGGCCGAACGCATTACCCCGCACCAGCTCGTTTTGGTCGGCCCGGCCGTCAGCCGTTTCAAAACCGGTACCGTTCCGCCCGGCACACTGGTCATCCACGGCGAAGTGGATGATGTCGTGCCGCTGTCCGCGGTATTCGATTGGGCGCGGCCGCAGAACCTGCCGGTCGTCGTCGTGCCCGGCGGCGAACATTTCTTCCACGGCCGCCTGCAGGTCCTGCAGCAGATCATCACGCAACACTGGCGCAAGCCTTGAAAACGACATGAGCCACCTGCGGGTACGCGCGCTGCGTAAAACGTACGGCGCCAATGTGGTCGTCAACGGCATCGATCTCGATCTCAAGCCGGGCGAATGTTTCGGCCTGCTCGGCCCCAATGGCGCCGGCAAGACCACCACGCTGCGGCTTTGCCTCGGCCTGACCGAACCGGACAGCGGCGAGATCAGCGTGCTCGACGTACCGGTACCGCAGGAAGCACGACGCGCCCGCACGCGCATTGGCGTCGTGCCGCAAATGGACAACCTCGACCCCGACTTCACGATCCGCGAAAACCTGCAGATCTACGGCCGTTACTTCGATCTCTCGGCGGCCGAAGTCGATGCCCGCATCCCGGCCCTGCTTGAATTCGCCGGCCTCGCCAGCCGCGGCAATGACAACATCCGCGCGCTCTCCGGCGGCATGAAGCGCCGGCTGACACTGGCACGCGCACTGATCAACGATCCGGACCTGATTTTTCTCGACGAGCCGACGACCGGCCTCGATCCGCAGGCGCGACATCTGATCTGGCAGCGCCTGCGCCAGCTGGTCGCGCAGGGCAAAACGATTTTTCTGACCACCCACTTCATGGACGAAGCCGAGCGCCTGTGCAGCCGGCTGGCCGTGATGGACCACGGCCGCATGATCGCCGCGGGCACGCCGCGCGAGCTGGTCGAGCGCCACATCGAACCGCAGGTCGTCGAGGTCTTCGGCGACGGCGCCGAAGCGTGGGCAAAAGCACAGGGAGCGCAGCTGGCCGAGCGCTGCGAAACCGCTGGTGAAACGGTGTTCTGTTATGTGCACGATGCCGCACCGCTGATCGCCGATCTCGCGGCACGCAACGAACTGCGTTATGTGCACCGTCCGGCCAATCTCGAAGACGTTTTCCTGCGCCTGACCGGGCGCGATTTGAGGGATTGAGATGACACACCACTGGTCGCTGCCGTCGTTCAGCCTGCGCTGCATCCATGTGTGGCGGCGCAATCTGCTGGTGTGGCGCAAACTGGCCGTGGCCTCCATGATCGGCAATCTCGCCGACCCCATGCTCTACATGCTGGGCTTCGGCTATGGGCTTGGCCGCATGATGCCCGACGCCTTCGGCGGCACCACCTACATCGCCTTCCTCGCCGCCGGCACCGTCTGTTCGAGCACCATGATGAGCGCCTCGTTCGAGGCCATGTATTCGGGCTTCTCGCGCATGCACGTGCAGAAGACCTGGGAAGCCATCATGAACGCGCCGCTCAACCTCGACGACGTCGTGCTCGGCGAGGCCATCTGGGCGGCGAGCAAAAGCCTGTTGTCGGGGCTCGCCGTTCTTCTGGTGGCGGCCGTGCTGGGGCTCTGTGCGTCGTCGCTGTCGCTGTGGGTGATTCCGGTCATTTTCATCACCGGACTGGCCTTCGGCACACTCGGCCTGATCATGACGGCGCTGTCGCCGAGCTACGATTTCTTCGTCTACTACATGACGCTTGTCATCACGCCGATGATGCTGATGAGTGGTGTGTTCTTCCCGGTCGACCAATTGCCGGCGGCCGTGCATCTGGTGACGACGCTGTTGCCGCTGTCGCACGCCGTCGATCTGGTGCGCCCGCTGATGAGCGGCAAGGTGCCGGCGCAATGGGGCTGGCATTTGTGCGTGCTCGCCGTGTATGCAATCATCGGCTTTTATCTGGCGCTGGCGCTGACGCGCCGCCGCCTGCTCAAATAGGCTTCCATGCTCTGGATCAAGGCACTGCACATCTCGTTCATGGTGACATGGTTCGCCGCGCTGTTTTATCTGCCGCGGCTGTTCGTCTACCACGCGATGAGCGACGACGCGGTCAGTATCGAGCGCTTCAAGATCATGGAAAGAAAGCTGTTCTTCGGCATCATGACGCCCGGCGCGCTGTTTACGATCGTGTTCGGGGTGTGGCTGTGGCTCGGTTACGGCTTCAGCGGCGGCTGGCTGCATGCGAAACTCGCACTGGTCGCCGTGCTGCTCGCCTACCATGCCTATTGCGGCAAGCTGCTGATCGATTTCAAACACGACCGCAACCGTCACGGCCACGTGTTTTATCGCTGGCTCAATGAATTCCCCGTCTTATTACTGTTTGCGGTCGTGATCCTTGTTGTCGTCAAACCTTTCTAGGCCGGCGCGCCGGATGACGGCCGCGCTGCTGGCGGCGGCCTTGAGCGCGCCGCTGCCCGGCAGCCATGCCATCGCCCAGCAAACCGAAGTGCGCATGCTGGTGCAAAGCTCGCCATTGGCCGGCTTTCGCTACTACGACGCCAAACAGGTGTGGGACGATATGAAAGTCGGCGACGCGCTGACGCTGGTTCGCGAACCGCACAACGCCTATGACAGCAACGCCGTGCGCGTCGAATGGCGCGGCCGCCAGCTGGGTTACGTGCCGCGCAACGAAAACCGCGCCGTGTCTTTTCACATGGATCGCGGCGGTGCTGTCGAGGCGCGCATCAGCAAAATGCAGGAACACCGCAACCCGCGCCAGCGCATCGAATTCGAAGTCCTGGTGCGCCTGTGAACGCGCCGAACGCCAAACCGGAGCAGTTTTTTGCGCCCTGCCCGCGCGGGCTGGAAACGGTGCTTGAGCAGGAACTCACTGCACTGGGTGCCGGCGGCCTGTTCAAGGTCGATGGCGGCGTGCATTTCAACGGTGCGCTGGCGCTCGGCTATCGTGTCAATCTCGAAAGCCGCGTTGCCAGCCGCGTGCTGTGGCGCGTGACCAAGGCGCGCTACCGCAACGATGAAGACATCTACAAAACCGCGCTGGCGCAACCGTGGGCCCAATGGTTCGACGTCACGCAGACGCTGCGCGTCAATCTGGTGGCCACGCGCAGCCCGCTGCAAAGCCTGGATTTCGCCACGCTGCGCATCAAGGATGCCGTGTGCGACAGCTTCCGCGCGAAATTCGGCAAGCGCCCGAGCGTCGATACACAAAATCCGGATGTGCGCATCCACGCTTACCTCGACGCCGAAGCCGTCACGCTTTATCTCGACCTGTCGGGCGACCCCTTGTTCATGCGCGGCTGGCGCGGCGCCACCGGCGAAGCACCGCTGCGCGAAAACCTGGCCGCCGGCATAGTCAGATTGTCGGGCTGGGACGGCGTTGAACCGCTGCTCGATCCGATGTGCGGCAGCGGCACGCTGGTCATCGAAGCGGCGATGATCGCACTTGATA
>CAZVDN010000309.1:0-4474 GCA_964625665.1 uncultured Streptomyces sp. | reverse complement strand
GCCGAGCAGGTTGTGGATGATCTGCTCCAGTGCCACCGGATCGGCGCGCACGGCCGGAGATTCGCCAGACAGCGTGGCATTGATTGATCGGCGCCGCAGTTCCGGCTCGAGCAGATCGAGCACGCTGCGCACGCTGTTCTCCAGTCGCACCGGTTGTCGCGGCTGCAATTTGTCGGGCGCCTCGCACAGGCGCCGCAGGCGCGCGACGACATCGGCCGCGCGCCGCGCCTGGGCGGCTGCCTGCGACATCGCCTGATGCGCGGTCGTGGTATCGGGCTGTTCTTCAGCGAGCAGGCGCTGCGCCGCCTGGGTATTGGCGAGCACCGCCGCGAGCGGCTGGTTCAGTTCGTGCGCGATGCCGCCGGCCAGTTCGCCGAGCGTGTTCAGGCGCGCCACGCGTCCGACGCGCAGCAGTTCCTCGGCGCGCCGGCGTGCACGGCGACTGTCGCGCCAGACGGCGATGGCAGCAAGGGCGAGGGCGCTGAACAGTGACGATGCGAGCAGCCTCAGCCAGGGCCATTGCGACGGGCCGGTCGCCAGCGCGAAGCGCAGTTCGAACGGCTGGCTTGCCGGCGCGAGCTTTTTGGCGATCTGGTCGGCGTCATGGTGCAGCGTAATGCGCACCGGCCCGTCGGGCGGCAGCGGCCATTCCTCCCAGGGCACCATGCGTGCAATGTCGATGCGCAGCGCGAAGCTCACGGGATCGGCCGCCAGCACCAGATAAAAATGTTTGTTCACGACATCGACCGGGCCGAGCGTGGGCCGTCCTGCGCTGCGCGACGCGTTCTCCGCGGCCTGCAGCGCGGGGTCGGGCCAGTGCGCGCCGGGTTCGCGGCGCAGCGCGGCGAGCACCTGCGGATAGACAGCCGGCAGGCGTTGTTCGGGCTGTGGGCCGGCGCTGCGTCGGGACGACGGCGCAGCGGCCATCAGTGCCAGTGTCGCGAGTATCGCGTCGTGTTGCGCGGCGCGTTGGCTCAACTGGCGGTGCGCAGTGCGGGCATCGGTGAGGAACAGTTCGCGTCGCTGTGCGATGTCGTAGCGCACGATCGCCAGTGCGCCCGCCAGCGCCAGTGCGATCCAGCCGAGCAGCCAGGGTATTTTTCGTCGGTTCCGGAAATCAGGCATGGCGGCGATTCTACCGTTGCGCGCCGGGCAGGGCGATTGCATCGAACCGGACGGCGAATCGCGCGACAGTGCAGCGCGGTGAGGCTTGACTTGTGCATCGGGCCGCTGCGGATGGTCGGTGCGCAGGCATTCCGCCGGCATTATTTGTTGCAGTGCGGACGTGGGGAGACGTTGATCTTGATCAAGCTTGAACGGAACCGTTACGCTAAATTCTCCGTCACATCCACGGGAGGGCAGTCATGAAAACAATCAAAAAGCTGCTGGTGCTCGCAACGCTTTTGGTCTGCGGTGTGGCGTACGCGCAGTTTCCGGCGGTCCTAAAACTGGTGAAAAGCGTGGTCATACCGGATTCGAACATCGTATTCAGTGTCAGCAACAAGGCGCCGAAGACCGATGCCGAATGGGCTGCGGTCGTGAAGAGCGCCGAGAATCTGGTGGCCGGTTCTCAGCAACTGATGCCGATGGGGCCGGATACCGGCCGTGAATCCTGGGTGCAGTTCACGCAATCGCTGGGTGCGACGGCACGCAAGGCGGCTACGGCCGCCAGGGCGCGCAATGCCGATGCGGTGAATGCCGCCGGCGACGAAATGTTCGAGGTCTGCGAAGGCTGTCACCGGATGTACATGAAGAAGTAGGGCCGCAGTTAGACGTAAGTCAGCAGCACCGGCGTCATGTAACATTGAGCGCATGACGCTGCCACCGGATATTCATCCCGATTCGGGTTCACGCCTGCCGCTGGTCCGCCGCGAAGATCTTGACGCGCGGGGCCGCGAGGAATTCGATGCGCTGACTAAGCGTGGTGGTGCTTCGCTGGCCGGCCTGCGCGGGCCCGGCGGTCTCAATCTGCATGATCCGCGCGCCGCGGTGTTTCTCAACGGGCTCAGCCGTTATCTGCGTTTCGAATCCGGCATCGACGCGCGCCTGCGCGAAGTGGCCATCCTCATCACCGCGCGCGAACACGATCAGGCTTTCGAGTGGGCGATGCACGAAGCAACCGCGTTGAAAGAAGGCGTGCCGGCCGCCACCATCGAAGCGATCCGGCATTGCACCGCCACGGACGGTCTGGATGAGCGCGATGCGGTGGTCGTGGAATTCGGCCGCCAGCTGTTCGCGCGGCACGAGGTGGAGGCGACACTTTATGCGAAGGCGAAGGCGCTGCTCGGCGAGCGCGTGCTGGTTTCCCTGGTCATGCTGATGGGCAATTACGCCTTCGTCAGCGCCATGCTCACGGCATTCGCCGCGCAACTGCCCGCCGGGCAGGCGTCGGCGCTGCCACCGAAAAAATAGCCGAGGTTATTCGGGCTTGATGCCGCCGGCCGCGGCGATGTTGCGCATCTTCTGCTGTTCGGCAACAATGAATTTGCCGAAGGCCTCCGGCGTGGCGCTGCTGCGTACTTCGACGCCGGCCGCCACATACTGATCGCGAACGTCCTGCATTTTCACCGCTTTCATCACCGCCGCGTGCAGCGTGTCGATGATCGCGCGCGGCGTCGCTGCCGGAGCCATCAGGCCGTTCCACGTATAAAACTGATAGCCGGGCACGCCGGCCTCGTTGATCGTCGGCAGTTCCGGCATGAAGGACGAGCGTTCGCTGCCGCCGACAGCGAGACCGCGGATGCGTCCGGCGCGGATCTGGCCGATGGTCGAGCCGATCGGTGCGGCCAGCCACTGCGCTTCGCCGCCCGCCACGGCAAGAATGTTCGCCGCACCGCCCTTGTAGGGAATGTGCGTCGATTGAATGCCCGTCATGTTGAGCAGCATCACGCCGGCCAGGTGTGCGACCGAACCGGTGCCCGCCGAGGCGTAGTTCAGCTCGCCGGGTTTGCTCTTCGCATAGCTGATGAATTCCTTCACCGATTTGACCGGCAGCGAAGGATGCACGCCGAGCACGACGTCGGTCAGATAGAGGATCGAAATCGGCGCGAAGTCTTTGGTCGGGTCATAAGGCAGTTTTTTGTAGGTCACCGGCAGTTGCGCATGCGTCACCACCGAGCCGGCGAACAGCGTGTAGCCATTGGGCGCGGCGCGCGCCGCCATTTCGGTGCCGATCATGCCTGTGGCGCCGGTACGGTTGTCGATCACCACCTGCTGGCCGAGCAGTTCGGAGAGTTTGCCGGCGATGATGCGGCTGACGATGTCGCTGTTGCTGCCCGGCGCCTGCGGCACGATCAGACGGATCGGTTTCGACGGGTAGGGCTGGGCGAATGCCTGATGAGTAAGTGTGCCCAACGCAGTCGCAAGCAATGCTAACAGGATCGTGCGCATGAATGCCTATCCTTGCTTGTGATAACGCCGCAGCACCAGCCGGATCACGTTTTGCATCTGCGGTTTGAGTTTTGCCGTCCATGGTGTGTTGGCGGCGTCCGCCCAGTCCTGCGATTTCTCGACTTCAGGTTCTTTCAGATCGTAAATTGAAAAGAATTTGTGCGGCTGCTCGGATTCACGCACGCGGAAGCGGCGCGCGCGCAGCACGCCGGGCACCTTCGCCATGCGTGGCAGATGTTCCTCGGCGTACCAGGCCTCGAATTCCGCTTCCAGTTCCGGCGCAACGGTGGCGGCGAACAGCAGCATGCCTTCGGCCTCCAGCGCGCCTTCCAGCCGCCCGGGGATCGCCTGCTCCGAGAGAAAGCGGCAGATGCGCGTGGCCTTGCGCACGATGCGGCGCGACCACGGCGAAAGATTGACGCCGACGATCGCCTGATAGGCCGGCGTTTTCAGCACGTCGAAACTTTCGAGATCGTAGTTCGATACCGAAATGCGCGGGTCGTAGGCGCCCAGCCAGCGGCGCGCATTCATGAAGCCCGGCGTATGGATGCGCTCGACCATGTGCTCGGTGTCGTACCAATCGTTGAATTCCTCGGCGTCGATGTCCTTGAAGTTCATTGCCACCGTCAAATATCCGTAGGGTTTTTCCACAGCAGTCTCCTTGGTGAAGTGGCGATTCTAGCCTGTCGGCGGCGGCGGTGCAGCGCGCCGCGGGGGCTGCGTTATACTCGACGACGGAGGAAGGTCCGGCTATGCAATTCAATTTTTCGCAGCGCGCCGCGGCGATGGCGCGCAGCCTTGCGCTGGCGGCGGCTGTGGCGGCAGCGTCTGTCGCATTCGCGCAGGACGGTTTTCCCGTCAAGCCGATCCAGATCATCGTGCCGACCGGTCCCGGCGGCGGTACCGACACCGCCGCGCGCCTGCTGGCGCGCGTGTTCAACGAAAAACTCAAATGGCAGGTCGTGGTGGTCAACCGGCTCGGCGCCGGCACGCGGCTCGCCGGTGAAAGCGTGGCCAAGGCGGCGCCCGACGGTTACACACTGCTGATGGGCATCAACGCGCTGGCCACCGGCCCGCTGGTCTA
>CAZVDN010000308.1:0-4480 GCA_964625665.1 uncultured Streptomyces sp. | reverse complement strand
GCCTGCAGAAGAGCTGCATTGACCTGCGTCTCGCCGATATAAACATAGGTCTGCCATTTGTTGGTCGGCACCGCCTGGCTGGCGTTATGGGTCTTGACGTAATAGACAGTCGCCAAGTAGCCGTTACCGCCCTGGTCGTACACCGTCAGCGCTGTCGATTTGTTATAGGTGGCCGGATTATTCCGGTTGAACGGATCGGTAATAACCTTGGCGTCCGCCGGGAAGTTCAGACCCAGCTGCACGAGCGATGTCTGCAGCGCCTGGCCCGTAGTCTTTTTCGGAATCGACAGGCGGTTGAGGTTTCCAAGGTCGGCCTTGCCGCTACTGTCAACCGAAGCCGCCAGCAACGCCTGCCCCGCCGAATTGACGACGTTATACTGGTCATTCATCGTGAATGAACCATTGCGGGTGTAGATGTTCTGCAGACCGTCGGCTGATTTCATCGGAAAAAAGCCGTCACCGGTGATCGCGAGGTCCAGCGCATTGGACGATACCGCGATGTTGCCCTGACTGAATTCCTGACTGACCTGCTTGAGCGACACGCCCTGACCAACGACGGCCGAGGCCTTCTGCAGAGGCGACGTTGCGAAAATGTCACCAAAGTCCGCACGCGAGCGCTTGAATCCGGACGTGCCCACGTTCGCGATGTTGTTGCTGGTCACGCCCAGCTGTGCGGTTGCAGCATTCAGTCCGGTCAGAGCGGTATAAAACGACATTTCAGTTTACCTTTCGAATTGGTATTGCGGATTATTGGCCTACACGCATGACTGTCGAGAGATTGACGCTCGCGCCACCGTCGAGCTCGAGAATCGGATCACTCGATGAGGTGGTACTGCTCACGCTGCGGACGGTGGACATCGGTCCGATCGTCACCGCACCGTCTTTTCCCGCCACCGTTGCAGTGGCGACCATTGAATAATTTCCATCGGGCAACGCCTTGCCGGCATCGTCCGCGCCGTCCCAGGTAAATGACGCCAGCCCGACCCTTTGCTGCGACAATTGCACGCTGCGCACGGGCTTGCCGTCCGCGCCGAAAATATCAACCTTCACCTTGTCGGCACCGTTCGGCAAATCGATCACCGCGCTTACTGGATTGCCGCCATTAAGAACAGCGGGGGCGTTCGGCGCCGCCACCGCGCGCCCGATCAGCGCGGAGCCCGTCATCATGCGGTCTCCCTTCAATGATGAGACCAGTGCACTGAGGGAGCTCGACATGTTGGTGGTCGCCTCGAGCTGCGAGAACTGCGCCAGTTGCGCCACGAACGCTTCATTTTTCACAGGATCAAGCGGATTCTGGTTTTGCAATTGCGTCGTGAAAAGCTTGAGGAACTGGTCCTTGCCCATCGCGTCGGATTGCGCGGCCTGCGCCGCCGCTTTGGCATCGGCCGTGCGGGTAATGCTTGCCAGATTTCCGGTGATTGCGGTTGCCATCTTTTTTCCCTTTATGCCTTGAGAATATCGATTGTACGCATCATCATTTCGCGCGCAGTATTCACGACTTCCACGTTATTCTGGTAGGAGCGCGCGGCCGACATCATGTCAACCATTTCCGCCACCTCATTGACGTTGGACTTGTAAACGTAGCCAGTACTATCCGCTTCGGGATGACTTGGCTCGTAAATCCGTGGCACGACCGATTTATCATCCACAATTCTTTCGATCCTCACGCCCCCCACGTTAGGCGCACTGGCGTTGACCTGCTGCTGATCGAGCAGCGCCTTAAAAACGGCACGCTTTGCCTTGTAAGCCTGGTCCGCCGTAGCTGCTACTGTCGTGGCGTTGGCCATATTGGATGCAGTCAGGTTCATGCGGACAGTCTGCGCATTCAGCGCACTGCCCGCGACCCCGAAAATATTTGTCAACGCCATAGCTATCACTCTCCTCGCAACGCGCGCTTGATGGATGCAGTCCGGTTTTCAATAAAGCTCAAAGTCGCCCGGTAGTCGGCCGCCGCCTTACCGTATTGCGCCTGCTCGACGCTGATCTCAACGGTATTGCCGTCAGCGCTCGAATTGAAGGGCACCCGGAACTTGACCGCCTTCGCATTTGCGCCGGCATCGGACAAGGCGAAATGCGCCGTATGCGTGGTTTGCAGCGCTTCGCGCTGCACGTTCCCCAGCACCTGCTTGAAGTCGATGTCCTGCGCCTTGTATTTGGGCGTGTCGGCATTCGCGATATTTCCCGCCAGCAATTCCAGGCGCTGGCTGCGCGCCTGCAACGCCTTTTCATGAATTCCGAATGGTTCGGCAATTATCTTCATCTGGAACATTCCGCCTGCAATGTGCAAATTCCGCTATTCAATTCAGTCCATCCTGCCCTAAGCAAACGCTGTGCCATACACATTTGCGCCCGGCAAAATATTCTTTTGCGGTTTCGCGAGCGCCGCGCGGCAAGAATTTGCCGGCAACGCAGAAACCAATCGCAAGGGCGGCAAGACTTTGCCGTGGCAATCTGCATTTTTTTTGTGTCACAGTTCATCGTTATCCCTGCCGATTCCGACAGCAAGCGGATTAAGCGCACCCTGCACATTGCCGAAATTTGTTTTCATCAAAGCACCGCCGCCGTTCGCCGCGGTGAACCGGACTGCCTGAGTGACCCGCACGCTGTCTGTCGCCAGCTTGCCCCGAGCGTTAAGTTGCAACCCCGCCAGCAGCGAGGCGCGCGTGATCGGTTGACTGCGATCACCCGACGGATACAGGAGGGCCGCCTGGTTGCCCGGTATTTCGAGATTTGCATTCGGATCGCGCTCTTTTCTCGACGCAGGCTTCAGCACGGTCAGATACAGGTCATCCAGCGTCGCCGGCGACATTTTCTTGAGCCCCGTCTCGTCAAAATATTTTTTGACGAGATCGAGCTGGTCGAGCACGCCAAGCTTGAGGATCGCCTTGGGATTGTCCGCATAGCCGACGGATGCGGCGCCCTTGTTGGCGCCTTCGCAGAATTGAATGACACCAAAGCACCGGCCGTTGCTGGCCTGCGGATTCATGCCATCGCTTTCCATGAGCATGACCGTTGCCAGGTCATCGGGCTTGAATTTGTATTCGGCGCCCATCTCGATAATCTTGTTGCGGACCGCGTCTTTCTGCGACGCATCCAGATACTGCAGGCCGACCGCGCGGTCGAGCATTTTTTCAAGCAGCGGATTTGCAGGTCGGGGAGCCACGGCAACCTGTGCTGCGCCAGCCGGATTGCGCTGTACAGCGGCCTCCGTCCGGCGCAGCGTGGCGGACAACCGCGGGTCGATTTCCTGCCGTTCACGCAACTGCCCCTTCAAGTCCGCGAGGCTGATCGTTTGTCCCGGCCGGATCAGGTCGGGATTTGCAATATGGTTGATTTTTGCCAGTTGAACCGCAGCCCGGGTCGCGGCATTGTTTCCCGCATCCAGCCCCTGCACTTCCAGCGCGCGGCGCGCAATCGAGAACATGGTGTCGCCCTGCCGCACGGTATACCTGTCGGAGGCGTGCTGCGGATCGTCCCGGGGGGTTGTCCGCGCCGCCCCTGCTGACGCTTCCCGCGCCTGCTCCATCGCCTTCCTGAATTCGGCATTGCCACGCTGACCCGTCTCACGCTTCGGCAGCAGGTCTTTGAACGAAAGCTCAGAAGATATTTTCATCGATCGGTTTGCCTGTAAACTTGCCGCCTTAACGCGTTGCTCCGACACCGCCACCGCGCCCTCCGGTCCGGTAATGACCAGAAATTGACAGCACCCCCGTTAAAGCAAACAGCGTGCCATTTTGTTATTTTCATTAAAAATGTTGGAATTAACATTTAAGATTAAATGGTTATCCCTGACCTGCCTGCTGGTCTGCCTGTGCAGCGCGTTTTTGCCGGCGCTCGCCGCCAATGACGTTTCCCGCGACGACGCCGCACGCGCGCAACTGACCGCGGCGGCCAGGGAATGGGCGGGGCGTCAACTCTCGGTCGCGCCGGAGCAGGTGGAGATCCCGCCGTTCGATGCCCGCCTGCGCATTGCAGTTTGTGCCAATCCGCTGCGGTTCGAGTTTCCCTTCGCAACCCGCGACTCCCTGCGCGCCAGTTGCGACAATCCGCCGTGGCAGGCATTCCTGCGCGTCGTCGTGCAGCCGCCGCGTTCGGGCATCGTAGCGGCACGCGACCTGCCGGCAGGCCACATGCTTGCCACAGCCGATCTGGCGAGCGGCGCAGTGCCGCGGGGGCTTGAAGGCTATTTCGAGGACCGCAGCAGCCTGATCGGCAAAACGCTGCGCAAGGCGATGCCTTCCGGCACCGTCGTCCTGTCAGGCGACATCGAGGATTTGCGGCCGGTATTCCGGGTTACCCAGCCGGCAAAACCGGGCGATACGCTGCTTGCCGCGCATATACGACTGGAAAGGATATCCGGCAACGCCCTGCCGCGCGGCGCCGTGCCCGGCGATCAAGCCGTCGCAGGGGCGCGGGTATTGACGAATCTGCAGGCGGGCCGCGTTCTGCTGGCCTCGGATATCAGCCTGTCAAAAAGATA
>CAZVDN010000307.1:0-4485 GCA_964625665.1 uncultured Streptomyces sp. | reverse complement strand
CGATCTGGGCGAATCCCAGATGGTGATGGACGCACTTGAAGCAGCAGGCATTGATGCGGTGATCGGCTACACCCAGCGTTTCCGCCGCCGCTGGCTGGTGGCGAAAGAAAAAGTTCGCAGCGGCTCGCTCGGCGAAGTGACGATGGTAACTTCGCGCGCCTTCATGAACCGGCTGGTGGCCATCGACAATTACAAACGCTCGGACAATCCGGCGGAAATTTCGCCGATGGTGATCTCGGGCACGCACGCGCTCGACATCGTCATGTGGCTGATGGAAGCGAAGAAACCCGTTGAAGTCTACGCGCGCTCGGTCAACAAGGCCCTCGGCCCCGACTGGCAGGGCATCGACGGCACCGCTTATACGATCAGCTTCGATGACGGCTCGATCTACCACGGTGTGATCTCCTGGGCCCTGCCTGAAATCTGGCCCGGTGCCGTCTACAGCCTGGAAGTCGGCGCGGTCGGCACCGAAGGCGTGCTGACCATCGACGACACGCACCGTGACATTGTGCTGGCGACCAATCTGATCCAGGGCGAAGGTTATGCGCCGGACAAACGCCGCCATGTCGATTTTCTGACCAGCTATCCGGTCGGCGACATGGCGCTGGGTGAACTGCGCGGGCCGATGCGCGAAGAGACCAATTCATGGCTCAACCGCGTGGCCCTCGGCTCGACCACGCAGCACGCCACGGCGCGCGAAGGCCACAATCGCTTGATGCTGACCAAGGCGATTGATCTTTCTGCCCGCCTGAAAAAACCGGTTGCACTGCCGATCACGCCTGAGCAGGAAAAACTCGGCCGCTGAGCCAAAGCACCGGCGGCTTCGTCCACCCGATTCACGTCATCAAGGAGGTTTCCATGATGCAGTTTCGAACGATCCGCGCGGTGCTGCTCGCCGCGGCCGCAGTAACCATCGCGCCGGCAGCACAGTCGGCGGAAAAATTTCCGACGCGCCCGGTGCGCATGATCGTGCCCTATGCACCGGGCGGCGCCACTGACATTGTGGCGCGGCAACTGGCAACCAAACTCTCCGAGTTCTGGGGCTATCAGGTCGTGGTGGACAACCGTGCCGGCGGATCCGGCGCGATTGCGCTTGAGACAGTCGCGCGCGCAATTCCCGACGGTTACACGCTGATGGTCGGCAATGTCTCGACCAATGCGATCGCGGAACCGGCCTTCGCCAAAACGCTGTCGATCAAGCCCTCGCGCGACCTTGCGCCGGTGACCAATCTGATCGAAATACCGCACATGTTCATGATCAACCCGACGGTGCCGGTGTCGAGCCTCAAGCAGCTGGCTGAATACGCGAAAACGAACCGTCTTGCCTATGCATCAGCGGGCATCGCCTCCTATCCGCATCTGGATGCCGCGCGTCTGGTCAAGGCGATGGGGGTCGACATGACGCATATTCCCTACAAAGGCGGTGCCGGGCAGATCATCCCGTCGATCATCGGCAACGAGGTGCAACTGACCATGCTGAATCTCGCCTCGACGCTGCCCCACCTCAAAGCCGGCCGTATCAAGCCGCTGGCCACCACCTGGCCGACGCGCCGCACCGAGTTTCCGGAAGTGCCGACCATGGCCGAGGCCGGCTATCCGGGCATCGGCACCAATGCCTGGAACGGACTTTTTGCCCCAGCCAAACTGCCGCCTGCGTTGCTCGCGCAAATCCACGCCAATACGCTCAAGGTCATGGAATCTCCGGAAATGAAGGAGGCGCTCGGCAAACAGCTGATTACTGTGGTGACCAGCAAGTCGCCGGCCGAATATGCCAAGTTCGTCAACGAAGACATTGCCAAGTGGGCGGCGGTGATACGGGACAACAATATTTCCCTGGATTGATCCGTCGCTGATCGCTTATTGATATGGAACCGGTTTCGAAGCCGCAATACCGCCTTCAGGTCGAAAAAGACGTCGATATTCAGTTGCGCGACGGCGTGCGATTGAAGGCGGATGTCTTCCGCCCGCGCGGCAAGGGCAAGTTCCCCGCCATCGTGAGTCTGGCCTCTTACCAGAAGGACAAACACTGGACGCCGCCGGCGGACCTCGAGGAAAAAGACAATCCCTACATGAACTGGGAGACGGTCAACCCGCTGTGGTGGGTGCCGCGCGGTTATGTTTCGGTGCGCGTCGACGGGCGCGGCTCGGGCAAATCGCCGGGGCAGACCGATCCCTTTTCGATTCAGGAAGCGCTCGATTTCTACGATGCCATCGAATGGGCGGCACGCCAGCCTTGGTGCAACGGCAACATCGGCCTGCTGGGCATTTCCTATTTCGCGATGACACAGTGGTTCGTCGCCAATCTGAAACCGCCGTCGCTGAAAGCCATCATTCCATGGGAAGGCGCGGCCGACATGTACCGCGATTTCGCGTTTCATGGCGGCATTTTCTGTTTCGGCTTCGTCGCCAACTGGTACATGAACCACATGGCGCACCATGTGCTGGGCAAGCCCTACGAAAACAATCCGGACACCTTTGCAAAAAACTGGGTCTGGCATTACATGCGCGAAAGCCTCGATCGCGGCCAATACCGCGGCCGCCAGGCCGAGTGGGACAGGCTGGACATCCCGTTCATGTCAGTCGGCAACTGGAGCGGCATGGCGCTGCATCTGCGCGGCAATACCGAAGCCTTCATGCAGGCGAAGTCGAAAAACAAGAAACTGCGCATCCACGCCGGCACCCATTACCACCCGTTTTACGCTGAAGAGGCGCGCCACGACCAGATCCGCTTTCTCGACCACTGGCTGAAGGGCAAAAAGAACGGCGTGATGAACGAACCGCCGGTCAAACTGCTGATCCGCACCGGCGGCGGCAAGGGCTACCAGTTCCGTTACGAAAACGAATGGCCGCTCAAACGCACGCGCTGGACGAAATTTTTCCTGCGTCCCGCCAAGCCGGTCAACCGCCCTGGCGAACCAGCCGAAGGCGCGCTGTCGACAGGCACGCCCGCAAAACCGGCGGCCATCACCTACTCTGCCACCGGCATGAGCAAAGCCGGTGTCGCATCGGCTTCGTGGACCTCGACGGTGTTGCCGGGCAGCGTGCCGCGGCTGGGTATTTCGTTCGAAACCGATCCCTTTCCCGCGGCCACCGAAATCACCGGGCCGGTCAACCTGGTGCTGTGGGTGTCGAGCAGTTCGGAAGACATGGACATCTTCGCGACCATCCGCAATATCGACCCCGCCGGCAAGGACGTCTGGGAAATCGGCCAGCAACAGCAACCGGTTCCGGTCGCCAAGGGCTGGTTGCGGGTTTCCCATCGCAAGCAGGACCCCGCAAAATCGCTGCCCTTCCGGCCCTGGCACACGCACGACGAACGCCTGCCGCTGAAAAAGGGCGAAGTCGTGCGCGTCGAAGTCGAAATCTGGCCGACCTGCATGGTCTTCGGCAAAGGGCACCGCCTGCGCCTCGACATCCAGCCCCGTGACGGCGCCGGTTCCGCCCCCTATACGCACTACAGTGCCGACTACAATTCGGGCAGCAACACGATTTACACCGGGGGCAAGACCGCCTCCCACTTGCTGTTGCCGGTGATCCCGGCAAAATCCGCCGTCAAAAAGCGCGCCCGCCGACCTGGGAAGCCATAGCCGAAAGTTATCGCATCTGTTTGATAGGAATCAAAGGTCAGTTGTAGAAACGGCTTGCAAAGCCGTGCTAAACTTACGCCTGTTTCGTCGCCTTGTGAGCTTCGGCAGTGGTCTGCATGCCGCGAACCGATGGCGACACGGTTGGTCAAGGAATTCCGCGCTGAAATCCAGAGCTGAATGTCCGTCGCGATCACAGGAACTTTTCCGGTCGCGATGAGCGCCCGCCCGTATTTCGCATTGCAACGCTGAAGTATTTTGTCGATTAACGTGAACTGGAGGAAATGATGGCCAATGTAGGCATGGTAGGGTTGGATTGGCAGGAGCGCATCAACTGGGATCGTCTGCGCAAACACCGCCTTGAGCGTGCCCGCGAGCGCATGAAAGCGCACGGGCTCGGCGCCATGCTGCTGATGTACGACGAAAACGTCCGTTACGTCACCAGCACCCTTACCCCGGGCTGGAACCGCCTGAAGCCGGGCCTGCGTTACGCCCTGCTGTGCGGCGACGATGCTCCGGTTCTGTTCGAACAGGGCGACATCGGTCTGCACATCGCCAAGCATTCGCCGTGGATTCCGAAAGAGAACATCCGCTACTCCTACGCGTGGATCAAGGGCGCTGCCGGCCCCGCCTCGCTCGCCCAGGTGACCAAGTTCACCAACGCGATCAAGAAGGAAATGAAGAAGAGCGGCGTTGACGGCAAAAAGCTGGGCGTCGACTTCATCGATATCAACATGATCCAGATCTTCAAGGATTCGAAGATCGACTGGACCGACGGCATGACGCCGATGATGGAAGCCCGCGCCGTCAAAAACCAGGACGAGCACGAGTGCATGCGCCAGGTCGGTGCGATCGGCGACGCCGCGCACTGGGAATTCATGAAGTTCCTGAAGCCGGGCCT
>CAZVDN010000306.1:0-4490 GCA_964625665.1 uncultured Streptomyces sp. | reverse complement strand
ATGCGCAAAAAGCGGGCGGGTCCAACTAGACCTGGCCTTTTTCTTTACTTGAACCTGAGCGCTCAAAATCATGCAATGGAACTTTGAACTGATCGTCAAACCCGGCGAACCCCCGCTCACCGAGGGCCCGGTGTGGGACGGCGAGTTTCTGTATTTCACGCACATCCGCGCCAGCCGCATCCTGCGCTACGACCCGAAGACCGGCGCAGTCACCGTCGCGCGCGAAGGCACCAACCGCACCAACGGCCTCGCGCACGACGAGCAGGGCCGTCTTTACGGCTGCTGCTCGGGCGGGCGCTCGGTGGTGCGTTTCGACGCCGACAAGATCGTCACGCTCTGCGACAACTTCGAAGGCAAGCGCCTCAATACGCCGAACGATCTGGCGATCGACCGCAAGGGCCGCATCTGGTTCACCAACCCGATCAACAGCGGCAACTGGGACAAGGAATCGAAAACGGAACTCGACCATCAGTCGGTGTTCCGCCTCGATCCGCAGCCCGACGGCCAGTACAAAATCACGCGCGTCACCTTCGACACCATCATGCCCAACGGCATTCTCGTGTCGCAGGACAACCGCACGCTCTATGTCGCCGAGAGCAATTACACCAGGGGCGTGCCGCGCGAACTGCGCGCCTATCCGATCAAGGACGACGGCAGCCTCGGCAGCTTCACCACGCTGTTCACCTGGGGTGAAGATGCGCAGGGCATCCATCGCGGCATCGATGGCATGTGCCTCGACCGCGACGGCAACATCGTCGCCACCAACGGCTGGGACACTGCAGGCCCCGGACCGATGATCACCGTCTTCGCGCCTTCAGGCCGTGTGCTCGAAACGCATCCGGTGCCGGCGAAAATGCCGACCAACTGCTGCTTCGGCGGCCCCGACATGACAACGCTGTTCGTCACCACCACGCAGGGCCATTTCTTCAAGGCAAAAACCAGCCGCGTCGGCTGGGCGATGTATCCCTAGGCCCCGCTGATTTTCTCCCTCTCCCCTTGAGGGAGAGGGAGGGGGGGAGGGGGGGGGGTTAAAGGTTGTAAATGTTTTCAACAACGAGGTGCCCGATGAGCCGATATCTCCGCATCGCTTCATGCATTGCGTTTTCATTGACCCTGTTTGCCGCACCCGCCTTCGCGCAGGACGCGAAATGGCCCGACAAACCGGTGCGCTTCATCGTGCCGTTCCCGCCGGGCGGCTCAGTGGATCCGCTGGCGCGCCTGCTCGCGGGGCGCCTGTCCAATGCGCTCGGCCAGCAGTTCATCGTCGATAACCGCCCCGGCGGTTCCGGTTCGATCGGCACTGCGATGACGGCGAAATCGTCGCCCGACGGTTACACCTATGTTGTTGTCTTCGACACCCATGCCGTCAATCCCTCGCTGATTCCGAACCTGCAGTACGACACACTCAAAGACCTGACCCCCGTGATGCTGGTCGGCACCGCGCCGATGGCGGTGGTCACCCATCCGGCGAAACCGTTTCAGAATTTCGGCGACCTCATCAAAACCGCCAAAGCCAAACCCGCCGCGCTCTCGTACGGCACGGTCGGCGCCGGCAGCATGGGGCACCTGACCATGACGCTGCTTGAACAGGCCGGCGGTTTCAAACTCGTGCACGTGCCCTACAAGGGCGGCGGGCCGATGACCGTCGATGCCATCGGCGGGCAGATCGATTTCGCCATCGGCTCGGTGGCGGTGGTGGTGCAGCATGTGCGCGCCGGCCGGTTGCGCTCGATCGCCGTCACCGGCGACAAGCGTTCGCACACCATGCCCGATGTGCCGGCGCTGTCCGAGCAGGGTTTCCCCGGCTTCTCGGCACTCGCCTGGTGGGGCGTGCTCGGGCCCGCCGGCATTCCGAAACCGGTGCTCGCCAAAATCAACGCCGAACTTACCAAGATACTCAACGCGCCGGAAATCCGCAGCCAGCTCGGCGATCAGCTCGGCATGGACCTCGTCGTCAGCAGCCCCGAAGGCTTGCAGAAGTGGGTCACCACCGAAGTCGCGCGCTGGGGCAAGGTGGTGCGCGAGAACAACATTCGCATGGAATAAGTTTCCCCCTTACTCCGGCCCTCACCCCGCTGGCGCGGGGCGAGCGCGCACTTCAAAAAATCGCAGAGGAGAAATCGATGCATCGCCTGTTCAAACTCGTTGCAATCGTGGCCACGCTGTTCGCGGTTGCCACCGCCCACGCGCAATCAGGCAAAACCGAAGTTGTCTGGATCAACCAGGCGATGTTCAAGATCACCACGCCGGGCGGCAAGGTCATCGTCACCGACCCGTGGTTGCTTGCGCATCCGCCGGCGCTGCCGAAACCGCTGACCCCGGCCGAATACCCGAGCCTCGAATCGCTGGGCAAGGTCGATGTGCTGCTCGTCACGCACGCGCACGGCGACCACATCGTCGACGCACCGGCACTCGCCAAACTCAACAACATTCCGCTGTGGGGCGCGGGTGATCTCAATGCCGCGCTGACCACACTCGGTGTGTTGCCGGCGGCGCAACTGCCGCGCTTCGGCGTCGGCGGGCGCGTCACGCCCGCGCCCGGCATCAAGGTCACCGCCGTGCACGCCGAGCATTCATCGGTTTATGTCTGGAACAATCCGGACACCAAAAAAGCCGAAACGCATCCGGCCGGTGCCGCGGTCGGCTTCATTATCGAACTCGAGAACGGTTTCAAGATCTGGCACATGGGCGACACCGGCCTGTTCGCCGACATGAAGTTCATCGCCGAATATTACAAACCCGATCTCGTGCTGATTCCGGTCGGCGGCCATTTCACCATGGACCCGGTCGATGCCGCTTACGCGCTGCGCGAATTCATCAAGCCGAAGTTCGCGATCCCGATGCACTACAACACCAATCCGTTCAACCGCGGCACGCCGGAAGAAATGATCAAGGCGCTGGGCAACACCTCGATCAAGGTGTTCGCGGCGAAGCCGGGCGAGAAGCTCGAGTTCTAGCCCCTCCGTCCCGGCCGCCACTGATCGTCATGCGCACCCTCGGTCCCTATGACTATGTGATCGCCGGCGGCGGCACCGCCGGCTGCGTGCTGGCCAACCGGCTCACCGCCGACGGCAAACACCGCGTGCTCTTGCTCGAAGCCGGCGGGCGCGACGACTGGATCTGGATCCACATTCCGCTCGGCTATATTTATTGCATCGGCAATCCGCGCACCGACTGGTGCTACAAAACCGAAGCCGAGCCCGGCCTCAATGGCCGTTCGATCCTCTACGCGCGCGGGCGCGTGCTCGGCGGTTCGTCGTCGATCAACGCCATGCTTTACCTGCGCGGCCAGGCCGGCGATTACGACGCCTGGGCGCGCGCTACCGGCGACGACGGCTGGGCCTGGCGCAACGTCCTTCCGATTTTCAAAAAAAGCGAAGACCACTGGCGCGGCGCCGATGCAGCGCACGGCGCGGGCGGCGAATGGCGCGTCGAACGCCAGCGCCTGCAATGGGAAATCCTCGACGCTTTTCGCGACGCCGCGCAGGAAGCGGGCATCGCTTCGATTGAAGATTTCAACACGGGCAACAACGCGGGTGCGGCGCGCTTCGAAGTGAACCAGCGCCGCGGCGTGCGCGTCAGTGCGGCGAAGGCCTTTCTCAAGCCCGCGCTCGCGCGGCCCAATCTCACCGTGATGACCAACGCGCAGGTCAAACGCCTGCGCCTCGACGGCCGGCGTGTGACGGGCGTTGAATTCGTCCACGGCGGCGAACAACTTTTTGCCGAAGCGCGGCGCGAAACCATACTCACCGCGGGCGCAATCAACAGCCCGCAGCTTTTGCAGTGTTCGGGCATCGGCCCTGGCGCGCTGTTGCAGCAGCACGGCATTCCGGTCGTGCACGATCTGCCCGGCGTCGGCGCCAATCTGCACGACCATCTGCAACTGCGCATGGCCTTCAAGGTCAGCAATGTGCAAACGCTCAACACCATGGCCCATTCGTGGTGGGGCAAGCTCCGCATGGGCCTCGAATACGCGTTCAACCGCAGCGGCCCGCTGTCGATGGCGCCGTCGCAGCTCGGCGCCTTCGTCAAAAGCGATGCCGCGCAAAACACGCCGAACCTCGAATACCACGTGCAGCCGCTGAGCCTCGACAAATTCGGCGACCCGCTGCACACCTTCCCGGCCTTCACGGCCAGCGTCTGCAACCTGCGCCCGACCTCGCGTGGCCACGTGCAGATCAAATCGCCGGACGCCGCCGTCGCCCCTGCGATCACGCTCAACTATCTGCAAACCGCCGAAGACCAGGCCATCGCCGTGCAGGCGCTGCGATTGACGCGCCGCATCGTCACCGAAACGCGCGTCATGCAGAAATACGCGCCCGAAGAATTTCTGCCGGGCCCGGCGTTTCAAAGCGATGCCGAGATGCTCAAGGCCGCCGGCAATGTCGGCACCACCATCTTCCATCCGGTGGGCACCTGCAAGATGGGCCGCGCCGACGACGCCAGCGCCGTGGTCGATCCGACGCTTAAAGTCCGCGGCATCGACGGCC
>CAZVDN010000305.1:3130-4492 GCA_964625665.1 uncultured Streptomyces sp. | reverse complement strand
TCCTGCCATACCGAGAAGCGCGGGCCGTTTATCTGGGAACATCCGCCGGTCGAGGAAAATTGTCTGACTTGTCACAACTCGCACGGTTCAAACCACAACCGGCTGCTCGCTGAAAAAGCGCCCAACGTGTGCCAGGACTGCCACGACGCGTCGCGTCATCCCGGGACGGTGTATGACGCTTCCGGTGGCTTTGTGCCGGTGCCGCCCGTTAACACCGTTCCCAACACCCGATTGATAGCGCGCGGCTGTGTCAACTGCCACTTCAATCTGCACGGCAGCAATGCACCTGCCATGCGCGGCAAGTACTACTTACGGTAAGGGGTGAACATGCGAGTCAGACTGATATCTCTTCTGGTTGCGAACGTTCTCGTTGCTGTGCCGTTCGCATTTGCTGCGGAAGGCGGCGCCGACAGTGCCAGTTTCAAATGGTCGGGCGATGTGAGTTTCGGCGCCCGCGGCAGCAGCACGAATGCGCTGGACCCTTCGAAGTTCAGGGAGTCGCGCGACGTGCATTCAACCGCGATCGGCATATTCGACATCCGCGGCCGCGGTGACGACTACTATATGAACGCCTTCGGCGAGAACATCGGCCGTGACGATCAGTATCTGGATCTCAAGGGCGGCAAGTACGGCGTGTTCAAATACCAGCTGTATGGCAACGACATGCGGCACAACTTCGGTAGCGGCGCCGGCGCATTGACGCCGTTCTCTGGCGTTGGCACTTCCAATCTGACCGCACCGACTGTTGCCACAGGTTTTGCGAACCGCAATCCGGGAAACTGGAATGGCTTTGACAATTCCTACAAGCGTCAGGACATCGGCGGCATGTTCGAGTTTTCGAACAACTCGCCATGGTACATACGCACCGACATCAATGAGGTCAAGCGCGACGGCATCAAAGTCCTTGCAGGATCAAACGGCACCAGCCCGGGCCAGGGCTTTGTGGATTTGCCTTCGCCCGTTGATTTCAAGACGACCAACTTTTCGATAGAGGGCGGTTACGCCTCCAAGCGCGGGCAAATTGCGGCCAGCTGGCTGCAGAGCAGATTTACCAACGCCAACCCTTACCTGAACTGGACTAACCCCTATTTGGGAACCGGTGCCGCATTTGGTGTGCAGGATACAAGCATTTTGCCGCCGAGCAACGACTATACGAAGATTGGCGTCAATGGCACGCTGCGGCAACTGCCTTTGGGCTCTTCGCTGGCCGGTCGCTTGAGCTACAGTAATCTCACCAATGACGTTCCGGTATTGCAGAATATTCTGTCCATTAACTCTGCGGTTGCGCCTGGCACTCCTACCAATCCGTCTACGGTTGCAAACCAATCCCTGTTTAAAGGGGATATTGTCAACAAGACCGCA
>CAZVDN010000305.1:0-3120 GCA_964625665.1 uncultured Streptomyces sp. | reverse complement strand
CATCCCTGTCGCTGACTTCGCATCCTTTGGAGGCGCTCGACACCCGGCTCTACTGGAACTGGATTCGCAAGGACAACAATTCCACGGCGGTGACTTTCAGTCCGCCGGTGGCATCGGGACTTTCCGGGGCCAGTGGCGGGGTGTGCTCATCGACGGCGCCCTGTACAAACGAGCTCTTCAATTACCGGAAACAGAATGTCGGTCTTGAGGCGGGATACCGCCTCAATCCCAGCAACAAGGTTTCGGCCGGTTTCGATTTCTACAGCACGGAACGCGAACGGCCGGATTCCAACAAGACCAACGACCGCAAATACTTTGCGGAATGGAAAAGTAGCCCGCTTGATACGATCGATACGCGCGTCAAGTATCAGTACCTCGACCGCAGCTCGAATTTTCTGGGTGGCGATCCGCTCAATCTGGTCGACCAGTTTGTCAGAAAATTTGACGTGGCCAATGTCCAGCAGCACCAGGGCAAACTCGTTTTTGACTATGCGCCTCTGCCGCTCCTGGATCTCGGTTTTGAGGCCATCTATAAGCAAAATAGCTATAACGATACCCCGGTGGGGCGTACGAAAGACGGACGGCAGGAATACTATGCAAGCATTTCCTATGGCGATCCGCAGTCTTTCCGCGTGATGGTGTTCGGAGATATCGAGTTGGCGCAATACGATTCGCTGCACCGCGTCGGCACTGGGAATCCGGACCCGAATGCGCCACCGTCCGGCACCGGCGCTACAGCCACTTATACTTGGGCAGCGAAAAACCTTGACCGCAGCTATCAGGCGGGCTTCGGTGCCGACTGGTTGCCCAGTGAGCGCTGGGTGTGGAACGGTTCGCTCAGCTGGGCAAAGACCCAGGGTTCGGCCGACTTCAGCGCGCGCGCAAACGTTGGCGCGGGCCAGCAGTTGGCGGCACAGTTGATGCCGATTCAGAATTTTGACAATACAACCAAGGCGACCCTCAATTTGAAGGGTACGTATAAGTATTCCAAGAACTGGAATCTCATTGGGGGCTATGCGTTTGAACGTTACCGCTTCAGCGACATCGGTTACGAAAATTTCTACTACACCGCGACACCGGCCGCGTCTACCACATGTACCGGTGGCGGCACTCGATGCAATGCCTATATGACGGGGCAGAGCGCTTACCAGAATTACAATGCAAGCATCCTTTACCTGTTCGCCACCTACAAATATTAAGTTTTCGCCGGACATCCTTTGGGGCGTGGCCGTCAACGGGGGTTCTGGCAGGTGCGTTAGAATGGGAGCCGCAGCAGGTCTGAATAAGTTGATGGTAGTGGTGCAGGCTTGAAAGCATTCAGGTCAAAATCGACACGAAAGGGAAACACATGAAATCGATTACTCTGGCAATAATCTCGGCAGCAGTCCTCGCGGCATCCGGCATGGCGAATGCCCAGTCGGGGGCTGATCTCGCCAAATCCAAAAACTGCATGAATTGCCACGACCTCGAGAAGAAAAAGGTCGGCCCTTCGTTCAAGGATATTGCCGCCAAGAACAAGGACAACAAGGACGCGGTTGCATCCATCTCGACGAAGTTGAAAGAAGGCAAAGGCCATCCGGTCAAAGTGGCGGCCTCCGATGCGGAACTCAAAACACTGGTTGAATATACGTTGTCGGCCAAGTAAATAGGCGTTTCATAAAAAGCCGGCTTAGGCCGGCTTTTTTTTTGTCTTGTTTTGACGCAATTCCGCTAAAATGCATACGGCAGGCATGTTTCAAAAATTGATCGCATTTTTGCGGGCGTTAAATTGTTTCTCCGCAACTTGTTCGTGCCGGTTCACTCAAATATCAGCAGATGAAGCCACGACATAAACGCATGACCCTGATTGCACTCGGCGTGTTGCTGCTGGGGGCGGCTGCCGGACTTGTATTGAATGCGTTTCAGAGCAATCTGGTTTTCTTTTTCAGCCCGAGCCAGATTGCAGCCAATGAGGCGCCCCAGGGCAAGGCGTTCCGGATCGGTGGCATGGTCGAGACCGGAAGCGTGGTGCGCGGCAATGACGGTTTGACGGTGAATTTCAAGGTGACCGATACGGCCAAGACTGTGCCGGTGGTCTATACCGGCATTCTTCCCGACTTGTTCAAAGAGGGTAAGGGCGTGGTGGCGCAGGGGCGTTTGGGGCCCGACGGCGTTTTTGTCGCCACTGAAGTGCTGGCCAAACACGATGAAAATTACATGCCGCCCGATGCAGCACATGCCATCGAGCAGGCACAAAAATCGCAGAAAAGCGTGGTAGCCAAATAACATGATCCCGGAAATCGGACATTTCGCACTGATCCTCGCCTTGCTGCTCTCCGCCGTGCAGGGAATATTGCCCATCGCGGGGGCCGCGCGCGGCAATGCGGCGTGGATGGCGGTGGCGCGTCCTGCTGCGCAGGGCCAGTTTACGTTTGTGGCGATCGCCTTCGGTTGTCTGGCGTATTCATTCGTCAACAACGATTTTTCGGTGCTGAACGTTGCGACCAACTCGAATTCGCAATTGCCGATCCAGTACCGGATTGCGGCAACCTGGGGCTCGCACGAAGGTTCGCTGTTGCTTTGGGTGCTGATGCTCAACATCTGGACGGTGGCCGTGACCGTATTCAGCCGCCATCTTCCGGAAACCATGGCGGCGCGCGTGATCGGCGTGTTGGGGCTGGTTGGCGTCGGCTTCCTGCTGTTTCTGCTGTTGACGTCCAATCCGTTCGAGCGTTTGCTGCCGGCTGCCGCTGACGGGCGTGACCTCAACCCGTTGCTGCAGGATCCGGGCATGGTGATTCATCCGCCCATGCTCTACATGGGCTATGTCGGCTTCTCGGTGGCGTTCGCGTTCGCACTGGCGGCATTGATCGGCGGCAAACTGGACGCGACCTGGGCGCGCTGGTCGCGGCCGTGGACCACGCTGGCATGGTGTTTCCTGACCATCGGCATCATGCTTGGCAGCTGGTGGGCTTATTATGAATTGGGTTGGGGCGGCTGGTGGTTCTGGGATCCGGTTGAAAACGCGTCCTTCATGCCGTGGCTGGTCGGCACTGCACTCATGCATTCACTGGCCGTCACTGAAAAGCGCGGCGGTTTCAAAAGCTGGACCGTATTGCTGGCGATCTGCGCCTTCAGTCT
>CAZVDN010000304.1:0-4497 GCA_964625665.1 uncultured Streptomyces sp. | reverse complement strand
CAGACGCTGTACCGCGGCGTCTCCGCCGAGCCTGTCGTAAGGGGCTTCAGGCATGGTTGTTCCGGATGAAAATCAGCACTGATTTTATCGGAAATGTTGACGCGCTCCGGCGATGTCTACAGAATGTCTGCTGCTGAAACGGCGGGGGAGAAAATGAATAAGACGTTGATTGCAGCGGTGGCCATGCTGGTGAGCGGTGTTGCCGGCGCGCAGAACGCGCCTGCGGGCTCTGCGGAGCGCGGACAGAAAATTTTCATGAATCAGATGTGCTACAACTGCCACGGCACGATCGGGCAGAACGGGGGCGTTGCCGGGCCGAAAATTGCGCCGAACCCGTTTCCCTGGCCGGCGTTCAGCCAGCAGGTGCGCAAGCCGCGCGCCGACATGCCGCCCTACAGCGAGAAAAACCTGCCCGAGCAGGATCTCGCCGACATCTATGCCTATCTGGCGTCGATCAAGGGCGGGCCGGCGGCCAAGGACATTCCGCTGCTGAGCGGTTTCTGAACGCAGGCTGATGCCGGCAAAAAAAGCCCCTCCGCAGAGGGGCTTTTTTGTTGTTGGCGCGAAAGGGCTCAGCGGGCGCGGCGGCCGCCGGCCTGGGCGATCGAGCGCTGCTGGAACGATGACTGGTGACCGCCGCGGAAACCGCCATCCTGGCGGGCGCTGTTCGGCTGCTGCCAGGCCTGACGGTGCTCAGTGTTCCTGCGGAAATCGTTGTCGCCATGGTTGCCGTAGCGGCGATGGTCATCGCCATTGCGCGCCTGGCGGTCGTGACGTTCGTTGTAGATCTGCCGGCTCTGGTGGTTTTCGGCACGCTGAATGCCGCGCTGCTCGTAGCGGTTGATATGGCCGTCGGCGCCGGCACGCGCTTCCATGCGCTCGGTGCGCGCCTGGCCGTTTTCGAGGCGCGCGGCTTCGCGGTTGGTCAGCTGACCCGAGCGCAGGCCCTGCGCGATGCGTTCCTGCTCATTGACGTTGCGCTGCACGTCGGCCTGCATGCGCCGTGATGATGCGGAATTCGGATTGCCGCGTTCGTTGTCATGGCGTTCGCGTGCAATGTCCTGGCTGACGCGGTCTTGCGCGCGATTGATGCGTTCGCGCTCCGCGTCGCTCAGGGTGCCGTCGCGCAGCGCCCGCGACTCCATGCGGCTGACGCGCGATTCTTCGCGTTCGAGGCGGGACGCTTCCTGCACGGTCAGGTCGCCCGTGCGCAGCCCCTGTTCGATACGACGTTGCTGCTCGACATTGCGGTCGGCGAAACTGCCGTTGTTGAGCGCCGGTGCATTGGTGCTGTTCAGTCCCGGATACTGCGCCGATGCGGCAAAGGACAGTGTGGTGAGGAGGGCGGTGAAGAGGATTTTGCGTGACATTTTCATGATGTTCTCCTGATGGCGTTGAAATTCCCTGTTGATCCGCGGCCGCAGTCGCGCGGTCGTTGAAGGAATTAAACGCCCGGCCATGCGCGCAATCCACCCACAAGATGTCAGCAATGGTAAGAATTTGTAACGGACCGCAGGCACGAAAAAAAACACGCCGCGAGCGGCGTGTTTTTCAGGTGATGCTCCAGCGGCTTAACGCGGCTGGCAGACCACGTCGAGCAGGGCGGGTTGCCCCTTCTTGACGACATCAAGCGCACGGCGCAATGCGGCGCCGAGTTTCGACGGATCGGTAATGGGGCCTTCGGCCCATACGCCCATGCCTTGCGCCACTTTGGCGAAATCGATGTTCGGATCGGTGATTTCAGTGCCGATGCGCGCGGTTGCCTGCGGCCGGTTGTGGATGGCCGCCATGCGCTGCACGTGCATGATTTCCTGGTGATAGCAGCGGTTGTTGTGCATCACCATCAGCAGCGGAATCTTGTGGTGTGCCGCGGTCCACAATACGCCCGGCGCATACATCATGTCGCCGTCGGGCTGGAAGGTGACGGAGATGATGCCCTTGTCCTTGTTGGCCAGCGCGGCGCCGACGGCGATCGGCGCATAACCGCCCAGACCATAACCGCCGTTGCCGCCGAGCATCTGGTAATGCTCGGTGACCGGCCACAGTCGGCGCGCCCACGGCATGCGGTCGCTGACCACCAGCGCCCATTTCTCGTTCTTGATCACGTTCCACATTTCGGCCGTCAGGCGCGCGGTGGAAATCGGCACGGCGTCGAAGCCGACCGCGGCCAGTTCCTTGTCGCGCGCGCGCATGTCCTCATGCATCTTTTTGTAGGTGGCGCGGCGCTGTGCGACCGTGGCCGGATTCGGCGCGGCGCGTTTGATCGCGTCGATCAGGTCGGGCAGTGTCGCTTCGACCTCGCCGCCGATGTTCAGATCGGACGGCATGAAGCGCTGCATGTCCTGATAGTTCGATCGGCGCGCGAGATCGAGCATCGAAATGGTGATGAGTTTGACGTCCGGTTTGTGGATAGGGCGGTAGGTTTTGTAGGGGTCGCTGAACGAATTGAGGTTGCCCCAGGGGTCGCCGACCTCCAGCATCAGAATCACGTCGGCATCGCGCACCAGCGACTGTTTCATGAAGGTGCAGTCGAGGTCGTGGGTGGTCGGGAAATTCATGCGCGAGCCGAGATCGACCACCGGGGCGCCGAGCGATTCGGCAAGTTCGATCATCAGCTTGAGCCCTTGCGCGCTGCGCACAGCGCGGTCCGCCAGAATCAGCGGCTTTTGGGCGCCGGCGAGCAGTGTCGCCGCATCCTTCAAGGCACCGCGGTCGCCCTGCGGCTGGATCAGGCGCGAGACTTTCGGGATTTTCAGCTTCTCCGGGTGCTCGATTTCCTCTTCCTGCAAATCCATATCGATGGCGATGAAGGCCGGCGCCATCGGCGCGGTCATTGCAAACTGGTGGGCGCGCACCGTCGATTCGGCAAAGTGCTGCAACGATGCCGGCTGGTCGTCCCACTTGATGTAGTCACGCACGATGGCGGCGGGGTCCTGCGCGCTGTGAATCCACTCGACGCCGGGCCGGCGCGTTTCCGCATCGATGCCGTTGCCGCCGAACATCAGCATCGGCACGCGGTCGCACCAGGCGTTGTAGAGCGCCATCGAGGCGTGCTGCAGGCCGACAGTGCCGTGCACCATCACGCCCATCGGTTTGCCCGAGGCCTTGGCATAGCCGTGGGCCATGGCGGTGGCGGACTCTTCGTGCAGACAGGTGAGGATCTCGGGATTTTTGTTGCCGAGATAATTGATGATCGATTCCTGCAGGCTGCGGAAGCCGGCAGCCGGATTGATGGCCATGTATTGGAGGCCGATTTTTTTCAGCACATCGGCCATGAAGTCCGAGCCGGGGTGCGTGATGAACGTTTCGCTCGGCAGTTTTTTCGCGGCGGGTTTTTCCTCAGGCTTGGCGCCTTCGGCCGCAGTGTCGGCCGCAGCCGCAATCTTGGTGGCTGCTGCCACGGCGGCGCCGCCGGCGGCTGCTGCGCCTTTCAGAAACGAGCGACGGTCGATTTTGTTTTCGCTGTTGCCGTCTTTTTCTTTGGATTGCATTGGACTCCCCCCAAATACGCGCGATTTGAATGGCGGTCATGGTAGCACTGGCGATGCATCGCGCAAAGCCGGGCATCGCGCGTTTGACACTCGCAGGCGGCGCACCTATTCTGCTGCTTTAACGGGATATTTCCGCATGCAAACCAGCGCCGCGGCACAACCGGCCAGTCTTGAGTTCATCCGCCGGCTCATCGCGTTTCCGACGGTCAGCCGGGAGAGCAATCTCGAATTGATCGAGTTTGCCCGCGCGCATCTCGCTGCGGCGGGCGCGGTCACTCGCCTGACCTACGACGACGAGCGGCGAAAGGCCAATCTGTTCGCATCGCTGGGCCCGGCGGGCGATGGCGGCATTGTCCTGTCGGGCCACACCGACGTCGTCCCCGTTGATCGTCAGGCGTGGACCAGCGATCCCTTTGCATTGCGTGAATGCGATGGCCGGCTCTACGGGCGCGGCAGTGCGGACATGAAAAGCTTCGTGGCCATTGTGCTGGCGTTCGCGCCGGAATTCGCGCGGCGCCCGCTGAAGCAGCCGCTGCATATCGCGCTTTCGTATGACGAGGAAGTCGGCTGCATCGGCGTCGGCAGGCTGATCGCAGACCTCGACAATGCGGGGATCCGTCCCGCTGCCTGCATTGTCGGCGAACCGACGCAGATGCGACCGGTCATCGCGCACAAGGGCAAGCTCAGTTACCGCTGCACGGTTCGCGGGTTGTCCTGTCATTCGGCTTATGCGCCGCAGGGCGTCAATGCGGTGGAGGCGGCAGCCGAAGCCATTGCGTTCCTCAAGGGCATGGCGCGCCGCTATCGCGAACGCGGCCCTTACGACCGCGGCTTCGACGTTGCGCATACCACGGTGCATACCGGCGTCATCCGCGGCGGCACGGCGCTTAATATCGTGCCCAACGAATGCGTGTTCGATTTCGAATTCCGCAATCTGCCCGGTGATGACCCGGAGGCGATGTACGCCGAATTCAGAAACCACATCGCGACCGTCATCGAACCTGAG
>CAZVDN010000303.1:0-4506 GCA_964625665.1 uncultured Streptomyces sp. | reverse complement strand
CTCAATTGGCAGAGCGTCGGTCTCCAAAACCGAAGGTTGGGGGTTCGATTCCCTCCTGGCCTGCCAGGCTTGAGTTGCAGTGCATACGCAAGTGAAAAGATGGCAGACAAGATAAAAATTGCACTAGCCGTAGCATTGTTGGTGGCCGGCATTGCCGGTTATTACCACTGGGACCAGAGTGCCCTGATTGCCCGCGTCGGGTCGGTTATCGCCGGAACGGTGGCGGGTATCGTGGTGTTCTGGACGTCGGCGGTCGGCAAGGAGTTTTTCGCATATGCGCGCGAGTCGGTCGATGAGGCCAAACGCGTGGTATGGCCGACGCGCAAGGAAACGATGCAAACCACGGCAGTCGTTTTTGGCTTTGTTCTGATCATGGCGATTTTCCTTTGGCTGATCGACGCATCGCTGTTGTGGGCGGTGCGCTTACTGATGGGGCAGGGCGATTCATGAGCAAGAAATGGTACGTGGTCCATGCCTACTCCGGTTTTGAAAAAACCGTCCAGCGCACGCTGACCGAGCGGATCGCGCGCGCCGGCATGCACGACCAGTTCGGCCGCATCCTGGTTCCGGTCGAAGAGGTCGTTGAAATGAAGAGCGGCCAGAAAAACATTTCCGAGCGGAAGTTCTTTCCCGGATATGTGCTGGTCGAAATGGACATGACCGACGAGTCATGGCACCTGGTCAAAAGCACGCCGAAGGTCACCGGTTTCATTGGCGGCACGTCGACCCGGCCGACGCCGATTTCGGAAAAAGAGGTGCAGAACATCCTGCACCAGATCCAGGAAGGCGTTGAGAAGCCGCGGCCGAAAGTGCTGTTCGAAAACGGCGAAATGGTTCGCGTCAAGGAAGGCCCGTTCACCGATTTCAACGGTACCGTGGAAGACGTCAATTACGACAAGAACAAGATTCGTGTCGCTGTGACGATTTTCGGCCGTTCGACGCCGGTCGAGCTCGATTTCGGCCAGGTCGAGAAGGCTTAAACGAATTCAGCAGCAAGGCAGTTGTTTTTTTAACGGGGAGGACGGCGTAAAACCGCAGTCCGCTTGAACCCAAAAAAGGAGCGCCATCATGGCAAAGAAGATCGTCGGCTTCATCAAGTTGCAATGCCCGGCGGGCAAAGCAAATCCCAGCCCCCCCATTGGTCCCGCGTTGGGCCAGCGCGGTTTGAACATCATGGAATTCTGCAAGGCGTTCAATGCGCAAACGCAAAAGGTCGAAGCGGGCCTGATGCTGCCGGTGGTGATCACCGCGTATCAGGACAAGAGCTTCACCTTCATCATCAAAACGCCGCCGGCGTCGGTGCTGATCAAGAAAGCGCTGAAGCTGGAAAAAGGCAGCAAGGTCCCGCATACCGACAAGGTTGGCAAGCTGACCCGTGCCCAGGCTGAAGAAATTGCCAAGACCAAATTGCCTGATCTGACCGCGGGTGACATGGACGCGGCAGTCAGAACGATTGCCGGCAGCGCCCGCAGCATGGGCGTTGACGTGGAGGGCGTATAAATGGCCAAGATTTCGAAACGCTACAACGCGCTCGTGCCGACCGTGGACCGCGACAAGGTCTACCCGATCGGTGACGCGCTGAAGATCGTCAAGCAAAACGCGACGGCAAAGTTCAATGAGTCGATCGACGTTGCGATCAACCTCGGTATCGATGCGAAGAAGTCCGACCAGACCGTGCGCGGCTCCGTCGTCATGCCTGCGGGCACTGGCAAGACCGTGCGTGTCGCCGTGTTTGCACAGGGTGACCGTGCCAAAGCGGCGCAGGATGCCGGTGCCGATCTCGTCGGCATGGATGATCTGGCTGCGGATATCAAAGCCGGCAAGATGGATTTCGACGTCGTGATCGCCACGCCGGACACCATGCGCGTCGTCGGCACGCTCGGCCAGATTCTCGGCCCGCGCGGCCTGATGCCGAATCCGAAGGTCGGCACCGTCACGCAGGACGTGGCTGCCGCCGTCAAGAATGCGAAAGCAGGCCAGGTGCAATACCGTGCCGACAAGACCGGTATCGTGCAATGCACGATCGGCCGCGCCTCATTTACCGTCGATGCTCTGGCGGAGAACATGAAGGCCCTGCTGGACGCGGTGAACAAATCGCGTCCGACGGGCATCAAGGGCGTTTACCTCAAAAAGATTTCGGTTTCGAGCACGATGGGTGTTGGCGTGCGTATCGATCAATCGAGTTTGCAGGCGTAAAGAATCGGTAAGGAAGGCTTTGGGCTGCCGGCAACGCGCAACAGGGCGGTGCCGGCAGGTTGTCAAAGACCGTAGGGGCGTGAGCAGGATTGAAGATTCAGGATTCGGAACTGCGCAGCATCATTCCGATACTGGATACGAAATTCGCGATCGCTTAATCGAAGGGCGGGGCCGCGGAGTACGGATTGCAAAATCCTGAATCCTCGATCCCGAATCCTGAACTCTACGCAGACGGCGTTTCCCTCGGAATCAGGTTGTTGCAAGGCCTGGCGCTAAGGTCGCCGTGATTTGAATGGTGAGCGATGAATCGCGGGATGAAGGGCAATGTTTCATTCGGTGTTTCTGGCAAGCCGTTCGTTAACGAATGGAGGTAGACCTTGGGTCTTAATCTGGAACAGAAACAGGCGGTAGTGGCCGAAGTCAGCGCGCAGGTCAAGCAGGCGCAGGCCATCGTCGTCGCAGAGTACCGCGGCCTTGAGGTCAAAGATATGACCGATCTGCGCAAGAAAGCGCGCACGTCGGGCGTTTATCTGCGAGTCCTCAAGAACACGCTTGTGCGCCGCGCCGTCGCTGATACCCCGTTTGCAGGACTGTCCGACAAAATGGTCGGGCCGCTTGCCTACGGGATTTGCAGCGATCCGGTGAAGGTCGCAAAAGTGTTGCACGAGTTCGCCAAAGGCAACGAGAAGTTTGTCATCAAGGCCGGTGCGATGGCCAATCTTGTCATGTCCCCCAAAGACGTGGCGAGCCTGGCATCGATGCCGAGCCGCGAGGAACTGCTCTCGAAGTTGATGGGAACCATGCAGGCGCCGATCGCAAAGTTTGTCCGCACACTCAACGAAGTGCCGGGCAAATTCGTGCGTACCGTCGCCGCCGTGCGGGACCAGAAAGAAAAACAGGCCGCCTAACGGCGGAGTTGCAGCAATCAGCTTGATTCGACAGAAATTCTTGATTGGAGAACAACATGGCATTGTCCAAAGCAGAAATCCTTGATGCAATTTCCCAGATGACCGTGCTCGAGCTTTCGGGCCTCATCAAGGACATGGAAGAGAAGTTCGGCGTTTCGGCAGCCGCAGCAGCGGTTGCGGTTGCGGCCCCGGCCGCCGGTGGCGGCGGTGCAGCAGCTGCCGAAGAGAAAACCGAATTCACCGTTAACCTGACTGGCGCAGGCGCCAACAAGGTCAACGTGATCAAGGTTGTGCGTGCAGTGACCCAACTGGGCCTGAAGGAAGCCAAAGACCTCGTCGATGGCGCGCCGAAGGCTGTGAAGGAAGGCGTCTCGAAAGCCGACGCTGAAGCAATTCTGAAGCAACTGGTCGAAGCCGGCGCAACGGCGGAAATCAAGTAATACGTGTTGAGTGCGACAAGGCCGGCGGCTTGCCGCCGGCCTGTTGTTCTTTTGTGTTTTCTTGCCTGAGAGGCCAGAGCCGAGCGCATCCGCCGGGTGCGTTGGGTCCCGGTCCGACACTACTGTAGAGGAGCCCCAATGAGCTACTCGTTCACTGAAAAGAAGCGCATCCGCAAAAGCTTTGCAAAACGTGCGAGCGTACTGCCAGTGCCCTATTTGCTGGCGACCCAGCTTGATTCCTACGCAGCCTTCCTGCAGGAATTGACCAACCCGGATACGCGCAAGAGCGAGGGCCTGCAGGCCGCGTTCCAGAGCGTGTTTCCGATTGAAAGCCATTCCAAGAACGCGCGCCTTGAGTTTGTCAGCTACGTGCTGGGCAAGCCTCCGTTCGATGTCAAGGAATGTCAGCAACGCGGCCTGACTTTTGCGGCGCCGCTGCGCGCGAAAGTGCGCCTGACGATCATGGACAAGGAAGCGTCCAAGCCCACGATCAAGGAAGTGAAAGAACAGGAAGTCTACATGGGCGAGATTCCGCTCATGACCGGCACCGGCTCGTTTGTCATCAACGGCACCGAGCGTGTCATCGTTTCTCAGTTGCACCGTTCGCCCGGCGTGTTCTTCGAGCACGATCGCGGCAAGACCCACTCGTCCGGCAAGCTGCTGTTTTCAGCGCGCATCATTCCTTACCGTGGTTCGTGGCTCGATTTTGAGTACGACCCGAAGGATTATCTCTATTTCCGGGTTGACCGTCGCCGCAAGATGCCGGTCACGATCCTGCTCAAAGCGCTCGGCTACATGCCCGAGCAGATTCTCAGCGAATTTTTCATTTTCGACGGCTTCAACCTGAAGAAGTCTGAAATCGAATTCGAACTCGTGCCCGAGCGCCTGCGCGGCGAAATCGCGCGTTTCGATTTCACGACCAAGACCGGCAAGCTGATTGTTGCCAAGGAAAAACGCATTAC
>CAZVDN010000302.1:0-4520 GCA_964625665.1 uncultured Streptomyces sp. | reverse complement strand
TGGCACGTGTCAAGATTGCTGATCGTGAATTCAGTTTCGGTGCACCCAACGAAATGAGCCGTGAAATCTACGTGCTCGCCGCCGATGGCATTTACCTGCTGCCGCTGCGCTACGCTGCGGTTCTGCCGAAGCGCCCGCTCGACCTGGTCAGCAAACAGCTGTTTGCGGCCGACGAAGCTCCGGTGGCCTTCGACTTCGGATCGTTCAAAGTCGAACAGGCCGACGGCAAATGGGCACTGCAAATGACCTCGACCAGCGTGCCGGCCGCCACCGCAACGGCTGACGATATCCAGCGCTGGGTCGATGACTGGCGGCTCGCCGGTGCCATCGGCCTGCGGCCGCCGGGCAAGACCAAACCGCTCGGCGCCCTGCAACTGAAACTGAAAAACGGTGAAACCGTCGTCATCAGGATCCTCGAGCGCGGCGACAACACCGTCGTCGCGCGCGGCGACGAGCCGCTCGAATACATTCTGTCCGGCGAGACTGCCAGGCGCCTGCTGACGCCGCCGGGGACCCTCGCCGCTGCGGCACCAGCCCCCGCGCCCGTCAAATAACCGTGCCTGAACTGCCCGAGGTCGAAACCACCCGGCGCGGCCTTGAGCCGCTGGTGCGCGGTGCGACGGTCAGCAACGTCGTCGTGCGCAATCGCGCGTTGCGGCAGCCCGTGCCCTCAGGCCTCGCACGCACGTTGACCGGCCGGCGCATTGATGCAGTCGAACGCCGCGGCAAATATCTGCTGTTCAGGGCCGGTGACGGCACGCTGCTCGTGCATCTGGGCATGTCGGGACGACTCTGGGTGGTCGATGCCGGCGTTGCGCCGGCCAAACACGATCATTTCGATCTGGCGCTGGCCAATGGCAACATCGTGCGTTATCGCGATCCGCGCCGCTTCGGACTCGTGCTGTGGCAACACGGTGATCCGCTCGCCCACAAATTGCTCCGCGACATCGGGCCCGAACCGTTCACCGACGCCTTCAATGCGCAATGGCTGCATGCGCAGACGCGCACGCGCAGCGGTGCCATCAAAACCGTGCTGATGGACAGCCACCTCGTCGCCGGCGTCGGCAACATCTATGCGAGCGAGGCGCTGTTCCGCGCGCGCATCAATCCGAAACTGCCGGCGCGGCGCCTGAGCCCCGCGCGTTGCGCCGCGCTGGTGCAGACCGTGCGTGAAGTTCTGGCCGAAGCCATCAAGGCCGGCGGCTCCAGCCTGCGCGACTACGTCAACTCCAAAGGCGAAGCCGGCTACTTCCAGAACAATTTTTCAGTCTACGATCGCGCCGGCAAACCCTGTCTTGCCTGCGGCAGCCCGGTTCGCAGTCTGGTACTGGGACAACGCTCGACTTTTTACTGCCCGCGCTGCCAGGCGCGCTAGCACCGCCGGCGTTATTTGACGCGCGGCGCCATGCTGCGCAGCTTCGCCTCGAGCTGTTCCTTCGATTCGACGTGGCGCGGGTCGTTCGGAATGCAATCGACCGGACAGACGATCTGGCACTGCGGTTTATCGAAGTGGCCGACGCATTCGGTGCAGCGCGCCGGATCGATTTCATAGATTTCCTCGCCTGCCGAAATCGCATCGTTCGGGCATTCGGGTTCGCAGACGTCGCAGTTGATGCAGGCGTCCGTGATCATCAAAGCCATCGGCGGTCCTAGGTCTTGCCGCCGAGCGAGGCGATTTTCTTTTTAAGGCACTGCCGCACATGCGGCGACACAAACTCGCTGACGTCGCCGCCGAGAATGGAAATCTCGCGCACCAGCGTGGCCGAGACGAACAGGTATTCGTTGGCCGGCGTGAGAAAAATCGATTCAACTTCCGGATAGAGATTGCGGTTCATGCCGGCGAGCTGGAATTCGTATTCGAAATCCGACACTGCGCGCAGGCCGCGCATCACGACTTTTGCTCCGTGCGCGCGCGCGAAATGCATGAGCAGGCCGGAAAAACCGACGACCTTGACGTTCCGGTATTTGCCGAGCACGCGGCGCGCCATCGCCACCCGCTCTTCAAGCGTGAAGAACGGGCGCTTGGACCGGCTGTCGGCGACCGCGACTATAACTTCGTCGAACATGCGCGCGGCGCGGCGCACCAGATCCTGGTGGCCGAGCGTGATCGGGTCGAAGGTGCCTGGATATACGACTTTACGTTTCATGACCGGTCCATTTCAGCAATTGATGGGAAACTGCGCCTGCGCGTCCGTGGCGGACATTTTCCCACAGCGCATCGACCTGCTGGGGTTGTGCCGCCTCGACATGCACGAGCGCGCCGGCAGCCAGACGCGGCGCAAGAAGTTGCAATACCCGCGGCAGCACATCCAAGCGAAACGGCGGATCAAGAAATACCACGTCGTAGCGGCCCGTGTCGAGGCGCAGGAATTCCAGCGCATCCGCGCAGCGCAGATCGACGGTCTGCGCACCGAGCAAACGCGCGTTTTCCTGCAGGGTGCGGAAGGCGATTTTGTCGCGCTCGACCATCACCACCTTTGCCGCGCCGCGGGATGCCGCCTCGAACCCGAGCGCACCGCTGCCGGCAAACAGATCGAGACAAACCTTGCCGGTCAGGTCCTGCCCGAGCCAGTTGAACAGCGTTTCGCGCACGCGGTCCGGCGTCGGCCGCAGGTCTTCGCGCGAGGCAAAGCGGATGATGCGGCTGCGCCAGGCGCCGCCGATGATGCGCACGCGGTTGCCGGCGGCAGGCATGCGGACGCCGGTTACTTCGCCGCGTCGGCCGATTTTTCGTCGGCGCCGACGATGACGGTCACCATGCGCGCCGGATCGACATGCCGTACAAATGCGCGTTTGATGTCGTCGACCGTGACCTTCTCGACGCTGACCGTGAAGTCCTCGAGATAGGTGAGCGGCAGGTCGTAAAAACCGATCGCCGCGAGGTTCTCGACGATTTTTCGATTGCTGTCGATGCGCAGTGCAAATCCGCCGATGATGTTCTGTTTGGCCTTGCTCAATTCGTCTTCGGTCGGGCCGCCGGCGAGAAAATCGGCTAGGGTCTTGCGCACCACCGCCAGCGCCTCGGCCGCCTGATCGCGCCGCGTCTGCAGGCCGATCACAAAAGGCCCGCGCTCCTTCAGCGGCATGAAATAACTGTAGGCGGAATAGGCCAGCCCGCGTTTGGACCGCACTTCGTCGGTGATCCGTGAAACAAAACCGCCGCCGCCGAGAATGTAATTGCCGACATACAGCGGAAAATAATCCGGATCGTCGCGCCGGATTCCCGGCATGCCGACCAGCAGATGGCTTTGCGTGGCAGGATGCGCAACCACCCGCGTTTCCACGCGTTCCAGCGAAGCCACCGGCGGCAGCGGCGCCGGCGGTTCGCCCTGCGGCAAACCGGCGGTCAGTTGCTCGGCAATGGCGGCAGCCTGCTCGCGCGTCAGATCGCCCATCATCGAAACAACCGCCCGCTTGGCCGAATAAAAACGCCGGTAAAAACGCTCAAGGTCGTCGCGCGTCAGCGCAGCCACCGTCAGCGCCTCGCCGGCGCTGCGCAATCCGTAGGGATGCGTGCCGTAGATCATGCGGCTGAAGTTCCGGTTGAGCAGCGTTTCCGGCTTGGTATCGGCTTCCTTGATGGCACCGACTGCACGCGCTTTTTCGCGCTCGAGCACCGCTGCCGGAAATTCCGGCTGCTGCAGAATGCGCGCGAACACTTCGAGCGCCTGCGACAGCTCGGCCTTGCTGGTCAGCGTGCGCAGTGACAGGCCGCTGCGATCACCGTCGAAGCGGTTCGCGAGCTGTGCACCGGTGTCCGCAATGCGGCGCGAAATCTCGCTTTCCGACAGGCCGCCGGCGCCAAGCCGCATCAGGCCAAGCGTCATGCCGGCCGCGCCGGATTTTTCCGGCGTGTCGTAAACAGACCCGGCGGCAAAATCAACGCTGACATCAAGCATCGGCAGATCGTGGCTTTCAACAAAATACACGCGCGCGCCGCTTTTGGTCTGCCAGTGCTGGATCGGCAACAACGCCGCCGCAGGAGCGGCCGCCAGCAACAGAACGACGGCGGCCACCGCCGCATTGAATTTATTGCCCATGGCGGATTCCTTGCGCGGCGGCTGCCGGTTTGCGGCCTGCGACGGGTTGCGGATCGAGAACGGCAATCGTCAGGCTGTCGTCGATGATGAATTTTTTCGCGACGGCCTGGATCTCGGCGGCGGTCACCGCCTGCAGCTTTTTCAGCATGACGTCGATCAGTCGGTGCGGATAGCCGCCGACCTCCAGCATGCCGATCTGCATGCCTTGGAAAAAAATCGAATCGCGCTCGAATACCTGCGAAGCCAGCAGCTGTGCCTTGACCCGCTTGAGTTCCTCTTCACTGACGCCGTCCGCGGCGATTTTCGCGAGCTCGCGGCGAATCGCGCGCTCCAGCTCTTCAACGGACTTGCCGGTTGCCGGAATGCCGCTGATCGTGAACAGGCCGGGGCCGCGCTGCGTATTGTCGTAACCGGCATGCACGGCGTTGGCGATTTTCTCCTGGCGCACCAGCGTGCCGGTGAGACGCGCGGCGTCACTGC
>CAZVDN010000301.1:0-4568 GCA_964625665.1 uncultured Streptomyces sp. | reverse complement strand
ATTTCCTTCGTTGAAATGAAGAAGGGGCAACTGACCACGCAGTCGCTGCCCGATACCAAATTCTTCGGCCTGCGCGGCTTCGAGCGCATCGAATATCCGATCGAACGCGCCGTCGAAAATTTCCTCAAACACGGCGGCGGCGTTTCGGACACGGCACGGCGCGCGCTGCTCGCGCTGGCGCGCACGCAGAAGCCGGCCGCCCCCGAACAACTTGAGCTGGGCAGCATTCCGGATCTGGGAGATGAATTGAAATGAAACCGACAGTGGGTGTGATCGGACTGGGCATCATGGGTGGCGCAATGGCGGAGGCCTTGCTGGCGGCGGGCTACAGGGTCTGCGGTTTCGACCCGAACGCCGCGGCGCAGCGGCGTTTCAAAAAAGCCGGCGGCAAAGCGCTTGCGTCGGCGGCAGCGGTCGCGCGCAATGCGGAAGTCGTCATCATGTCGTTGGCGACTGTGCGTGCGCTCAATGCCGTGACCGAAGAAGTGGCTGCAGCAAAGTCCGCACGCAAGCCGGTCGTGATCGAAACCAGCACGCTGCCGATCGCCGACAAGGAGCGCACGGCAGCCGCGTTCGCGCGCGCCGGCATGCGCACGCTCGATTGCCCGATCAGCGGGACCGCGGTGCGCATGAAGGAAGGCTCGTGGACCATCTTTGTCAGCGGCGAGGCCACCACGGCGCGCAAGGTCAAGGACATTTTCGCGGTGTTCACGCGCAATGCGCCCTACGTCGGCATTTTCGGCAACGGCATGCGCATGAAATTCATCGCCAATCACATGGTGGCGATCTACAACGTAGCGGTCGGCGAGACCATGACCTTCGCGCGCAAGATGGGGCTCGACGCACAGCAGGTCTGGGACCTCTTCGCGCAGAGCCCGGTGATCGGCAACGGCGTGTTCAAATTGCGCGGCAAATTCATGGTTGACCGCAAATATCTGCCGGCGACCATGAAGGTCGAAGTCTGGCAGAAGGACATGCAGGTGATCGGCGACATGGCAAAGGCCGTCGATTGCCCGACGCCGCTGTTCAGCGCCTGCGGGCCGATTTTCAATGCGGCAATGGCTCAGGGCTTGAGCCAGCACGATACCGCCTCGGTGTGCGAAGTGCTCGACCGCATGGCCGGCGGCACCGGCAAAACGAAACGCGGCCGGGCGAAAAAGTAGCGCGGCCTCCGATGCTGGATTGCCCCCTTGTTGAGGGGGCATTCTTTTATTTACGGCGTTTTTTCTTTGCCGCCTTTTCCAGCTTTTCGATCTCCGGCAGCATCGCGCTGATCGCGTGAAAGGCGTCGAGTGATGCCGGCCCGCCGCAATACAGAAACGAATGCAGGCAGAGTTCGCTCAATTCCTTTTTCGAGATGCCGTTGCGGATGGCGCCGCGCAAATGCACGCGGATCTCTGCGGGGCGGTTGAGTGCGATGACCTGCGCCAGCGTGACGAGACTGCGGTCGCGCAGCGACAGGCCGGGACGGTTCCAGACGCTGCCCCAGGCGAATTCGGTCGCCAGCTCCTGAAACGGCATTGAAAACGGATCGGCGTTTTTGAACGAGCGTTCAACGTAATCAGGACCCAGCACTTTTTTACGGGTGGCAAGTCCTGCCTTGAAGGCTTTGCTGCGAACGGGTTTGCGGGTGGCCAAGGGTCCTCCTGGGAAAATAATGATGGTCGGGGCGCAGCTATAATCCGCATTCTGCCATTGAACGCCGAAAGCGAGTGTTGCCGTGAGTGAAAAAGCGAATGTGGGTCTGGTCGGATTGGGGCTGGTTGGCACGGCGCTGGCAAAGCGCCTGCTGGGCGCGGGCCTCAAGGTCACAGGATTTGATATCGATGCCGCGCGCCGCGAAGCCTTTGCCGTGCTCGGCGGCACCGCGGTTGCGACGGTCGGCGAGGTGGCGCGCATATGTCCGCGCGTCATCAGCGCCGTGTTCAATACCGAACAACTCGCTGACGTGATCGAGGGCAAGGAGGGCGTCATCGATGCAGTGGCCGGCGCCTCGCGCACCATCCTCAATGTGACGACCAGCGATCCCGACAAGGTCGCGGCCCTCGCGGTGCGCATTGCACCGCAAGGCGTGACGCTGCTCGAAGTGCCGATTTCCGGCACCAGCGAACAGATCGTGCAGGGCGACGGGGTCGGGCTGATCGGCGGTGAACGTGCCGCGTTCGAGGCCTGCGGCGACATTCTCGATGCGATCTGCCCGAAGCGCTATTTCACCGGGGCGGTCGGCAACGGCGCCAAGACCAAACTCGCGGTCAATCTGATCCTCGGTCTCAACCGCGCCGCGCTCGCCGAAGGGCTGGTGTTCGCCGAGCGGCTGGGACTCGATCCGCGGGCTTTCCTTGAAGTTGCGCGCGGTTCGGCAGCCTACTCGCAGATCATGGACGTCAAAGGCGAGAAATACGTCAACCGCGACTATCATCCGCACGGCAAAATCGTGCAGCACCTGAAAGACGTGCACATGATGGTCGATTACGCGCACCGCGCAGGTCAGGCGCTGCCGCTGATGGAAGTCGTGCAGAACCTGCTCGAGGGCAATGTCAAACACGGCGAGGGCGATTTCGACAACTGCGCCGTGATCGAGGAAGTGCGGCGGCGCACTTGTTAGCTGATTGCGCAGGCAGACTGTGCATGCGCTATTGCATTCCGCCGCGCATCAGGACAGCATGGAAAGCCGGGTAGCCTGATTTTCGTTCAATGTCGTTGCGTCTTTTATACCAATAAAACGGAGGAAACAACATGAAACGCCTTTTGCAAATGCTGTTGGCGGTGCTGCTGGGCAACGGTCTCGCGCAGGCCGCAGAAGTCCGTGTGCTAAGCGCCGGTGCGGTCGAGCCCGGCCTGCATGCGTTTGCGGCACTGGTCAAGCGCGAGAGCGGTCATGAACTGAAGATCCAGTTCAATACCGCGCCACAGATTGCCAAGCGCCTGGCTGCCAACGATGTCTACGATTTGCTGATTTCGCCGCCGGTCGTGGTTGAGCAGGCGGCGAAGGATGGCAAGGTCATCGGCGATACGCGCGTGCCCGTCGGCCGCGTCGGCGCCGGCATCATCGTGCGCAGCGGCGCGACCCCGCCGAATGTTGCCACCGTGGAAGGCCTGAAGCAGGCGCTGCTCGCCGCCGACACGCTGGTCTATAACTCGGCATCCACCGGAATCTATCTCGACAAGCTGTTTGCCGGCTGGGGCATCCTCGAGCAGATCAAGGGCAAGACGACGCGTTATGCTGACGGCGCGTCGGTCATGGAGCATGTCATCAAGGGCAGCGGTAACCAGATCGGATTCGGCGCAATTACCGAAATCAAGATGTATGTGCCCAAAGGCCTGACGCTGGTGGGCCCGCTGCCGGCCGAGGTGCAGAATTACACTAGCTACGAAGCGGTGGTCATGAGCGGCGCGACAGTGTCCGATGCGGCGCGCGCCGTGTTGAAACTGCTGGCAACGCCGGCCGGCAAGGCAGCGTTTGTTTCTGGCGGCGTCGAGTAACTGACCGGGCAGCCCGCGCGCGCGGGCGCTGTGCAGGCGGCTCTGCGGGTCAGTCGAATCCGTAGAGCCGTGCCGGATTGTCGACGAGGATTTTTCTGCGCGTCGCTTCGTCCGGCACCCACGCGGAGAGCAGATCGGCGATATCGCCGTCATTGGGCATCGGGATTTTCCAGTTCAGCATGATGTGGCCCCAGTCGCTGCCCCAGAGAAGGCGATCGGCATTCGCTGCGACCAGCGCCTGTGCGAACGGGATGACGTCGGCGTGCGGCATCGGGTTCGGGGAGATGCGGTAGGGCGCGGTGAGCTTGACCCAGGCCTTGCCGGTTTTCAGCAACCGCAGCAGGGCCTGAAAGCCCGGCGTCGTGACTGGTTTGTCGGTACGCATGTAACCGAGATGGCCGAAGCTGACGTCCACCGGGAAATCCTCAAGCAGTTTGTCGAGGTCCGGGAACTCATCAACGTGCAGCAGAAATTCGACATGCCAGCCGAAGGGTTTGATCTTGTTGGCCAGCGGCAGCAACGTCGCCATCGGCAGCATGCCCTTGTTGTCCCTGGTATCGACGATATTCATGCGCAGGCCGCGCACGCCAGCCTCGTGCAGGCGGCGAAGTTCCGTTTCGGAAACATCGGGTGCAACGACGGCAACGCCGCGGTAACGGCCATTGCCCGCTTCTAAGGCTTCGAGCAGCACCGTGTTGTCGGTCCCGTAAATGCTGCCCTGCACGAGTGCGGCGCGCTGGACGCCGATGGTTTCCAGCATGTGTTCGTAATCAGGCAGCAACGTGTCGGCCGGCGTGTAGATACGGCGTTCGTAATAGGGATAGCGCGCGATCGGCCCGCAGATGTGGGCGTGGCTGTCGCAGGCGAGCGGCGGGAATTGGATGTTCGGCTTGCGCGGATGAAAGTCCGGCGGTGCGACGACCGGCGGTTCGCCGGCGGGTAGTTTTGCGTGCATGTGCGGCCCGGAAGTCTGTTTTTGCGTCTGCGAGTATACACAGCGCGCTGTGCACTGCCGGCGGCCTTTGTTAGACTGCAGGAAAGCCCGAGGCGGTTTCACGACGGAGGAGAACCATGCCGCACGTTTT
>CAZVDN010000300.1:0-4591 GCA_964625665.1 uncultured Streptomyces sp. | reverse complement strand
GCACTTCGTCAGCGCTTTGAGTTTTCTTACGGCCTACGCGCTGGTTTTCACCGACCCCGTCGCCGCAGCCCTGATAGGCTGGCTGGCCGCCATGGTCAGCCGCCAGCTCGGCCACTTTTTCTTCGAACCGAAGGGCTACGACGAGGTCAACCAGGCCACCCATGAATACAAGGAATCGATCAAGGTCGGCTACAACCTTCAGCGCAAGGTCGTCCTGATGGCGGTCTGGGCACTGGCCCCGGTGGTCCTGTATTTCGATTCAACGCTGTTCGGCATCTTTGTCGTCAACGACGGCACGACCTTCGTGCAGAAAATGGGAGTGGTCTGGCTGTCGATCGGCATCGGCGGGCTGCTGTTCCGCACCTTTCACCTGTTCTATCTGAAGGACGTTCAGACCGGCCTCGTCTGGCTGACCAAAATCCTGACCGATCCGTTTCATGATCTCGTGCTGTACCACAAGGCCCCGCTGGCCGTCCTGCGCGGTGAGTTCATCGATCCGGCACTCGATCGCCAGCACGCCTGATCCATGTTTCTGCCAGCAGGCCTGCGCCCCGCCCTTGCGCGGGGCGCTTTTTTATCGGGTAACGAAGCGATGCGCGAGCAACTCGCGCAATACGCCCCGGCGGATCGTCTTGTTGGTCAGTTGCGGCGCCGCCCACCACCAGCCATCGCGCTCCATCGCCGCTGCCGCGGCGACAAAGCGGTCGCACACATTAATGAAATCGGCATCGCCATAGTTGAGACTAAAGACGATGCGGCCCGAACCGACCCAGCTCAGGGCCAGCCCTTCGGCGCGCAGGTAATACTGGAACATCCAGTTGTAGCGCGACGGCCGCAGATAACAGACTGTCCAGATCGAGGACAGATTGGCCACCTGCACCGGCAATCCTGCATCGAGCAGCCGACGGTTCAATTGCGCGGCGCGACCATCCCAGAGCGCGTCGAGATTGGCGTAGAGCGACTCCAACTCCGGCGTTTCGAAACGCTCCAGAAAGACCTGCATCGCCGCCATCACATACGGATGCGAGTTGAAGGTGCCGCGCGCAAAACAGATGTCAGCCGGACGGTCATCGCGAAAGCGTTTCATCAACCCGGCGCGCCCGCACACCACGCCGACCGGCAGACCGCCCCCCAGGGTCTTGCCGTAGGTGACCATATCGGCTTTCACGCCGAAATATTCCTGCGCGCCGCCCGGCGCGAGGCGAAAGCCGACGAACACCTCGTCAAAGATCAGCACGATGCCGCGTTCGCTGCAGACGGCACGCAGCTCCTTCAGCCATTCGGTATAACGAGCGCGATCGAATTGCGCGCGCCGCGAGCTGTCGATCAGCGAAGAGTCGCCCGGCGCATTGGCGTTGGGATGCAAAGCCTGCAGCGGGTTGACCAGCACGCAGGCAATGTCGCGCCGGCGGCGCAGCACGCGCAACGAATCAGCATCCATGTCCTTGAGAGTGTAGGTATCTCGCGCCGACTGCGGATTGCCGACTCCCGGCTGCACATCCCCCCACCAGCCGTGATAGGCCCCGCAAAAACGAACCAGGTGCGAACGCCCCGTGTGGTATCGCGCCAGCCGCACGGCCTGCATGACGGCTTCGGTGCCGGACATATGAAAAGAAACCTCGTCGAGTCCGGAGATCCGGCGCAGGCGCCGGACATTGTCGGCGACCAGCGGATGGTAGCTGCCGAGCACCGGGCCCAGGTCACGCACACGCGCTGCGCCGGTCTCGATGCAGGATTTGTAGAAATCATTGCCGAACACATTGACGCCGTAGGAGCCGGTCAGATCGTAAAACCGGTTGCCATCGATATCCGTCAGCGTGCCCCCGGCGCTCGACTCGACAAAAGCTCCGGCCTTGAGATGCTCCCGAACGATACGGCTGAATTGAAAGGGCACGCGATAGGCGGCCGTGAACTGCAGATCGGAAATGCCTTTCGCTGCGTCTGCGGTAAGCGCAGCGCCTTTCGGAAAACGCCGCCGGTAGAGTTCGGCCAATTGCAGAAACGCCGCGCGCCGGCGTGCCGCCACCTCAACCGGTGCGCCGTCACAACCGAAAAACTGCGCTTCGTCGTATTCGTAGTAGGGCAACAAAGCCGCGACGCGACGCGCCATGCGCGAATGGCCCGCCAGCGAAGGATGTTTCGCCTTCGACAGTTCGAGCCGCGTTTTAAGCCGCGGCAGCATCCATGCCGCTGCAACCGTGCCGAAAAACGTATAGATCAGCATCGTTTCGTCCATGGGCAACCTTTACCGGAATATGCACATTGCCCTCCCATTTACCTGAGGCGGTTTACAAACAGATGAAATCCACCGCCCTGACCGGAAAACTTTGCGGGCAGCTCAATTTCCTGCTGACCAACCGCATCCCGCGCCTGACACTGACGCGGTTCATGGGCTGGTTCAGCAAAATCGAGCAGCCGCTGGTGCGCGACCTGTCTTTGGCGCTCTGGAAGCGCTTTGCCGACCTCCACCTCGAGGAAGCAAAACAGACGCATTTCGCCAGCCTGCACGATTGTTTCATCCGCGAACTCAAACCCGGCGCGCGGCCGGTCGATCCCCATCCCGCGGTTCTGACCAGCCCCTGCGATGCCATCGTCGGCGCCTGCGGACGTATTGAAGGCAGCCGCGTATTTCAGGCCAAGGGCTTCCCCTACTCGCTCGAAGAACTGCTCGGTGATCCGGCCACGATTGACCTCGTGCGTGACGGCAGCTACGTCACGCTGCGGATCACCTCGAGCATGTATCACCGCTTTCACGCGCCCGCCGACTGCCGCGTCGAGCGTGTGACCTATTTTTCCGGCGACACCTGGAACGTCAACCCGATTGCGCTGCAGCGGATCGAGAAGCTGTTCTGTAAAAATGAGCGTGCCGCCATCGTCATGCGACTGGCAAACGACAACACGCCCCTGGTTCTGGTGCCGGTGGCGGCCGTGCTGGTCGCCAGCATCCGTCTGCACTGGCTCGATGTGCTTTTAAACCTGCGCTACCGTGGAGCCAATGTCATTCCCGGCACCGCGCAATTCCGGAAAGGCGAGGAAATGGGCTGGTTCGAACACGGCTCAACGATTCTGGTGTTCGCGCCGCGCGGATTTTCACTGTGTGACGAAATCGCCACGGGCACCCGTATCCGGGTCGGCGAGCGATTGATGCAGCCGCATCGCTAGCACATCATCGCTCCGCGCTCAGATCTTCCAAGGCGGCGCTCAAGGCAAAACCACGCGTCCCGGCACCAGCGCGCGAACGATCTCTAGAAACTCCGCAATCAGTGCGGCATCGCACCGCTCGCGCAAACAGATGACATGCACATGGGTAAACATATTCAGATCATCGATCTCCAGCAATTTGATGCGCGGATCCGGTGCGAATGCGGCGTGCGCCACAACCCCGAGTCCCAGGCCCTGCGCCACGGCTTCCCGCACCGCTTCGCGACTGCCCATCTCGACTGAACCGCGGACGACCACCCCTGCAGCCGCGAGCCCGCTCTCGAAAATCCGTCGCGTTTCCGATCCGTCTTCGCGCAAGACGAATTCCATGCCGTGCAAATCGCGCAGACTGACCGTTGCGCGCTGCGCCAGTTCATGCCCCGCGGGCGCAAACACGGCCAGCGGCTGGCGCCGGTAAGGCAGACAAAACATCCGCGGATCGTCTACCGCGTGCAACAACACGCCGACGTCGTCCTGCAAATTGACTACCCGCGCCACGACCTCCCGCGAGTCGCCCATGCTGACCATGACCTGAACATTCGGGTGGGATGCACGGTAGCCCTTGATCATGGGCGTGACGTTGTAGGGACCAACAGCCCCCACCCGCAACACGCCGTGGTAGCGGTTGCGCGCGGATAACAACAACTCCACCGCCCGGCCTTCGCTGCGATAGATGCGGTCCGTTACTTCATGCAGCAGCCGGCCGAACGCCGTCAGGAGAATTTTGCGCCCGCGCCGGTGAAACAATTCAACGGCGAAGTTCTGTTCCAGGTTCGCAATATGCGCGGACACCGTCGGCTGGCGTATGCCCAGCAGCCGCGCCGCGGCCGACATGCTGCCGGTCCGGGCGGTCGCATCGAATGCGCGCAATTCAGCTGAGGAAGAAGGATTCATAGATGGCATCTATATGCTAATTGCACTTGATGACGGTTTCGTTAACGTGACCGTCACCTGCAATCCGCATACTCCGTTCGTGTCCCGCCCTGCTCGGGAACGCATCACAACACGGGGAAAGAAAACATGGATCATCACCAGACAACGTGGCCCAGGCAGCAGCACGGAACGGCCGCTGCAATGGAACCCGTCCTGCGCACCGAATCCCTCGAAGTCACGTACGGCAATGGCTCCCGCGCATTGCTGAGCAATTCACTGAACTTCAGGCAGGGAGAATTCACCGTATTGCTCGGCGCGTCCGGGGCCGGCAAGTCCACGCTGCTGCGCTGCCTCAACGGCCTGGTCCGGCCGAGCGCCGGACGCGTATTTGCGCGGGACGCGGGCGACCTTGCCGATGCCCATGCCTTGCACCGGCACCGCTGCCGCACCGGCATGGTGTTCCAACAGCATCACCTGATCGGACGCCCGAGCGTGCTGGCCAACGTGCTGACCGGGC
>CAZVDN010000299.1:1387-4672 GCA_964625665.1 uncultured Streptomyces sp. | reverse complement strand
AGCGTGCCGCCGGTACCAACCTGGGTGTTGTTAAGAATATTCATGCCGTTCCACTGCGTGTTGGTGGCAATACGGGTGATTTCCTTCGCCAGCTGCTGGAACTCTGCATTAAGGGCAGTACGATCGCTGCCGGTATTGGTATCGTTGGCTGACTGCACGGCCAGCTCGCGCATGCGCTGCAGCATGTTGGTCATTTCCTGGGTGGCCCCTTCCGCCGTCTGCAGCATTGAAATGCCGTCGTTGGCATTGCGGACCGCCTGGTTCAGGCCGTTGATCTGCGCGGTCATTTTCGAGCTGATGGCGAGGCCGGCGGCATCGTCGCGCGCCGAGTTGATTCGGCTGCCGGTCGAGAGCTGGGTCATCGCATCCTGCAGGTTGCGGTTGTTCACCGTCATCGCGTTTGACGCGATCAGCGATTTGATATTGGTATTGATTACAGTCATTTGATGCTCCTTTGTAAAATTTGATCGACGTCAGTTCGGCAGATGCCGCTGTAACAGCAAACGCAATTGCATTAATGCACTTTGCGGCCCAGCGCATCTGTCGAAACCGAAATTCAATGCCGCTGGATAATTAGTCGGCAACAGAATTAAAACTTTAAATTTTTCTGAGATTTTTTTAACTGTGCGACTGCGCACGTTTCATCGCGACTTGGCGGCCCTGCTCAACGGTGCGGACAGGAAGAGGCCGCACCCGGCAATGACATCTGCATTACCGGAACCGGGCTGATGATCTTGCAACAGGAGGAAATGCACCGCAACTTCAGTGCAAATACAGACGACCGGGCGCGCCGCCAAAAACGGCGCGCACTCAGACCGTCTTGTTGTAGATGACCCCTTTCAGGGATTCGATGCTATGCGCGATGCGCAGCGCGGCCTCGCCAGGAATCTTGCGGATGACCTCGCCGCTTTCCTTGTTGACGACGGTGACGACGTGCATGTTGGCAACTTCGTCGACCGAAAACCCGAGGTTGCTGTCATATTTTTCCATCTGCCGGTTGAGCATCTCGGCCACATCCTGCAGCGCTTTCTTCATCGCCACGGGGTCAATCCGCAGTTTTTCCGGCGCCTGCACGACCGGCGCCGCCGGCGCTTGCGCGACCGGCGCCGGCGCAGCCTCGGCAGCCTTACCCGCCGCCTGCACCGTGCCACGGCCGGACGCCGGCGCAACGGGCGCTGAGGCGACTTGTGAGACGGGTGAAATGTCGGCGGGTGGCATGATGGGATTGCGAATCGTAAAATTCGTGGTCGTTATCTTTTGCAATCGGTAGTTGCTGGGCGGACTTTAGCGTCACATGAAAAATTCCGTGACACGTTTGTCCTTATTCCTGCAGTCGGCAGCAGCGGCGCGGACTTTAGCGTGACTGCCGGTATTTTTTCCGGCGCGCGCATCGAGAACCCGATTAATAATTTATATAACTCAATAATTTTTATTCTTTTTTCTCCATTTTTCGCAATTAAAATGCCTGCTTGGAATCCGCCCCCATTTCACACAACCCCTTGAAGCATCCTCTATTTCGTCTTCTGCCGCCCACCGTGCTGCTGCTCTGCGGCGCGCTGTGGCACGGCGCCGCCAGCGCCGCGGCCGGTTATGTCCAGCTGGTACTCGGCCAGGCCACGGTCTGGGAACGCGGCGGCACGCAGCGCCCGGCACAGAAAGGCGTGCAGTTATACGAGGGCGATGCCATCGTCACGGGGCCAACTTCGAATGTGCAAATCCGCATGAGCGACGACGCCCTGATCATGGTCTATAGCAACTCCCGCGTCCGGGTCGATCAATATCTCTATACCCGGAACAAGGACGGCAAGGATACCGGCTCGCTGCAACTGCTCAAGGGCGCTATTCGCACCGTCACCGGCCTGATCGGGCAAAACAACAAGGACAGCTTTACGATCAGGACGCCGGCCGCGGCGATCGGCATTCGCGGCACGGATTTTGATACGGCCTTTGTCGAGCCCGGCAGCGTTCCCGCCGGCGCCTCCCCCGGCACTTACAACCGCGTCTATTCGGGTGCAACTACGCTGAAAACCGCCGCGGGCCGCGTCGATGTCAACGAAAACGAAGCCGCCTTCGTCGGCCTGAAGCCCGGCGACAAGCCCGAACGGCTCAAGGAAATCCCCGAGTTCATGCGCAAGCTGGAAAAAGAAGGAACGCCGGGCGCAGCATCGGCACCGGCGCAGGACATCGTCACGCTGCGCCACCGCACGGCGGAGGACATCATCCCGCTGATCAGGCCGCTGCTCGATGGCGGTGCGGTATTGACCGGACAGGGTTCGCGTCTGGTGTTGTCGGCCCCCGAAGCCCGGCGCGCGGCGCTGCTGGCGGCAATTTCCGCCTTTGACATCCCGCCGCGCCGATTGCAGATCACGGTGCGCTTCGATAATCCGACCAACGCCAACAACAGCGTTGAGGTCAGTACCCGCGTACGCGGCAACGAACCGGTCGAGCAGCGCCTGCAGGTGATCGACGGACAGCGCGCCTTCCTGTACACAACTCAGTCGCAAATTCCGAAGCAGTTGCTGGTGGCCGCACCGGGCATGCTGCTGCTGCAAAACCCGCAGGCACCGCAGAGCGGCGGCGGTATGGAAATTCTGCCGCGGTTCGCCGGCGATCGCGTCACCATCGAGTTTTATCTGCAGCAAAGCTCGGCTGCGGGCGCGGTCAACCGCAGCGTGCAGACGCAGCGGGTGGGCAGCACGCTCAGCGCCAAACTCGGCGAATGGGTCGAAGCCAGCGCGCAAGTCCCGGGCGGCATGGCTGCAGGCGGAGTCACCGCCTCGACGCAGGAACTGCGCGGCGGCAGCCGTCTGCTGTATCTGCGCGCGACGGAAATTCAATGATCGCCCGATGTTTGATAAATGATCAACCCTGTGCTCGATGATCCCCTGCATCGCAACGTCCTGGTAGTGGATGACCACCCGGACCTGCGGCGCATGGTGGTGAGGATGCTGGCGCGCTCGAACATTATTGCTTTGGACGAGGCCGACTCCGGCGAAGAATGCCTGGCGCTGTGCGCCGGATTCAAATACCGCGTCATTCTGATGGATCTCACCATGCCGGGGATCGGCGGCATGACGGCCTGCAAGACCCTGCGCCAACTCTCGCGCCACAACAGCACGCGCATTGTGGCCTGCACGGCCCACTCCACGCTCTATGCACGGGAGGTATTCTTCAATACGGGCTTTAACGATATTCTGCCCAAGCCGTTCTCCTACGAAGATCTGCTCGGCGCAGTTTCGCCGCACCTGGAATAAGCCGGTATCCCCTGGGGCTGCAGCAATGTCT
>CAZVDN010000299.1:0-1377 GCA_964625665.1 uncultured Streptomyces sp. | reverse complement strand
CGCCCCCTGACACAGACAGGCCGGCTGAACTGCCGCAGACGTGTTCGCGCCACACCCAACCCGCCTGCGCCGGCTTTAGTTAAACAGACGCCTTGACTGGTCAACCCGGCGTCTTCGCCGGCACTTCGGAGCCGCCATAGAGGCTCTTCAGGATTTCATGCCCGTTCGCCGATTGCGCCTCAATAAAACCATCGACGAGCGCCGCCAGCTCGGCGGTGTCGGCCGTGCCTAGCCAGACAGCACGGTTGTCCCTGATCATGCTGAGCTTCTCCAGAGAACAGCCCCTCGCCTGTTCCAGCAGCCAGGCGCGCACGCGCGTGCGGCGTTCGGCCGGGTCGTGCAGCGTCAGGGCGATGGCACGAAACTCGGCCACCCGGCAGGCCGGCACAGCGGCCGCGGGCGCTGCCGCCTTGCCGCCCCGCACGCGCTCCGCCGCCGGTGCAGTACCGGCACCAAAGCCGGACAGCACCAGCAGCAAGAGCACTGGGCACAGGGTGTGCATTTGTTCACGCTTAACAATATTTATTTTTAACATTTTTATCTTAATTTACATTAAACTTATTTAAAGTTATCTTTCGCACGTTGCAGACATCAGTAGCGACGCTTTGATGGCCCTCCATGATCCGTAAGAATGATATTCCGCCTTCCCCTGAAAATCGACGGCAGAGTTAAAAGCTTCAGCCTGACGCTATCGTTTGGAGCCGCACTGTTTCTGCACACCCCCGCCTTTTCGCAGGCGCCCGGCGAAACAAGCGCAGGATTCACAAATCCTTGCCAGAAATCGTCCGCGCATGTCGAGATGAGCGCCAGCGCCCTCAAACTGTTGCCGGAAATCCACGACGCTACAGGCATCATTGAAGTCAGGGAAAAAGGTCACACGCCGCGGCGGCTGGCCTGGAATTTCGATGGCTTCCAGCACACAGCCTCAATCGCGTGCTACCGCGACCGCTTGATCGCCGTGCAGGTGATGCCAACCGCGTCTAGCTGCCTGATGAGCATCCGCAAGAATACTCAACAGGGCGCAGGATTGCCGGCGCAGGCCATCGACAAGATGCTGTGCTATTAGCCTGAGTCCACCAGCGTTACAGCGGCAACGCCTGATGCCTGCGTGGCCAGGCGTGGCGGACTTGGGCAAAGTCCTGCGCCTACTCGTAGCTGGGGCAGCCCTGCTGACGGGTGCCGGCGCGGCCGGCACTGAGCCGTTTGCCCGTGCGGTCATCGAGCGTGTCAGCGACGGCGACACATTGACAGTCGCCAAGGCGGATGGTACGCGCATGAAGGTGCGCCTGTCCGGCATTGACGCGCCCGAACGCAACCAGCCTTATGGCGGCGAGGCGCGCCTCACCTTGGAGCGCCTGCTGGCGGGACGGGAGATCA
>CAZVDN010000298.1:2454-4677 GCA_964625665.1 uncultured Streptomyces sp. | reverse complement strand
GGCAGCACCAGAAAACTCGTGCCGTCCATCGCGGCGTCGTTGTAGTTCCAGCCGGTATCGCCGCTCGCGTACGAATGCTCGAAATTGTGTTGCACGGTGAAGATCAGAATGCCGGCCCAGCCGGCCAGCGAAGTGCTGGCCGCGTAGCAGACGAAAAACAGTAATGGCCCGACCAGCCACGCCATGAGTACCCACGCGCAAAACAATGCGACGCTGGTCCAGAACAGGTGCCGGAATTCCTGCGCCGATGCCCAATGCGGCGTTGTGAACGAGGCAACGGCCGCGCGCAGCGAAAGTCCCGGCTGCGCGCGGCGCGCGCCAACGACGTGCCGAAGCAGATCGCGCATGCCGCGCAGCAGGAGATAGCGCGGTGAAAAGACCAGGTAGAAGAATCCGGCATGCGGCGCGCGCCAGATATTGCGCGCGTTGCGGTAACGGCGCTGCTGTACGCCGTTCATTGCCGCATATTCGAGCGCCGGGATGATCGATAGCGGCCCCTGATACCGGGCCCAGTTGCCGTTGGTCGAATGATGGAACTGATGGTGCGCCGACCACACGAACTGCGGCATGCCGGTGACCACGCCGAAAACGAAACCGAAAAAGCGGTTGAGGCGGGCGCTGCGAAACAGGCTGCCGTGACCGCATTCATGCATCAGCACGAAGGCGCGCAACAGGAAAAGGCTCATCGGCAGGACGATGCCGGCCGTCAGCCACAGCGAAACCGGCTGGCTCAGAACCGTGCCGTACCACAGGGCCGCCAGCGGCAAGAGCGTCGAGAGCACCAGCAACGCGGCGCGGAAATCGCTCGGCCGCACGTGGCGCGCGATGATCGCGCGCTTGAGTTGTTCGAGGTCGGGCGGGGAGGACAAACCGGTTGCCTTGAAGGAATCTGCGGGCCACGATGGCCCGCATCGCTGCGGCGCTTTTGCGAGGTTGACGCAGGCCGCGCGTGGCGTGCGTCGAGTATCCGTTAACGCGGCAGGCCTGTCACCGGATTTCTGTGTCGCTGCCCTTGCTTCAGAGGCGCGTCAGTTCGAGCAATCCGCCCACATTGGACTGTGTTTCCATCAAATCCACCCAATCCAGCAGGGTTTGACGGCGTTTTTCATCCAGCAGCGGTGCCGCCAGTGCATGGAATTTGTCCACGGCCTGATCCCAGCCCGGATCGGCGACGTCGTCATCGAGGCTGCGGCGCGGCTCGGCGATCACCGTTTTCCCGCTTTTCAGCGTCGCGGTGAGGCGGCAGCAGCGGATTTCGGGCGCCACCTCGGCAAATTCGTCCGGCAATTCGATGGTGCACTTCGCCATCAGCGCCAATACATCGGCGTCCCTGAAGCGGTTGCCTTCCATCATCGCCGGCGTGATGGTGCCGTCAATCAGGCCCATGGCCACCGTGCAGGGCAGCGAATGGTCGGCGGTCTCGCGCGTCTCGGGCTTCCAGATTTCCGGCAGGTCCATCCAGCGCTGGAAGGCCTGGCGGATCGATTCGATTTTCAAAGATGCGATGTCATTGATGTCGAGCAGCTTGCGCAGCTTCTGCGCGGTGAACACCGGCACCTGGCAGTTGAAGCGCGTCGGAAACGATTTGATCATCGTTTGCTGCACGGCGAAGGTGTGGTTTTTGAAATCCGTCGGTATCAGCAGATTGAAAGTGTTGCCGTCCATCAACTGGTTCCAGAATCCGAATTTGCCCTCGAAGATATCATCGGGCCCGGTCATGCCTTCGCGCGCGAGATAAGCTGCGAACACGCCGCCGCGCGCGCCCTGCGGGCCCGCCATGCCTTTCCACATCGACAGTGTGCCGGTGCGTGTCTGATTGAGCGCGATGTTCGGCGTGATCGCCAGCGAGATGGCGTGGCGTGTTTGCGCTTCATCGAGGTTCAGAAGGCGCGCGCAGCCGAGCGCGGCGCCCAGCGCCACCACCGGCGTCTGGTCCCAACCGTGATGGTTGTAGGGCACGACTTCAACAAAGCGGCATTGCACTTCATAGATCAGCGCGGTCGCCAGCAGCAGATCGCGGCACGAGCAATGTTCGGCTTCAGCGACGGCCAGCACCGCTGAAAACGCATCGGCGGGATGGCTGACTGCCGACATCACATAGCTGTCGCTCATGTCGAGACAGCGCGCCATCGCCGCATTGACGAAGGCCGGCATCTCGGGCGTGGTGTTAGCCAGCGAACCTAGGGTGTGCGCTGCGGGGCCGGCGGCAGCGTGGCGGGTGCC
>CAZVDN010000298.1:0-2444 GCA_964625665.1 uncultured Streptomyces sp. | reverse complement strand
CATCAGGCTGCCGGCTTCGCCGACCAGGGCGCGCAACCTGGCCAGTTGCTGTTCCCGCATAGAGTTCGCCGCAAGCTGATCGGCGCGCAGCCGGTGGGCCCGTCGGAAGACGGGCCCGCGCGGCCGGGCCGGCGGCGACCCGTTGCGCGAGCTTGCGTGCGATGCGTACCGGTTCCATGTTGTAAGCGGCGAGGCTGACGGCAAGCGTGGATGCGATGCGCGCCTTGGCCGCGCGGACCGCCGCCGGCGTGAGGTCTTCGAAGCGTAAGGTTTGCGCGAGTTTGACCAGCTTTTCGGTGGTGGTATCCAACGGAGAAATCTTCGCGGCGATCAGGCGTTTTCAGGGACCGCCGCGGCTGCGACGATGACGGCGAAGATTACACTGCGCCGCGCCGGCTTGGCAAAACGCGCTCAGGCGCCGGCGCAGTGGCGTTCGACCGCGGCGCGCAACTCGACCAGATGGGGATCGTGAATGCCGCTCGAGGTCAGGCACTCGACGGTCTGCTGCAGATACTCGGCGCAGCTGCCGAGCGTGCCGCCGGCAGTGGCGAGTATGCGCGTGAGTTCATCCGCCGGCAGTTTGCCGGCGTAATGCGGATGCGCATGATTGACGACGAAGGCGACGGCACGCACCGTCAGATCATCACACACCAGATTGACCCAGCGCGGCGCATAGGAGCCGAGCACCATTTCGCGCCGCCAGATCATTTTCAGCTCGTGCTGCGCCCTCGCGGCTTCGATGCGGAACGCCATGCCGTTGCAGCAGCCGCCGAAATCGAGGCCGAGCACGAGGCCCGGATTGGCGACCGTGCCGCGCGCGCCGCGCGAGCGCAGGCAGAAGCGGCGGTGGAAGCCGTGCAGCAGCGCCCGGCGCTGTTCGACAAAATGGATCAGCGGGTTCCAGATCAGCGAGCCGTAGGCAAAGACCCAGAGGTCTTCGGCCGGGTTCCAGCCGGCCAGCGTGGCGTCGAGCGAGGCATTGAACTGTTCTTCCGGCACCAGCGGCACGTGGTCGCGCAGGTTTTCATACTGTTTGCGCAGCGCGTCGTTTTCCAGGTCTTCGCGGGTGAGGGCCATGAGAGAACAACGGGCAGGCGGCGCCGGCGTTGACGTGGAATCCGGACAATTGCCGGTTTGTCAGGAGCAGCGCTACAGCCACTTCATCATCGAATACCCGCCGAGCAGCGGGCGCTGCAGGGCGGCGCTGGCGATCTGGCGGCCCCACTTGAATTCCTTGTAGAGCACGACGAAGCGCCAGATGTCGCGCAGCACGAGGCGGCGTTCGCGCCACGACAGCGCCATCAGCGCGGCGGGGAAGTCGGCTTCGTGCGGGCGGTCGAAGGCGATCTTGAGAGGATTCCACTGGTCAGAGGTGCGGCGCACTTCGGAGGCGATCATGCGGCGGTAGAGTTCCTGCACCGGTTTGTTGCGCAGGCGCGCTTCGACCACCGCTTCGCCGCTGATGGCGCCCGAATGCAGCGCGCAGCTCATGCCTTCGCCGATCATGTTGAGAAACCCCGCGGCCTGGCCCGTAATCAGTACATTGCCCTTGCCGAAGACGTAGCGGTTGATCAGCGAGGGGCCGAAGTTCTCGGCGCAGCCTTCGTCGTCGGAGTGTTCCTTCAGCTTCACGCCGTGTTTTTCCGACAGATAGTTGACGACGTCGGCGTGTTTGGCGGCGAAGTTATCGCCGCGCTTGAAGCCGACGCCGACGATCTGGCGGCCGTCGCGCGCATGGCTCCAGGTGTAATGGCCGAGGCCCGGGTGAAACCAGAAGTGAAAGTATTGTTCGTCGAGCGGGCAGTCGATGATCTCGTGAAATTTCTGGCCGACAAAAAACCAGGGGATCTGTTTCGGATAATCGGGATAAACGGCGCGTGTGACCAGCGAGCTGGGGCCGTCGGCGCCGATCACCCAGCGCGCGCGGTATTCGAGCGGCTCGCCGTGTTTGCGCGCGTGCACGATGACATGATCGCCATTGTATTCAAGGCCGGCGAAGGAGGTTTCGTCGTGCACCTCGGCGCGGCTTTGTTTGATGGCCCAGTGGTCCGAATATTTGCGGTGCAGGTGCGGCGTGGTGCCGCCGAAAAAATCCATCGACATCGACACCATCGACGGAAAATGAAAGGTCACGCCTTTGCACGATGTCGGCTCGTGCAGCGCCTCGCGCGGCAGCGGGCCGAAGTTCTCGATCAGAAAGCGGTGGCCGCGCGGCGACAGGATGCCGCTGCAGATCTTGTGGCGCGGAAGTGTCTTGCGTTCGAGCACTACGGTCTCGAGGCCGGCATCGGTGAGGCGCTTGGCCGCGGCGGCCGCCGCAAGGCTGGCGCCGACGATGATGACGTCAACGTTACGCACGATATCCCGCCTCTTCACGCTGATTCATTGCCCAATTCCGCCAAATGCACGACCGGCAGATTGCCGACCTGTTTGAACACGGCAAT
>CAZVDN010000297.1:3145-4701 GCA_964625665.1 uncultured Streptomyces sp. | reverse complement strand
ATCTGGCTGACATGCGGCGCAATGCGCCTCGCCTTTTACGTCTTGCAGGTTCGAAACATCCGTTCGCGCACGCGCAAAAAGAAACCCCGCCGGAGCGGGGTTTCTTTTCTCGCAGCTGCAACTCGCGATTACGCGGACATCAGTTCGCGCAGCACATACGGCAGAATGCCGCCGTGCTTCAGGTAATCAACTTCGATCGGCGAATCGACGCGCAGCGTGACGGTGACGTTCTGCGACGAACCGTCCTTGCGGTGAATCACCAGCGTGACGTCCTGCAGCGGCTTGACGTTGCCGCCGGCCACGCCGAGCAGATCAAAAGTTTCCGTGCCGTCGATCTTCAGAGACTGGATGGTGTCATCGCCCTTGAACTGGCAGGGCAGCACGCCCATGCCGACGAGGTTGGAGCGGTGAATGCGCTCGTAACCGCGTGCGACCACGACCTTGATGCCGAGCATTTGCGTGCCCTTGGCCGCCCAGTCGCGCGAAGAACCGGTGCCATAGGCCTCACCGCCGAAGACGAACAGCGGCACGCCTTCTTTCTGGTATTGCATCGACGCTTCGTAAATCGTCGTCTTCGTGCCGTCGGGCTGGTGCAGCGTGACGCCGCCTTCGCTGCCCGGGATCATCAGGTTCTTGATGCGCGGATTGGCGAAGGCGCCGCGCACCATGACTTCATGATTGGTGCGGCGTGAGCCGAAGCTCGAAAGGTCGGTGCTGCCGGCGGCAACCAGCCAGTCGCCGGCCAGCGTGCCCTTGCGGATCGGGGCAACCGGGCTGATGTGGTCGGTGGTCAGTTTATTGCCGAAGAGGCCGAGCGCGCGGCCGCCTTTGACGTCGGTGATTTTCGGCAGTTCTTTCTTGAAGCCTTCGAACAGCGGCGGCTCGAGCAGGTAGGTCGATTTTGAATCCCAGTTGAACAGCGCCCCCTTGGCTTCCGGAATCGCATCCCAGAGGTCTTTGGCGCCATCGAGGTTGCCGTATTCGCGTTTGAAGTTGGCGGGGTTGGTGGCGAACTTCATCACGGCATCGACTTCAGCCGGCGTCGGCCAGAGGTCTTTAAGGAAGACCGGTTTGCCGTCCTTGTCGTTGCCGAGCGGATCGGTCTCGACGTTTTTCAGCACGGTGCCGGCGAGCGCGAAGGCGACCACCAGCGGCGGGCTCATCAGGAAGTTGGCCTTCAGGCTTTGATGCACGCGGGCTTCGAAGTTGCGGTTGCCCGAGAGCACGGCAGCGGAGATCACATCGTTTTTGACGATGGATTCCTCGAGGTCCTTGTCGAGCGGGCCGGCCAGACCCATACAGGTCGTGCAGCCATAGGCAACAACGTAGAAGCCGAGTTGCTCGAGGTAGGGAAGCAGGCCCGAATCCTTGAGGTAGGCGGTAACGACCTTGGAACCGGGGGCCAGCGAGGTCTTGACGCGCGGATGCGGTTTCATGCCGCGCTCGACCGCCTTCTTGGCGAGCAGGCCGGCGGCCAGCAGCACCCAGGGGTTCGAAGTGTTGGTGCAGGAGGTGATGGCGGCAATGCCGATGTCGCCGTGGCCAACGTCGCCGAT
>CAZVDN010000297.1:0-3135 GCA_964625665.1 uncultured Streptomyces sp. | reverse complement strand
TCTCCGCAATTGGCTTGGCAAACAACTCGGTGAAGCGCTCCTTGATGCCTTCGAGGTTGATGCGCTCTTCCGGCTGTTTCGGGCCGGAGACGCTCGGGCGCACCGTGGACAGATCGAGTTCGACGACCTGCGAGTAATCGATTTCGCCTTTTTTCGGAATGCCGAACATGCCCTGCGCCTTGAGGTAGGACTCGATGGCGTCGACATGCTCTTCGCGGCCCGACATGCGGTAGTACTCGAGGGTCTTGTCGTCGATCGCGAAGAAGCCACAGGTCGCGCCGTAGTCGGGCGACATGTTGGCGACGGTGGCGCGGTCGGTCGGCGTCAGCGAGGCGGCGCCTTCACCGAAGTATTCGACGAACTTGTTGACGACGTTGGTCTTGCGCAGCAGTTCGGTAACCGTCAGCACGAGGTCGGTGGCGGTGACGCCCGGGTTCAGCTTGCCGCTCATGTGCACGCCGACGACATCGGGTTCGAGGAAGTAGTAGGGCTGGCCGAGCATGCCGGCTTCGGCTTCAATGCCGCCCACGCCCCAGGCCAGCACGCCGATGGCATTGACCATGGTGGTGTGCGAGTCGGTGCCGACGGTCGAGTCGGGATAATAGATGCCGTCTTTTTCCCAGACGCCGCGCGACAGATACTCAAGATTGACCTGATGGCAGATGCCGTTGCCCGGCGGCACGACGCGGATGCCGGAGAAGGCGGCCTTCGCCCACTTCAGGAAGGTGTAGCGTTCGCCGTTGCGCTCGAATTCGATTTCCATGTTCTTGCGCAGCGCGCCGGCCGAGTCGCTGACGTCAACCACCACCGAGTGGTCAACGACGAGGTCCACCGGAACCAGCGGCTCGATTTTGGTCGGATCATAGTTCTGGCGCTTGGCTTCGGCGCGCATGGCGGCAAAATCGTTGAGCGCCGGGAAGCCGGCCATGTCCTGCAGCATGATGCGGGCGAGCACGAAGGGCAGTTCCTGGGTGCGCGCGCCGTTCGGTTTCCAGGCAGCCAGCGCCTTGACCGCGTCTTCGGTGACCCGCTTGCCGTCGCAGTTGCGCAGGACGGACTCAAGCACCACGCGCAAGCTGACCGGCAGGCGCGAGACCTTGCCGAGGCCGGCTTTTTCCAGCGCAGCGAGCGAATAATATTTGCCGGTCTTGCCCGACTTGAGCTTGAATTCCTGCAGCGAGTTGAAGAGATTGTGCGGCATTGCGGTTCTCCGTTTTATTTACAGTGTTAACAGTATTGGCAGTGATGGGTGTTTTCAGACGGCTTCGGCCGGAATCTGGCCCAGAACGACTACGCTGCCTCCGCCAGAATCTGGCGGAGAACGTACGGCAGAATGCCGCCGTGTTTCAGGTAATCGACTTCGATCACGGTGTCGATGCGCAGCGTCAGCGGCACTTTCTGCGTGCTGCCGTCGGCGCGCGTGATGGTCATGTTTACGTCCTGCAGCGGTTTGACGTTGCCGCCTTCGAGGCCTTCGATGGTGAAGGTTTCGGTGCCGTCGATGCCGAGCGTCTTGACGTCGGTGCCCGGCTTGAACTGCAGCGGAACCACGCCCATGCCGATCAGGTTGGCGCGGTGGATGCGCTCGAAGCTCTTGACGATGACGGCCTTGACGCCGAGCAGTTGCACGCCCTTGGCGGCCCAGTCGCGCGACGAACCCATGCCGTAATCATCGCCGCCGAAAATCACGCAGGGCGTGCCGGCCTTCTGATACAACTCGGAGGCTTCGAAAATCGTCATCTGCGCACCGTCGGGCATGTGTTTGGTGATCGGGCCTTCGGTGCCCGGCGCGACGGCGTTCTTCAGGCGCACGTTGGCGAAGGTGCCGCGCACCATCAGTTCGTGGTTGCAGCGGCGCACGCCGAAGTGGCCCCATTCCGACGGCGGATGGTCCTTGAACGGCTCCAGCCACTTGCCGGCGGGGGTGCCCGGCTTGATCTTGGTCGACGGGCTGATGTGGTCGGTGGTGATTGAATCACCGAGGATCGCCAGTGCGCGTGCGCCCTTGATGTCGGTAACCTTGCCGAGTTCGCGCGTCACGCCCTGCATGAACGGCGGCTCTTTGATGAAGGTTGATTTCGGGTCCCATTGATAAACGGCACCCTTGATCGTCGGCACGGCGTCCCAAAGTTTCTTGTTGCCCGACAGATCGCCGTATTCCTTGCGGAAGTGGTCGGCATTCGCGGCAATCTTCATCAGCGAGGCAACTTCCGCATCGCTCGGCCAGACGTCTTTCAGGTAAACCGGTTTGCCGTCGCTGCCGGTGCCCAGCGGGTCCTTGGTCAGATCGGTGCGCACGGTGCCGGCGATGCCGTAGGCAACCACGAGCGCCGGACTGGCCAGATAGTTGGCGCGCAGGTTGGCATGGACGCGCGCTTCGAAGTTGCGGTTGCCCGAGAGCACGGCGCAGGTCACGAGGTCTTTTGAAACAACGGCTTCCTCGATTTTCGGGTCGAGCGGACCGGCGGCACCCATACAGGTCGTGCAGCCGTAGGCAACGACGCCGTAGCCGAGTTTTTCGAGATAGGGCAGCAGGCCCGCATCGCGCAGGTAATCGGTGACGACCTTGGACCCCGGTGCCAGCGACGTCTTCACGCGTTTGTTGACCGTAAGGCCTTTCTCAACCGCGCGCTTGGCGAGCAGACCGGCGGCAATCAGCAGCGCCGGATTCGAGGTGTTCGTGCAGGAGGTGATCGACGAAATCAGCACGTCACCGTGGCCGACGTCGAACTCCGGATGGCCGCTCGGCACGCGTCGGTTCAGATCGTCAGCGGGGCGGGCATAACCATTCTTGTCGACCGGCGCGGAGAACAGCGTGTCGAAATTGCGGCCGAGGTCAGGCAGGTTAACGCGGTCCTGCGGGCGCTTCGGGCCCGACAGGCTGGGCACGATGGTATTGAGATCGAGTTCGACGACCTGCGAGTAATCGATGTCGCCGGGCTTCGGCATGCCGAACAGGCCCTGCGCCTTGTAATAGGCTTCGATAGCGGCGACCTGTTCCGGTTCGCGGCCGGTGGTGCGGAAGTATTCGACGGTTTTTTCATCGACCGGAAAGTAGCCCATGGTGGCACCGTATTCCGGTGCCATGTTGGCGACCGTGCAACGGTCGGCAGCCGTCAGCGCCGCAGCGCCTTC
>CAZVDN010000296.1:1038-4705 GCA_964625665.1 uncultured Streptomyces sp. | reverse complement strand
AGCGAACCGAAATGCAGCGGTCCGGTGGGCGAGGGGGCAAAACGGCCGCGATATTGCGGTTGCACAGGTAGCGATTAGTCGGCGGTGGCGCCGGACTCCTTGACGACCTTTTCCCATTTCTGGGTTTCGCGCGAGACGTATCGCGCGTATTCTGCTGGCGAAGCACTGACGACCACTTCGACGCCACCGGCGGCAAGGCGTTGTTTTACTTCATCGTCCGTTAGCGCTTTTTGCGTCGCGGCGAACAGTCGATCGACGATTGCAGCCGGTGTGTCCTTTGGAAAAAACAAACCCTGCCACGAACCGCCGACCAGATCGGTGATGCCAAGTTCAGTGGTGGTAGGCACCTCCGGCAGCACGGCCACGCGTGCGGGTGAAGTTACTGTTAAAGCACGCAGACGATTCGCCTTGACGAACGAAACAACCGAGGACAATGTTGTGAACATCAGCTGTGTTTCGCCGGAAACGAGCGCAGTTACTGCGGGCCCCGCTCCCCCTTTGTACGGAATATGTGCCATATCGAGCGCAGATCCCTTGCGAAACACTTCCATCTCAAGCCGATTGCCGCTGGCACTACCCGGCGAGCCGTAGTTGAGTTTGCCCGGTTGCCGTTTGGCAAGATCAATCAATTGTTTGATATTGGTTACCGGCAGCGACGGATGAATCACCAGGATACTTGGCACATCGACAATCTGCGAAATTGCCGCAAGATCGCGCGCTGGTTTTACAGTAGAGGTCGTGTAGACAGCGGGGCTGATGACAATGGCGCCGTTGTTGCCCAATACAATTGTGTAGCCATCGGGCTTTGATGTTGCGCCCATTTCGACTCCGAGCAAACCGGATGCGCCGGGTCGGTTGTCCACGACCATCTGTTGTCCCAGGATGTCGGCAAGTTTAGTGGCGACGATGCGGCCGACGAAGTCGCCGGCGCCGCCTGGCGCAAATGGAATGATGAAACGGATCGGGCGTTGCGGATAAGTTCCCTGTGCAAAGGTGACCCCTGCGGCGAGCAAAAATGCAGCGCAGCAACCCGCAGCGATGGTTCTTGGCTTCATGCGCTGCATTCTATTGCTGCCCCGGTTGCGCCGCCATCAGGGCGAGATGTTTTTCAACCGATTCGCGATTGATTTGCGCGTAGGTTGCCGTTGCCTTGCGATGCCGCTCAACTGCTGCCGGTTCCAGATCGTAGCGCGCGCTCGGTTCCAGATCGAAGTGGTTGTAACGATCGACACCGCGCACCAGCATTACGCTGTCGCGCGGCAGGCCGTCAAGCGCCTTTACGCGAGTAGGCATGTAACGCACGGCAAAACCGACGCGGCGCGTTTGCGACCTGTTGTCTTCGGAGCCGTGAAACATCAAGCCGTGATGCAGCGACATTTCGCCGGCGGCCAACTCCATGAATACCGCCTGTTTTTCGTCAACCTCGACGGCGACTTCCTGTCCGCGCAGGAGCATATTGCTCGCCACGCCCTCGCGGTGCTGAACGACCTTATGATGTGTCCCGGGAATGACTTTCATCACACCGTTCTCACGGGTTGCCGGCGTCAATGCAATCCAGGCGGTCAGGATATTTTCCGAAACATCGAGACCCCAGTAGGTGACGTCCTGATGCCAGGAAACGAAGCCGCCGTCACCCGGATCCTTGATGAAAAAGCGACTCGACCAGCACAGTATATCCGGGCCTACGATCGATTCGACCGCATCGAGGATGGCCGGATGGCGCACAACCTTCTCCATCCATGGCAGATAAAGATGTGCCTTCAGGCCCTTGCTCGGAAAGTCGCCGTGCTGTTTTTCATAGGCCTCGATTTTTTTCAACGTTTCAGCGGCGAGTTCGGGGCCAAGCGCGGGCAGGGGGGCGAGAAAGCCTTCGCTTTGATAGCGCGCCAGTTCTGCATCACTCAGATGGTGACGGTCGGTTGTTTGCAGCGATTGCATATGTGCGGACATGATTTCCTCCGGTCAGTGATTCTTATTCGACGCGCACCTTGGCTGTGCGCACGGTGTTGCTCCACTTAAGTATGTCGGACTTGATATCTGCGGCGAACTGTTCGGAGGTGCCGCCAATGACATCAACGCCCAGCGTACCAAGTCGTTCACGCACATCGGGCAACCCAAGCGCTTTAACAACCTCGGCATTGAGTTTGGTTATTACGGCGCGGGGTACTGCTGCCGGGGCCAGCATGCCATACCAGGTGCCGGCTTCGGCCCCGGGCACGCCCGCTTCGGCGATGGTTGGTAGTTCAGCGAGCACCGGCGAGCGTGCGGCGGAGGTAATTGCCAGTGCGCGCAGTCGATTCAACTTGATATGAGGTACGGATGCTTGCATGGAGTCGAAAGTGGCCGCCGTTTGTCCTGCAACAGTATCAACCATTGCGGGGCCGCTGCCCTTGTATGGGACATGGACCATGCGCACGCCGGCCAGCATGCAAAATAATTCGCCCGCAAGATGCGTTGAATTGCCCAATCCCGCTGACGCGTAGGTGATCTGTTCGGGGCGGCTTTTGGCGAGCGCGATCAGTTCTTTGATGCTGCGTGCCGGAACCGATGGATGAACCGAGAGGACGAAGGCCGAATAGGCGAGGTTGGAAACGGGTGTGAAATCTTTTAATGGATCATAGGAGAGTTTGGCGTAGACGGCCGGATTGATCGCATGCGTGGCGGATGTGCCGAGCATGATCGTATAGCCGTCGGGTGGCGCCTTGGCAACGAGTTCGCTGCCGATTATGCCGTTGGCTCCGGCGCGATTGTCTACGACGAAGGTTTGCCCAAGGCTTTCGGTCAATTTCTGCGCAACAAGGCGCGCCATGATATCCGTGCCGCCGCCTGCGGCAAACGGTACGATTACGCGCACCGGCTTGCTTGGGTAGGCCTGCGCGTGCGCCAGGGCAGGAACATATGCACTTGCAACGAAGATGCACAACGCAATCGGGAGCTTGAATTGGGATCGCATGCCGTTACTCCATACTCAAATTTCGGCGACCATCGCCAATTCAAAATTATTGCTTGGTGCGGATGGTGTCCTGGTGTCGGCGTGCCGCTTCCTCGTTGATGCCGGAATAGGTTTGCCACGACTGGCGATGTTGTTCGATCGCGGCGGGATCGAGATCGCGCACTGGCGGTGTTTCGAGATTGAAGTGGTGGTGGCGGTCCACGCCGCGAACCAGTCTGACATAGTCCTTCGGCAATCCTTCAAGCGCTTTCGCGTGTGCCGGCAGATAGCGGATTGCCAATCCGATGCGGCGCTGGTCGCTGGTATTGGGCTCGGAGGCGTGAAACAGCAACACATGATGCAATGACATTTGACCGGCATCGAGCGACATGAAGACGGCCTTCGATTCATCGACATCGACGGCGACTTCCTGCCCGCGCACCGTCAGTTTGCTGCCGGCGCCTTCCCGGTGCGGCAGCAATTTATTGTGATGAGATCCCGGAATGACTTTCATCACGCCGTTTTCGGGGGTTGCGGGGGTCAGTGCTAGCCAGGCTGTCAAAACATTTTCAGTGATATCAATCCCCCAGTAGGTGATATCTTGATGCCACGACACAAATCCGCCGTCGTTCGGATCTTTGATGAAAAAACGGCTTTGCCAGCACATAATGTCCGGCCCGATGATGTCCTCAACCGCGTCAAGAATGGTCGGATGGCAAATCAGTTCGTCAAGCC
>CAZVDN010000296.1:0-1028 GCA_964625665.1 uncultured Streptomyces sp. | reverse complement strand
CGATTGCGGGCAGCGGGCAGAGAAACCCCTCGCGTTTGTAGCGCGCCGCGACCTCCGCGCTAAGTGTCTTGAGTTCCATCGAGGCGTTATCTGCCTCGGAGGCGTCCAGCGGAAGCGGATTATCTGTCTGCATTGCGTTTTCCCCCGGTTGGCAATTGTTTGCAACTTTGCGCCGACCACTCAAATTCCTGTCAGCGTTGCTATTTGAATTGCTGTTTTCGATCATGCCCTATTTTCTCCGTGCAGCGGATGGTGTACCATTCTTTCGGTGGAATCTTGCAGCGTTGGTGCGCAAGTTCTTTATCAAAAGTTGGGGGAGGGAATCATGCAAAAGGCATTGCTTATTGGCATTACCGGCAACGCGGTCGTGCACAGCGATCGTGACAATTTTGACGTCGATACACGCTTTCGCATGGCAAAAGAGGCGGGGTTCGACTATTACGACAAAACACCGCCGACTGGCGAACTCGAGATTTACCAGAAGGCCAGTGCCAAACATATGCTGCCGATTCGTGCGGGCGGTTTTTATTACACGCGCGGCCGGGATGAGCCTTTGCTTGAATGGCATATGCGCATCGCCAGAGAAATTGGTTCTGTAGTGCAGAATATCCAGATCAAACCGAAAGACGCGGACGGAAAATTCGTGACGGACGAGGAGGTCGCCGAAAGCTACCTGTACGCAGCAGATCTCGGTGACAAGCTCGGCGTAACACCGAGCTTCGAAGTCCATATAAACATGTGGTCGGAGCATTTCGGTCGTGTCTCTCGTGTCGGTGAAATTGTCGAGAGGCGTGGCGCCAAATTCAACATCACTCTTGATCATTCGCATGTCATTTTCAAGATTGATAATCCGAAGGAGCAGGAAGTGCTGAACATGCGTGCCGACGTGGAGGCCGGCCGAGTCGTGCTCGATCCCTTCAAGCCCGGAAATGTCGCAGGCGAGTGGATCACGCGCAACTACGTCAGCCATGCACATGCTCGTCCGTCGGCGCCGGCCAATCCAGTCAATATCTGGGCCAAACATCCGG
>CAZVDN010000295.1:256-4716 GCA_964625665.1 uncultured Streptomyces sp. | reverse complement strand
CCCGAATATCTGCCGGTGGTGATCACCGCCGTCGAAGCGATGCTCGAAAACACCTTCGAGCTGATGCGCGTGCAGTGCACGACCGGCGGCCCCGGCCCGCTCGCCATCATCAGCGGTCCGGTGGTGAAGAAGCTCAATTTCAACTGCGGCGAGGGTGTATTTACCGGCACAGGCCATCGCGCGAATTCAACTATCGGCCGCGCCATCCGTCTCATACTCTGGAACATCGGGCTGGGCCGACCAGGGCAGATGTCGCACGCGACCATGGGGCACCCCGGACGTTATTCCTATCTCGTCGCCGAGCGTCCGCCGGAAGAAGCGAACCCGTGGGAACCGATCCACGTCACCAACGGGCTCAAGGCTGAGGACAGCGCAGTGTCGATGTTCCCGTCGGGCGCGCATATCCAGTTCAATCTCGGCGCCGGGGCAAACACGGTCGAGAACAACCTCTTCGTCGTCAAGGACGTGCTGACCAACCTCGGCCAGTTCCAGCAGGCGATGCAGAAACTGTTGGTGATCAATCCGCAGGGCGCGCATGTGCTGCAGGCGGCGGGCTACGACAAGACGCGCTTTCGCGATGAACTCATCAAGCAAAGCGTGCGTGCCGTGCGCGACATCAAACGCACTGGCGGCACTTCCACCACCGCAACCTGGCACTGGACCAAACTCGTCGATGTCAACGACGACGATGCCATGGTGCCGGCGATGGTCGATGCGCATCACCTGCAGATCATGGTGGCCGGCGGCTGGGCACCGCCCGTTTGCCAGTGCGTGTGCATCAACGCGATGCACGGCGAGATGGTGACGAAAAAAATCAACTGGTCGTGGGATTGATCATGCGCCGCCGTATTGTTAACGCGGTAGCGCTTGCACTTGCGGCGTTCGCGGGTGCGGCGATTGCGCAGGCCCAAGCCTACCCGTCGCGCCCGATCCGCCTGATCATCCCGGTGCAACCGGGATCGAGCACCAACGACAGCATTCCGCGCGCCTTCGCCAAGCACCTTTCAGTGGCGTTCGGCCAGACGGTGGTGACGGACAACCGGCCCGGCGCCAGCGGCCAGATCGCCAGCGAAACCGTCGCGAAGTCGGCGCCCGACGGCTATACGCTGCTGGTGGGTTACACCACCACACTCGGCATCGGCCCCGCCGTGCATGAAAAGCTGCCCTACGATCCGGACAAGGACCTGGTGCCGGTGGCGCGTCTGTTCGTCTCGTCGTATGTCGTCGCAGTAAACACGATGGTGCCGGCCAATACGCTCAAAGAGCTGATCGACCTCGCGAAGGCAAAACCGGGTCAGTTGCATTACGCCTCGGCGGGCACCGGAAGCACACCGCATCTGTGCGGCGAACTGCTGAAAACGATGGCCGGCATCAACATCGTGCACATCCCCTACAAAGCCTCGGGCTCGGCCATGACGGCTCTGGCCGGCGGTGAGGCGCAGATCGGCTGTCAGGCGGCGGGCACCTATGTGCCGCTGATCAAGGCCGGCAAGATGCGCGCGCTCGCCGTCGCCGCGCCGCAGCGCCTGCCGACCTTTGCGGACCTGCCGACGTCCGCTGAAGCCGGGCTGCCCGGATACGAAGTGCAATCCTGGACCGGCTACATGGCACCGGCGAAAACGCCGCCGGCAGTTCTGCGCCGTCTTTATGACGAGCTGGCAAAAATCATCGAAACGCCTGAAATGAAAAACTTCATTCTCAGCCAGGGCGCAGAGCCAGCGCTGATGGACTCGGCGACCTTCGCCGCCTACATCAAGGCCGAGCGCGTGAAGTGGGCGAAGGTCGTCAAGGCCGCGGGCATTCAGCCGAACTGAGGCGCGCGCTCAAACGTAACAAAACACATTGAGTTTGTTGCCGTCGAGGTCGCGGAAATAACCGGCGTAGAAGCCGTCGCCGCGCGGGCCGGCCGCGCCTTCGTCCTTGCCGCCGAGTTCGAGCGCCTTTTTGTATAAGCGATCGACCTTTTCGCGCGAATCGACGACGATCGCGACCATCACGCCGTTGCCGACCGTCGCCGGTTTCCCGTCGAACGGTTTCAAAATGCCGAGGCAGGGTTTGTCCTGCGCATGTCCCCAGGCAATGCCTCGTTCGAGTTCCCACAGGCGCTTGGCGCCGATGTCGCCGAGCAGTGCGTCGTAAAACGCGGCGGCGCGCGCGAGGTCGTTGGTGCCGAGGGTTGCGTAGCCGATCATGCGGTTCTCCCGATGAATTGCGAAAGCGCTATTGTAGGGGCGCACCGGTCCGTCGCAAATGTCTGCTCATTCAACCGGCCGCGCGCCCGGTGGCCGGCCTAATCGCTATAATGCGATTTCGCAATCCCTCTGAAAGAAACCCGATGGAAATCCCGGCCGACAAGTTCATGTACTTCACCCAACCGGGGTGAAGCAGCTGCCTCAGAACGAAAGAGTTTCTTTCGAAAAACGGTGTTGACATGGTGGTCATCGACGTCCTCAACGACGCCGGCGGCCGCGAGCTGTTGCTGAACAAATACGGGTTGCGCAAAGTGCCGGTGCTGGCGAAGGGCGACAAATACGCCTTCGGCCAGATGCTCGATCCGTTTGCGAAGTTTGCCGGCCTGCCGATGCCCGGCGCCGACCGCCTGTCGCCGGCGCAGCTTTATCAGAAATATGAAATGATTTTTGCCGCGGGCCAGCGCTACGCGCGTCAGTTTCCGCCGGACCGCTTTCTCGAGCGCGTTATTCCGCACCGCGAGCGGCTGGTGCGCACGCTGTGTTATCACGTGTTCCGCATCGGCGAATCGTTTCTCGAAACCTGGGACGGTGCCGAGTATTCGGTGACTATCGCCGACAACGAGCCGCCGGAGGACATGCTGAGCGGCGACGATGTCGCGCGCTACGGCGCCGAAGTCTGGAAGCGGTTCGAGGCGTGGTGGAAAACGCTCGACGACCGTTCGCTCTCGCGCATACTCAAAACCTATTACGGCGACACCGTGGCGCACAAGGTCTTCGAGCGCGTGACCTGGCATTCGGGCCAGCATTGCCGGCAGTTGATCGCGGTGCTCGAGCGCATGGAGATCAAACCCGATGGCGCGCTGACGCCGGCGGATTTTGCCGGGCTGCCGATGCCCGAGCGGCTTTGGGAGTAGGTGGCGACATGGCCGGTAACGCAATGCTGCTCGTCTGCGACATGATCAATGATCTGGTGCACGCGGACGGGCCGAGCGCAAAAACCTACGGGCCGGAGATCGCGCGGCGCGCAATCCTCGCCAATACGGCCGCCGCAATCGCCAAGGCGCGCGCGGCCGGCGTGCTGATCGGTTATGTGCGAGTGGGTTTCTCCGCCGATTACCGGGAATGTCCGCCGAATTCGCGTCTGTTCCAGGGCGCGAAGAAGAACGGGTTGTTCAAGCTGGGGACCTGGGGCACCGAAGTGCATCCGTTGCTGGCCCCGCAGGCCGGCGATTTCGACATCATCAAACACCGCGTCAGCCCGTTTTATTGCACCGGTCTCGACGCGATCCTGCGTGCCAATCGCGTGCAGCGGATATATGTCGCCGGCGTGTCGTCGGGCGGTGCGGTTTTGTCGGCGGCCAAGGACGGCCACGATCGGGATTATGATGTGTTTGTGCTCGATGACTGTTGCTGTGCGCTGAGCGAAGCCCAGCATCAGGCAGTGATCGACCAGGTGTCGCGCATGACCACGGTACTGACGTCTGCACAGGTGACGTTCCGGGAAACGCCCGTGGTTTGATTGAAACACGGCCGCGCAAAATCCAGCAGACTGGATGCGGTGCAAAGGGAGGAGTGATGCGAAATTGTTGCCGGCTGCACCGGGCAGTCCGATATCTGTCGGGAATCGTTTTTTGTGCCTGCAGCATTGCCGGTGCGCAGGACTATCCGGTCAAACCGATCCGCTACATCGTGCCCTTCGGCGCCGGCGGCCCGACCGACACGCAGGCGCGCTGGGTCGCGCAGAAACTCAATGCGGCGTTCGGCCAGACGGTGATCGTCGATAACCGCCCGGCAGCCGGCGGTGTGCCAGGCACCGCGGCGGTGGCGAAGGCAGCGCCCGACGGTTACACCCTGCTGGCCGGCAATCCGGGCCCGCTGACGGTGGCGCCGGCGATTTCGCTCAACGTGCCCTACGACACGCTGCGCGATTTCACGCCGGTGACGCTGGTCGCCAAAAGCCCCAGCGTGCTGATTGTGCATCCGGCGCTGCCGGCGAAAAACGTCAATGAGTTTGTGGCGCTCGCCAGGTCGCGGCCGGGCAAACTCAACTACGGCACGCCAGGGGTGGGCACCGTCGGACATTTGTCCACCGAGGCTTTTGCGCATCTGGTCGGCATCAACGTCGTGCACGTGCCCTACAAGGGCGGTGTCAGCCAGTACACGATTGAATTGATTTCCGGTTACATCGATTTCGCCTCGCTGCAGCTTTTCAACGTCGCGCCCATGGTCAGACAGGGCAAGTTGCGCGCGCTCGGCATCACCTCGCGC
>CAZVDN010000295.1:0-246 GCA_964625665.1 uncultured Streptomyces sp. | reverse complement strand
GGGTGTGAAATTCGAGAACTACAACTGGAACGGCGTGCTGCTGCCGGCGAAAACACCGCCGGCCGTCGACGCGCGAATCTACGGCGTGCTCGCCGCGGCGATCAAGGAGAACCGCGAACTCTTCACCGGCCAGGGCCAGGAACCCGGCGGTGAGACCGGCGAGCAATTCGGCGACTTTCTGCGCGCGGAAATCGAGCGCTACGAAAAAGTCGCGCGCGCCACCAATATTCCAAAACAATAGACGGC
>CAZVDN010000294.1:358-4738 GCA_964625665.1 uncultured Streptomyces sp. | reverse complement strand
TGGGCGGCGGCGTTGATGCTGACCTGCGGCAGCAGCGACAGCGCGGCATGTGCTTTGGCATCGACCATCAGATTGCCCAGCGGGGTTGCCAGCATGCTGGCGGCAGGCAGGGCGAGGCCGCGGATCGGCACGCGATGTACCGGGCCCAGCAGAACGACGCGCGTGATCGTGTCACCCGCCGGGATCAGGCGTGCGTAAGCTGCGGCAGCCACCGGCCCCGAGTAAATGTAGCCAGCGTGGGGCGCGATGATCGCCTTGGGCACGGGTTTGCCCTGCGCGCCGGGTTCGGCAGCAGCGAGCATGGCAGCGAGATCGCGACGCAGTTCGGCCGCGTCTGACGGATAAAACAGGCCGGCAACGGCAGGGGGGCGGATGCTGATCATGTTTTGCCTCCCGTAAATGGCGCGCGGCGGCGTTGGTCGGCGACGGTTGCAGTCAGTGCACTGATTATAGTCCCCGCAGTGCCCCGGCGATGGCGTGACGGCGGCAGGGATAACTGCTGGTACAATCGTCCGAGGACAATCGCATGGCAAAATTCTTCGCACTGGTTCCGGCTGCCGGCAGCGGCGCGCGCATGGGCGCAGCGCTGCCCAAGCAGTATCTCGCGCTGGCCGGCCGGCCGCTGCTTTATCACACGCTTAAACAGCTGTGCGCCTGCGACGAAATCGAACGCGTGTTCGTCGTGCTGGCGGCCGGTGATTCTTTTTTCGCGCAGCAGGACTGGCAGCCGTTTGCCGACCGCATCGAGCCGCTGTTTTGCGGCGGCGCGGTGCGTGCGGCGAGTGTGTTCAACGGTTTGCTCGCAGTGCGCGATCTGCTCGCCGCTGACGATTGGGTGCTGGTGCATGATGCGGTCAGGCCCTGTCTGCCGCGCGAGGCACTGGCGCGCCTGATCGAAACCCTGCGCGACGATGCCGTCGGCGGGCTGCTCGGACTGCCGGTGGTGGATACCCTCAAGCGTGCCGATGCCACGGGGCTTGTCATGCAGACCGAGTCGCGCGAGTCGCTCTGGCAGGCGCAGACGCCGCAGATGTTCCGGTATCGCGTGCTGCTCGAAGCGCTGCGCGCGGTCGATCCGGCCTCGGCGACTGATGAATCGAGCGCGGTTGAACGCCTTGGCCACCGGCCGCGGCTGGTGAACGGGGACACGCGCAATCTCAAGGTGACTTATCCGCATGATCTTGAGCTGGCGGCGCTCATACTGAACAGCATGGAGAAGCAATGAGAATCGGACAGGGCTTTGATGCGCACCGGCTGGTCGAAGGCCGCAAACTGATCATCGGCGGCGTGACCATTCCGCATCCGCGCGGGCTCGAAGGCCATTCCGACGCCGATGTGCTGTTGCACGCGATCTGCGATGCCTTGATCGGCGCTGCGGCACTCGGCGACATCGGCAAACATTTCCCCGACAGCGATCCGCAATACAAGGGCGTGGACAGCCGCAAACTGCTGCGCGCGACTTCGGCGCTGCTGGCGCGGCACGGCTGGGGCCTGGTCAATCTCGATGCCACCATCATCGCGCAGGAGCCGCGCATGGCGCCGCATGTGGCGGCGATGGCCGCCAATATTGCCGCCGATCTGGGCGTGCAACCCGAATGCGTCAACGTCAAGGCGAAGACCACGGAAAAACTCGGTTTCACCGGGCGTGGCGAAGGCATCGCCGCAGAAGCGGTGGCGTTGATCGACGTGTTGCCGGCGGACAATTCAAGGGCCAGCGACTGAGCGTCGTTGCGCAGGCGCGCCTGTTTTTCGCGCTGTGGCCGGATGGCGCGCTGCGTGCTGCGCTGCACCGGCATGCGCAGCAGTGTTGCGCGCGCACTGGCGGCCGCCCGATTGCGGCGGCGAAACTCCACATGACACTGGTTTTTCTCGGAGCAGTGCCGCGTGCGCGTATTGCGACGCTATCGGCACTGGCCGCGCAGTGCGCCGCGCGCCTGCCGGTGCCGTTTGCACTTCGACTTGAACAGAGCGTTTTCCGCGCGCGCCAGCGCATGGTGTGGGCGTTGCCGCAGAGCGTTACCGCGTCGCTCGTGCAACTGGTGGCGGATCTCGAACATAGGTTGCGCGATGAGGCATTCACGATCGAGGATCGCGCGTGGCGCGCGCACGTCACGCTGGTCCGCGATGCCGTGCAGCGTGCCGACCTGCAGCCGCCGGCACTGCAGTGGACTGCCCGCGATTTCGCATTGGTGGAATCGGTGCGCGGCGATTACCGCGTGCTCGCGCGCTGGCCTGACGGCGGCAGTGCCTGAGGCCGATTATTTGCCGGTCGGTGCCGCGCCGGCTTTGGGCACGTCCTTGAGCGCTTCCTTTTTCGCCGGTGGGGCAGACGCCTTTGCAGCCGGCGTGGTTTCGCGGAACTGCTCGGTCAGCCGAAACGCACCGCCGACCACGCTCGAATTCGGATTGTCGTGGCAATACTCGTCGAGATAGGCATAGAGCTGATCGCTGACCGGCAGCTTGCCGGTCGGCACCTGGCGTGACGGATTGGCGTAGTTGTGGCCCGACACAAAACCGAGGATCCAGAATTCGTATTGCTGGCGGATGGCGCGGTTGCCGGCATATTTTCCCCAGGTCGCACAGGAGGCGTTGTCGAAGGGGAAAAAGATGTTGACCTGCTGTTGCTGGGCCAGCGCAGCGGCCGGCGCCAGTGCAGACAGGGCAAGCGATATCAGGGTCAGGCGCAGCGGGGTTTTGACCATCGGCGGCTCCTACAAAATTCGCAATGCGGGCATGCTAGCAGGTTTGTATAATCGCTGACGAGGCGGAGTTCCGCCGTACAACAAGAATCCGGTCATGGACTACGTTGCGGTTTTCAATCGTGGCCGCGGGGAAGAGGGCGGCCTGGGTGATGATCTTCAGTTAAGGCACTGGAGCGAGGGCCAATGGCAGACGTTGTTTGCTGCCACCGCGCCGCGCGCATTCAGGGCCAGCGAAGTGATCATTCAGCGCGGCGTTGCCGATCGCGCGCTTTATTTCGTGGCGGCCGGTTCTTTGGAAGTCGGCGTGACCTATGTGGACGGCGTCAGCATCAGCCCGATTGCAAAAATCGGCTCCGGCAGCGTCATCGGTGAACAATCGTTTTTTGATGCCCAGCCGCGTTCGGCCAATGTGTGGGCAGTGACCGACGGCGAACTCCTGTGCCTGACCATCGAGCAATTCAGGCAGTTGTCGGAACGCGAGCCGGCGCTGGCGCGCGATTTGTTGTTTGCGCTGGGGCGTGTGCTGTCGCTGCGTTTGCGCAACACCACGGTGCGCATCCGGCGCTAGCGCTTTTTATCGCAGCGGCAGTTCGACCCGCGCTTCCAGTCCGCCGCCGTCGCGCGGCAGCAACTGCACGCTGCCGCGATGCATTTTTGCAATGCGGTCGACGATCGCCAGACCCAATCCCGAACCACTGGTGCTGCGCGCGCTGTTCAATCGCGTAAACGGTTGCAACATGCGCTCGGCGTCTTCAGGCGGAATGCCGGGCCCGCGGTCGAGCACCGAGAGCCGGACGCCGTTTTCGATGCTTGCCGTTTCGATCTCGACTTCGGCGCTGCCGTGGCGCAGCGCGTTTTCGACCAGATTGGTAATCAGGCGCTGGATCGCCATCGACTTCAGTTGCAGGCGCGGCACGCCGCCGCGTCGCGCCTGGACGACCACGCCCTGGCGCTTGTAGCGTTCGGCAATGCTGCCGACGATTTCGTCGAGATCGCATTCGGTGGCAGTGCTTTGTTCGCCGCCGACGCGCGCGAAATCGAGAAACTGGCTGATGACGGCGTCGATGTCGGCGATGTCCTGCACCATGCCTTCCTTCAACGACGGATCGGCCTTGTCGCCGAGCATCTCCATGCCGAGCCGGATGCGCGCCAGCGGCGTGCGTAAATCGTGCGAGACGCCGGCCAGCAGCAGCGCGCGGTCTTCATCGAGGCGCTTGAGATCGGCCGTCATCTGGTTGAAGGCGTGCGACAGCGTGCGGATTTCGCTCGGTCCGCTTTCGCTGACCGGCTGGGGTGTTTGCCCACGGCCGATGGCCGCCGCTGCGTTCGTCAGTTCGCGCAGCGAGCGGCCGACCCGCGAGACAATCAGAAAGGCGCCGGCAATCGACAGCAGCAATACCAGCAGCCCCCAACCGAGCCAACGCAACTGTTCAGTGCGTTCGACGCGTTCGCGCGGCAGGCGCACCCAGTAGTCGATGTCGTCGATATCGAAGTTGACCCAGATGTCGCCGCCGCCCTCGGTCTGCAGCAGGCGTGTTTCGTCGCCGAGCCGGCGTTGCAGCTCGGCGATCAACAGGCGTACGAACGGGCGGTCGGGCAGCGGCTCGACTGCCTCGTTGGGTGCGCCGGAGTGGACCTGGATGCCTTCCTGATCGGCGAGATCGCGCAACAGGTCGAA
>CAZVDN010000294.1:0-348 GCA_964625665.1 uncultured Streptomyces sp. | reverse complement strand
TTTGGCCGGATTCGCGGTAATCAGCGCCGAACGCGTGAGATTGACCACGCTGGCGATTTGCTGTGCGACCTGGGCCGCGCGCGGTTCGCGTTCCGAAACGCGGAAAATCTGCAGCCAGGCGAAATTGCCGGCGACCAGCAGCAATGCCAGCAGCATCATCGCCCGCCACAGCAGGCTTTGCGGAATCAATTTCAATGCATTTGCGGCTACTTGCCGCCGTCCGGCACGAAGACGTAACCGAAGCCCCAGACCGTCTGAATAAACGCGGGCTTGGCCGGATCGGCTTCCAGCAGTTTGCGCAGGCGCGAAATCTGCACGTCGATGGCGCGGTCGAAGGCGCCGAACTCG